>MWTA01000095.1 GCA_002050125.1 Anaerolineae bacterium UTCFX2 | reverse complement strand
TACCAAATCTGGAACAGTCACTGCTTGCCTACAATGCTTGATCGCGATCCATGTTTGTGGTAATATTGCACGGCTATTATCTAGGGAGCGACCCTAACACATCAAGATGAAGTTGGTTCGCTGGCGGCTTGCCAGGTCACGACCGTATCGGAAAGGATTTTTGAAATGGCAGTATGTGCTCATTGTGGAAAGAAAACGACATTTGGTCGAAATCGACCGTGGTCGAATAAAGCTACTCAGCGGACTTTTCGTCCGAATCTGCAAACCATCCACGTATTGGAAAATGGACGCATGGTGCGCAAAGTTCTGTGCACAAAGTGTATCCGCACCCTGGTGAAGACTGACTGAGCCAATCGAACCGGCGCTTTGCGCCCAGTAGCTTCGGAATACCTTGTTTGGGATCACGCGAAGGCGTGATCTTTTTTGTGCCTGTGATTAATTCGCTAAGAAAAATCGCAGCGGCGGATTCCTCGTTCCAACGGATCAAAAAGGCTTGTTCAAGGCATAATAAACCCATAGCCAGAATGGGATCAATCCTCCAACCGCCAGGAACGCCAAAGCAGCCAGGGACCAGGTAACCCAATCGAATTCCTGGTCGTTTTTTCTGGGCGAGATGATCACCACCCCCGAATCAGGATCCACAAATTTGATTGTATTCGGGTCAACCGCGCTGACCGGGGGGCGCGGTTGGCTGGGGATGGGCTGCCGGGCTGGCATCGGGCTTCCCGGCGGCACGGTCGTTTGCAGCGCTGGCGAGGGCACCGGCCGAGGCAGGGGGCGCCGCTCGAAGTGTTGCAGCACCTGACCGAATTGGTCCGCGGTGCGATAGCGCGCCGAAGGTTCTTTCGAAAGGACCTTCAGGATGATCTGTTCAAGCTGGACGGGAATACCGGGGTTGAAGCGCCGCGGCGAGGGGGGCAGCGCCTCACGATGCAGCCGGGCAAGCTCCTGAGGGCTGGAGGCAATAAACGGCAATCGTCCGGTCAGCATTTCGTAGAAGATTACACCCAGAGAATAGACATCCGATGCCGGCGAAGGACCAAGACCAGCCGCCTGTTCGGGGGAAAAATACTGCGGCGAGCCCCACACGACTTCGCTTTGTTCTTCTGGCGAGATGGTTGCCAGCGCGCGCGCAATGCCAAAATCCGCCACTTTTACACGGTGATCCGGAGTGACCAGGATGTTCTGTGGTTTTACATCGCAATGCACCAACCCCGCCCGATGTGCATAACCCAGTCCGGCGCACGCCTGGCTGATCAGATCAATCGCTTCGTTTATGGGAAACTTGCCGCGTTCCTTCATCAAGGTCTTTAGGTCTTTGCCCGGCACGTTTTCCATCACGATGAATAACTGATCGGCAGAAAAGCCGAAATCATGAACAGTTACAATGTTGGGGTGAGAGAGATTGGCGGCGGCTTTCGCTTCTTGATGAAAGCGCGTCCGAAAGTTGGCGTTTTGGGAATAGTCCTTGCGCAGCACCTTGATTGCAACGGTGCGTTCCAGGGTTTGGTCATGGGCGCGGTAAACCTCAGCCATGCCTCCAGCGCCTAATTTCTCTTCGACTCGGTAGCGGTTGTTGAGGATCAAGTTTTCCTGCATTTGAAAATCGACGTTACTGACAAAGATGTTTCAATTTCGGTTAGACTTATCTATTATACCAATCGGTTATCGCCATTCGGAAAGAACTCTGGCTGTGGGTTTATCGGGTAGAATCATTGACGTTTGAGTTCGGTTGAAAACAACGATGTATCGAGTGGATCGAACCGCCAGATCAAAACCACGCTATTCGATCTTTAGTCTGTGGGTAATTGCAGGATCGATAGGCATTGCATGTATGCTGCTGACGATGACCTCAACCGTTCTGCTCTGGGGGCGGTTGACTAGCGCGCCAGCCGCGCCCTCGACTGCGATACTGGAGATTCAACCAGCAGTCTTTCCAACCTCGACATCTATAGTTCCAGCTTCGCTACCCCCAAACGCGCTGGAAGCCACCCCGCAAATAACGCCGGGAGGGGAGCTCGCGATTGGCGCGTATGTGCAGGTAGCCGGCACCGGCGGAGACGGGCTGCGGATGCGCGATCAACCCGGTTTGAACGGGGATATCCTACTTGTAGCCAGCGAGGCTGAGGTTTTCGAGGTAGATGATGGACCGGTCGAAATGGACGGTTATGTTTGGTGGCACTTGAAGGGTCCCTTTGACCCCGCCCGCCAGGGCTGGGCTGTGGCAAGCTTCCTGGGAATTGTTCAAAATCCATAATAATTCGAGGTTGATCTTTATGTTGAACCATAGACCTGTAAATATCACGGCTGATCGGAAGACTGCAACGCTCCAGATCAAGTGGAGCGATGGGCATGAGAGCCTGTATCCTTTTGCCGTATTACGGGCTGCCTGCCCTTGCGCCGAGTGCCGCGGCGGACACGCCAATATGAGCGCCGTGCCAGACCCACAGGTTTTCGAGACGCCGTTAGAGGATGTTCCTGCAACCCGAATAAAGAATATCGAGGCTGTTGGCAGCTATGCCATCACCATCGAATGGGAGGATGGACATCATTTTGGAATTTACACTTGGGATTTCTTAAGGGCGCTTTGTCCTTGTCCCATTTGCCGAACTCAGAAAGATTGATAACAAAAAAAACGGAAGAGGCAGCTCTTCCGCTCCGGTTCTAATGATGTTGCTCCAACTTCATAAATAATCGCGCAGATTGTGTTCCACGGCATAAGCCGCGGCTTCAGCCCGATTGCTTACGCCCAGCTTGGAGAGGATGCTGCTGACATAATTGCGAACCGTTCCTTCTCCCAGGAAAAGCGCCTTGGCAATTTCGCGATTCGTCTTTCCTTCCGAAACCAGTAACAGCACATGTTTTTCTTGTTGGGTTAAGGCGGAAAAAGCAGACGCCTCTTCTTCTCTGGCTGCTTTACGGACCTCCTGGAAAACTCGTTGCGTCACCGCGGGGTCCAGCAGCGCTTCGCCACGCCCGACCGCCTCGATAGCCTTCATCAAGTCTTCTCCGCCAATCTGCTTGAGCACGTATCCGGCTGCGCCGGCTCGGATGGCAGAAAAAAGCATCTCGTCTTCGGCGTAGGAGGTCAACATGATGACCTTGGATTCCGGAAACCGCTCTGCAATCTCTTCACAAGCTTCGATCCCCGATCCTCCAGGGAGGCGGATATCCATCACCACGACATCCGGGTTGAACGTTTCCACTTTCTCTATCGCTTCTCGGGCGGTGCTGGCTTCGGCGACGACCTCGAAATTTGGATGCCGCTCCAATAATGCTTTAAGCCCCAGGCGGACGATCTCGTGATCGTCCACTAGCAAGATGCGTTGTTTTCCAGATAAGTTCTTGTCCATCGCGTCGAGTATAGCTGATCCTAATTAGGCTGACAAGACCTGTAATATCGGCTTAATCCTGAGAAGTTTCTTCATCAGGTTTCTTGCGCCGGAAATCCACAAAGCGATAGCCCACACCGCGTTCGGTGAGAATATACTTCGGGTTTGTGGGGTCTTTCTCCAGTTTTTTGCGCAGATAGTTGATATACAGCCGGACGTAGTGCGGCTCGTCTCGATATTCGTAACCCCACACTTTTGCCAGGATTTGGTCGTGGGTCACCACCCAGCCCGCGTTTTGGATCAGGTGATATAGAAGACGGTATTCCGTAGGTCTCAGGTTGACCAGCTTGCCATCCACCCAAACCTCGCGTCGGTCGAAGTCGATCTTGAGCCGGTCGTCCACCTCGATTAAGCCGTGCGTGGCGGCAGTCCCCATTTCCGTCCGGCGCAGCACTGCCCGCACCCGACTGACCAGCTCGCGCGGGCTGAAGGGTTTTGTGATGTAATCATCCGCGCCCAGTTCCAGGCCGCGCACCCGGTCGCCTTCTTCGCCTTTAGCGGTGAGCATGATCACCGGGATCGAGCTGGTCTCCCGCAGGATGCGTAAGACTTCAAACCCATCAATGTCGGGCATCATCACATCCAACAAAACCAGGTCCGGCAGGTTGCTGCGAACTTTGTTTATCGCTTGTGTCCCGTTGAATGCTTCAATCACTCGAAAACCGTCGTGCTCGAGGTTCAGGCGGATAAACCGCACCATCCGCTCCTCGTCATCGACTACGAGGATTTTTCGATCTCTAAATTGATCATGCGACATACTCGCTCACTCCCGCACGAATCCGATGATCTCTTCTTCGTGTTCTTCGCCCATCACCTCGATAAAATTAATGCGGTCAAGCGGCCACACAACTTTAGTGGTGTTTTCCGCGACATAATGCACGTCTTTGCCGTCCATGCGCCGCACGTTTGAAACGATGATCAGGGTTGCGTTGGCTGACGGGAGTTCTTCAGCTTCCCCTACAATCGGATCAGTATTCATAATATGGAGAACCAGTGTATATGCCACTCAAACCTCCAAAGAGAACGGTCATACTTGCTTGTCTTTTGTGATTACTTCGATGCGCATTCTACCGAGCGTGATCGTATCGCCATTTTTAAGCGGATGAGGTGAATAGGGTTCCAATTTCGTATCATTCACACTCGTCCCGTTGGATGATCCCAGATCGCTGATCAAGATCTGGTTTCGGAAAAGCCGGATGGCAGCGTGCATGCGCGACACGCCCGACTGGAACGCCTTGAATTTTCTTAAATCGATATCTGGGATCATCGACTGACCTTCGCTTGACCTGCCCAGGATCACTTCACCTTCTTCCATGATGGGGATATAGGCGTTGTGATCTACCACGTAAAGCGTTATCAATGCATCTGAAGATGGGCTATAACTGAACTCAGACGAATATTCGGGTTGTTGGTTTATCTGAAACTGATCTGGTTTGGATCTCATACCAGTTTCGGTTGTTCCGAGTCCATTGGTTTCAATCAGCAACTGCGAACCGCATTCTTTGCAAAATAGCGCGCCTTCCAGTTCCTTATTGCCGCAGTGCGGACAGGTGATCAATATTGCCTCTCTTCCTTTCCTTTACTTGGCAGCATGAGCGAGCGTGTGGCGTATTTTATCGCCTTTTCTCCTTCGGGACTTAGCATACTCGTTTGCTGAATTCTTTCTGCTTCCATCAGCGCCGTTTGAGCCAGGTCTTTTTCGCCAATCGAAAGGAATTGTGTCGCTAAGCGTTGCAGCCTAGAGCTGGCTTCGTCGATTTTCCCGGCTGAAGCCTCCTGGCGCGCGCGCTCCTGCATTCGATACAACGTGATATGCGTGAGCGCCTGGATGATTTCCTGCGGAGGCTTTTCTTTTTTATCCAGGCTGCCGACAACGCGGCTCAGTGTTACGGGGATGCGATGGACGGAACTGGGATCTGATGGAAGGATCAGGCTGACCGTCCCATTTGCAATTTCCCGGCGATATAAATCTTCATCTACCGGTTGCACGATAAACTCGAGCAAAATTGAAAGATTGGTGTCACGCAAGATGCTGCCCAGGTTGATTTGTTCGGAAACGTTCAACGGGGTTGCCTCCGGCTGGAGGCGGTACACCCCCCCAAGAGCCACCCGTTGGGCTGGTTTGAGCTTTAGCGAGACTCGCTCAGCGAATACCTGGTTCAGGCTGGCAAATTTTTCTTGCATCAATTTGCGCAGATCGCTGGTTTTGGCAATGTAATAAGTGTTTCCGCCCGTTATTTGGGTGAGAGTATCCAGGAACTCGTCATTCCAATCTGAGCCGATGCCCAGGGCAGTGATGCACACCCCTTGAGAGGCAGCCCGGTTGGCTAGATCGATGCAAGCCAGGTTATCTCCATAGGTATGCCCATCGGTGATCAGAATAAGGTGGTTGACCAGCGACCGATTTTGGTTCCATTGGATCTGTTGGAAACCTGCCTCCAGCCCCTGGTAAATTTCTGTTCCCCCGCTGGCTTGGATGAAGTGTACTTGCGCTTCGAGCGAGCGATGATCGGGATAGCGCTTGGCGGGTAAGACGACTTCAGCCCGGTCGCTGAATGTGACCAGGCTCAGCACGTCGCTCTCTTTTGATTGGCGGATCAGCTCGATCGCTGCCGCTTTTACCGTATCCAATCGTTCGCCTTGCATGGACGTTGAGCGGTCGATCACCAGGCAATAATTCAAGGTTGGGGTGACCTGCGAAGCATATTTTTCCGAAACCGCATAATCCAAATAAGCGTAGAGCAATTGCGGTTCTTTGAGGTCTGGCAGCCTGGTGCGGCTGTAAAGGGTGTATTCCAGGATGGGCGCGTCGCTCTCTTGGGTGAGTCTCTGGTCGTATTCTTTTCGGCGTGCCGGATTCGAAAGTGTCTCAAAAGCCTCTTTGAGGTTTAGAAATTGGGTATTTGCCCCTGGAGAACGGTTGATGTCTGGGTGCTGGCTTAGAGAGAGCTCGCGGTAGGCGCGCCGCACCTCTTCTTGGGTGGCTTCTTTTGGTAATCCCAGGATTTCATAATAACTGGGTTTAGAAGTCATGTGTTCTGCTCAATCTGAAAAGATTGGAAGCTGCACCAGAATTGCTGAAATATTGTCGGGTCCTCCAGCCTTATTTGCGGCATCGATTAACAACTGGCAAGCCAAATCAGGCGAGGAGGTCGAACGAATTAAGCGAACCATTTCATCCTGAGGAACCACGCCCCACAAACCATCCGAACATATGAGCAGGTGACCGGCGTTTGGAAGGGCAGTCGTGCTGATATCTGGAGTAAAAGGCTCTCCCTGACCCAACGCCCGGTAAAGCACATTTCGCTGCGGATGGATGGCGGCTTCCTGTTCTGTCAGATGACCCAACTCCATCATTCGCTTGACGAGAGAATGGTCGCGGGTGAGGATTTCGAGCTTTCCCTGGTTGTCTAAAGAGTAAGCCCGGCTGTCGCCAACGTGCGCAATCGACATGTGCTTATCCAGGATCAGTATAGCCGTCAGGGTCGTCCCACTCCCCGGCGATTCCTTGGTAATCGTCCGGTGGGCTGCCATTACGCTGGACTCGAGGATTTCCTGTATTCCCTCTTCTGGCGGTGTGGGGTGAATATCCATAAACCCCAGCATGATCTTCTGGATCACCTCACGCCCAACGACCCTGACCGCAAGATTACTTGCGACTTCTCCATGCTTATGTCCACCCATTCCATCAGCCACGATGAACAATCCAACTGGCACGTACCCTTCCTGATTGGCAAAAAGGGCTGAATAAACCAGAATGGCATCTTCGTTGTGACCGCGCATCATCCCTACCGATTGAGCGCATCCTGCGATCAACTGAGGCAGGTTCGGTCGCTTAGCAATCGCCAATGGCTGAATTCCTGCACTGATTTTCTCATCTGTGATGGGAATCGTGGGAACCTCGCCAGAAGCCAGGCTGCTTTCGACCTCATCTTTTTGAAACCCGAGGATATTTAGGATTTTTTTAAGCAACCGCGACCTTCCTGATTTTTATACCGCGAAGGCATAGATTCGATGGTCCGTCGAGCCAATAGCAATGACATCCTCCCAAGCAACCGGCGTCCCGGTAATTGGACCTTCAGTTTGATACTTCCACCGCAATCTTCCGGTGCGGAATTCCAGGCAGTAAAAACAACCATCGACAGAGCCGCAGTACAGCGAGTCTTTGAGGATGATTGGCGATCCGGTAACCTGGTGCTCGGTGGAATACCGCCAAACCTCTTTGGATGTGTTGGTGTCAATGCAGTAAATCGCCCCATCCACAGATCCGGTGAACAGGAGATTATCATTCATAAAGGGGGTGGAAATGGTTGGTTTGCTCAACCGGAAACGCCAGATAACCCAGCCGGTTTTTGCATCTAGCGCATAGATCGTCGAGTCGACTGATCCAACGTATACGGTACCTTTGCTCACAACCGCCGAAGAGGTGACTGCTCTTTTGGCTTTAAAGCGCCATTTGATCGCCCCGGTGAAGTCCAGGCAATAGAAATCCCCAGCCTCTGAACCGAAGTAGACCAGCTCGTTTGCGATGATCGGGGTCGATCTCACCGGCGAGCCGGCGTCTGCGCGCCAGGCTGGTCGTCCGGTAGTGGCGTTTACGGCATGCAGAAAACGGTCATCTGAACCGATGAAGATATGTCCTTCTGCGATGAAGGGTGAGGAGCGCACGGGTCCTTTGGTGTAATAAGTCCAATTCACCCGACCGTTCCTGAGATAGACCGCGTGCAGCCGGTGATCCTCCGATCCAAAATAAACCGATTCATCGAAAAAAGCAGGTTTACTAACAATTCCGCCCTCGGTTGGATATTTCCAGAGAAATTCTCCATCATGGGCGTCCAACGCATACAGGTTATTGTCGTAACAACCGACATACACCGCACCGTTGGTGTAGACCGGGCTCCCCCGGATCTCATCCTCGCATTTGAAAGACCAAATGGGTTGGATTGCCTCGCTGACTCGCACGGCTTGAGAAAGCGATGCAGCGATGTGCGGGAGCATACCCGTCTCATGAGCGACGCCCATCAGGGCGCTTTTCATGTCTTCTGCGGTCTGAAATCGATCTTCGGGCTGATATTCAAGCGCCTTTTCGATGACTTTTACCAGCAAGGACGAGACGTTTGGGTTATGCTGGAGGATCGGGCGTTCATGAAAGGAGAACGGCGGTTCCAAGCGGGGGTCGCGGCGAGTGATCGCATGATGGAGCGTGGCGCCCAAAGCGTAAATATCGGCTTGCGGACTGGCTTCTCCGCGATATTGTTCTGGGGGGGAATAACCCTCCGTGCCGATCATGGTTCCACGTTTCCCAGCTTGAAAGGGTTTGGCGATCCCAAAATCGACCAACACTACATGATCCTGGGCATTGATCATCACATTCGAGGGTTTCATATCCCGAAAGATGATCGATTCGGGTTTATGATTGTGCAGATAGCTCAGCACATCGCACAGTTCAATTGCCCAACGAACCAGGCGTTCCTCCTCGATAAATTCGTTCGTATTATTGACCAGTTCTTCCAGGTCGCTTCCGCTGACAAACTCGATGACGAGATACGACCGTTCATTCAAGGTGAAATAATCGTAAATCCTGGGTATTGCGCGGTGCTCGAGCGAGGCGAGCAAGTTCGCTTCCCGCTCAAAGTTACGGACAATGGTGCTGCGCACAACCGGATCCAACGCCCGGTTTACCATCTCCTTCACCGCAACATTTTTGGTTACGTTGGGGAAGTGCATGTCACGCGCCTGGTAAACGGCGCTCATTCCCCCGATGCCGATAATGCCCTGTATCGTATATCTCTCAACCAGGGTAGTTCCAGCTTGTAGCTGTTGCGAGGTGTCTAGTTCAGAGTCTGTTTCGAAGCTCTGGGTGTTTTGTGGGTCACTCAACCGTTACAATCCCTCTGATAAATTTCATTGAATAATCCGCTACCGATATTATTCTGCCCACCAATTTTGATCCGATTTCAATCTTTCCGGAAATCCGCTTCCGGTTTCGGCTTGTTTTGCAGAATATTCTCGATCTCCTCCACGACGGCAGGGGTAATCTTTTCTACAACTGCCAGCGATTGCAGGTTTTCAGCAACCTGTGATTTCCTGGAAGCCCCGGTGATTACCGAACTCACATGCGGATTTTTCAGACACCATGCCAGCGCGAGCTGCGCCATAGTGCAGCCCAATTGATCTGCAATCGCGGACAGTTGCTTTACCTTATCAATCTTCGCCTGTCCTTTCGGGCTTAGAATTCGCTCTTTTATCCACGTATAATCCTTCAGATTGGCGCGCGAGTCCTGCGGGATGCCCTGGTTGTACTTACCTGTGAGTAATCCGCTTGCCAGCGGGCTCCAGATCGTGGTTCCCAATCCAATTTCAGCATAGAGCGGAGTATATTCGCCTTCGACGCGCTGCCGCGCGAACATGTTGTATTCGGGCTGTTCCATTAAGGGGGGGATCAAGTGCTCGCGGCGCGCGATGCCGTAGGCTTGCATGATTGCGGATGCGGACCATTCGCTGGTTCCCCAATAGAAGGCTTTGCCTTGCTGGATGATCTGGTTCATGGTCCATACGACTTCTTCAACCGGGGTGTGAATATCCGGGCGGTGACAGAAAATCAGATCGACGTATTCTAACTGGAGGCGTTTTAGCGCCGCATTTGTCCCTTCGTGCAGGTGCTTGCGTGATAGACCGGTATCGTTCGGTCCGTCGCCGCCCCAGAAGATTTTGGTTGAGATAACCAGACTGGAGCGAGGCCATCCAAGCCTTTTGAGGACATTCCCCATCACAATTTCAGCCTTGCCCGAACCATAGCTCTCCGCATTATCGAAGAAATTCACCCCTTGTTCGTATGCGGCAATCATGCATTCCTGTGCGACGCCTTCATCCACCTGTTCGCCATAGGTGACCCAGGCACCAAGCGAGAGCGCCGATATCTTTAAACCTGAATTGCCTAAAAAACGATATTCCATTTGTCAACCCCTTTTTGGTTCTTCGCTGAAGGAATGAGCAAAATGTGGGTTTGCAGAACAAAAAACCGCTGGTTGATTATGATGCGCTGCGTGAAGTGAACCCGTGCTGCGATAGTCATTTTTTCTGGTGTGATATCGTTGATAATCCGAATTATAACATTAAGGATGAATAATCGATCTTTAAGTGCACGCCGCGCCGGACCGAAAATCCGCCTGCGCTGCTCACAAAGTCGCCACAAAAAACGAGCGGTGAAATACTAGGTTGGTTGGATTTCTAAGACCAACTCCAGGTAGTCTTTCGATACCCTTTCGTGAATGGAGGCGCCTAAGAATTCGAGTAATCCGGCTGCCATTTCCGCTTTGTGTTCAGCATCGCGCTTGCTCCAGGTGCGGCTCTTTACCTCCAGAAAATATCCCAGTGGAGGTTGTTCTAATCTGTCGAGGTTCAAATAGAATTCCGTCCCGCGGAACAAGAGTCGCCAGCGCTGGCGGTCTTTTACAACCGGGACTTCGCTGGTCGGCTTGAAATACTCGCGGTAAAACCGCAGACTGTGATTTGCCGGCGCCAGAAAACGACTTCGAGAGAGCAGCACCTCACGCGGGAATTGATATTCACGCGCCGGCCCAATCATGGTCAGCCGGTAGCGGGCGCGGATAACTTGCCCAGCCGGATCGATAATTTCGTCTTCCCGGTAACGCAGCGTGCCTTGCTCCGGGTCGGGAAACAGAAAATACGTGTCGTACTCATGATAGTGACGAAAATGGAGTACTTCGATCTCGGGTTTTTCGAGCGCTTCGTAAACCGGCTCCGCGTCGGCAATGCGCACCTTTGCCTGGACTTCGAAACTTTCCTCTTCGGTTGCATTTCCAATCGCTACCAGTTTCGAAAGTACGGATTTTTCACGTTGAATCAAGAACGCGTCGATTCTTGCCGCGTAGTCCTGGGCTTCAGCCAACCAGGCAGCCTCGTCGCCGACCAGGAGCTGGTGATCCTGCATCAGCCATTTGCCATCAACCATCACATCGCTCACATCGGTCGATTTGGTGGCATAAACGATCTGGGCATAGATATTGTTCGGATCGCGCATGAAACGCGGGCTGTTGTGGATTCGGTTTAGATCAACCAGGATTACATCTGCCTTTTTCCCGGGTTGAATCGAACCGGTGATTTCGCTCAGGTGGAGCGCTTCGGCGCCGATCCGGGTTGCCATTGCGAGCGCGGTGCGAGCCGGAAGAGAGGTCGGGTCATTGGACACATTCTTCGCCAGTATCGCTGCCAGTCGAACTTCTTCAAACATATCCAGGTCGTTGTTTGAGGCGGTTCCATCAGTTCCAATCCCAACGTGCAGACCCAATTCCAACATCTTTGTAACCGGGGCAAAGCCAGACGCCAGCTTCAGGTTGGAGGAAGGGTTGTGAGCAACTCCCACATTGTGATGCAGCAGGGTGTTCATTTCACCTTCGTCGATATGGACGCAATGAGCTGCCAGGGCTTTCGTCTCGAATAAACCGATTTTCTTGACATACGGCACGACGGGCATGCCGTACTCATCGCGCGCGCTTTCCACCTCTTGGGCGGTTTCCGCAATGTGCGTGTGCAGCGGAACGTCAAACTCTGCCGCCAATTCGGCTGTGAGGCGGAGGATCTCTTCGGTGCAGGTGTACGGAGCGTGAGGCGCGACAGAAGGGATGATTAACGGATGTCCTTTCCACTTTTGGATAAATTCGCGCGCCAGCGCCAGGCTTTCCTCAAAGAATTGTGCGTCCGGAGTGGGGTATTTCATAACGGTCTGTGAACAGACCGCGCGCATTCCAATCTCAGCAGTCGCCTGGGCGACATGGTCTTCGAAATAGTACATATCCGCGAAACAGGTGACGCCAGAGCGAATCATCTCCAGGCATGCCAGTTTTGTCCCAAGTTTCACGAAATCCGGCGAAACGAACTGCCGTTCGACGGGCATCATATAGCCCAACAGCCACACGTCCAGCCTTAGGTCGTCCGCCAGTCCGCGCAGTAAGGTCATTGGAACGTGCGTGTGGGCATTGACCAAACCCGGCATCAGCGCCTTCCCGCCGCAATCATGAATAATTTGTGCTGTGAACTTCTGCAGGATCTGATCCTGACGATCCACCGCCAGAATTGTGCCGTTTTCGATCGCAACCGCGCCCGGGTTTATGACCGTAAATGCCTCATCCATGGTCAAGACAATTGCATTGATGAGCAATGTGTCGGCTTTAGTTTTATTCATTCAGCCTCCCTATAAATCTCACAAAGGTTGTTGGTCGTCGCATGCCAGTTTACGGAGTTGATCGAGGCTGTTGTGCAGCGCGTAGCGTGGCGCATATTCGGGAGGACCTCCGTAGAAAACGCTCTTCTTGAATTCACCCTGAGGTGAAATCAAGGCGATCTGGATTTCCGTGCGTTCGTTTCCCGGGAACACGCTGATGCCAAGACAGACGTTCACTGCGCTGGTGAGGCGGTATTCGCGAGTCAAGTCAAGTAACTGTTCAGGGTGGGTGAGCTCGGTTTGAAATTCCCCCCCTTTGAACATGCGCTGGTGCTCGGCTGGAACGGTCGAGTTGGGTTGTGAAAGCCGGTTGATCAGATAGCCTCCCGTACCATACTCGACCACCGCCAGCGTCCAGCCGCGGTTGAATAAGCACCGTAATACGACGCCCTCCAGCGTTTCTGCGTCTGCGCCGTACACCCAGTCCCCGAGCCTCTGGCGCAGCGCCTGTTCAATTGGTCGCAGCAAGTTGTCCGCTTCTTGGGTCGTCTGCGCTTTGGCAGTGATCCGTACATCTACCTGCCCCGAATGGGCAGCCAACCCGACCGTCGGATTAGACAGCGTCTCGAGATCGCCGATTAAAGCGTCGATTTGTGATTCGCCGATCCCAACTGTGTGGAGGATGCGCAGCTTAATCAGCCCTGCCAGATCGAAGCGTTCCTCCAGATAGGGGATGACTTTGTGATCCATTAAGAATTCCATCTCGCGGGGGACGCCAGGGAGTGAAATGATCACGACCTTTTGGCAGTCGACCAAAAAGGCTGGCGCAGTTCCAACCGGATTCTCGATGGGCTGGGCGCCTTTGGGGATGAATGCCTGGCGGCGGTTGTTCTCGGTGGGGACGCGCTCATATCTTCTGAAGCGCGCCTGGACCTGCTCCCACAGTTCTGGTATGAATTCGGTTTCGACGCCGATTGCCTGAGCGACTGCTTCGCGCGTCGGGTCATCTACTGTGGGACCCAGCCCTCCAGTTGTGATGATGATCTGGCAGCGCTCCATTGCCTGCCGAATAGCCTGAGAGATGCGGGCGGGGTTGTCGCCCACGGTTGTTTCCCAGTATAAATCGATCCCGGCATCGCGCAATTTGCGCGCAATATCGCGGGCATTCGTATTGATGATTTCACCCAGCAAGATTTCAGTGCCGATTGTGATTATTTCAGCGGAAGGCATGTACACACCCCAGAACATTGATAAATGGATTTCTTCGAAACGCCTATAAATTATAACCCCCACTCCAATGGGGTGGGGGTTTCTGGTTCACGGTCTTCGGGTCATGTTTCTGGCAAACGTGCGATTTATCCAGCAATACTGAATCGGTCGTCTGATAGGCGCTCAGCGGACCATGCGCGTCCGGATATCTACTTTGTCTAATCTGAGCACTAAATATATGGATAATGAGATGCTAAGAATGCTTGTTATGATGTAAATAACATCTGCGGATCCATCGATGAACGTGGCATGAGGGAAAAACATCATGATGCGTATGATGGCGTTCAAGCCTTGCAGGAAAATTGCCAGGGTTAACATCTGCGAACTGCCGCGCAGCAAGAAAACCCCAATGATGATAAATAACACAGCCGCAAATAAGACAACCAGATAGCCGGCTGCCAGCAAGCTGGGAGGAAACAGGAGTGGAGCGAGCATAGGGAGTAGGAAGAATAAAAGGATGGTTTTAGTTGTGCTCATCTATACGCCTGCCTGTTCATTGATGACCGCCGAGATAAGCTTCAATAACCATTTCGTTATGAAGCAGATCCTGCGCCGGACCTTCAAGCACGATCCGCCCGGTTTCGAGGACATATGCGCGGTCAGCGATCGAGAGAGCCATCTGAGCATTTTGTTCTACCAGCAGAATGCTAGTTCCCTGGTCGTTGATATCGCGAATGATCGTGAAGATTTGCTCGACCAGCAACGGCGAAAGACCCATCGAGGGCTCATCTAGCAACAATAGTCGCGGCGCCGACATCAAGCCACGGGCAATCGCCAGCATCTGTTGTTCGCCGCCGGAGAGCGTGCCTCCGAGCTGACTTTTTCGCTCACTTAAGCGTGGGAAGCGCTGGAATACATGTTGGATTCCGCTTTCGATCTTAGCATGGTCGCTTTGGGTGAATGCGCCCATCTCCAGGTTCTCCATTACCGAAAGGGTTGCAAAGATTTTGCGGCCTTCGGGCACCTGGACAACCCCTTTGCGCACGATTTCTTCCGAGGGGGACTGGGTTATTTCTTTTCCATTGAACCAGATTGTTCCAATCCGCGGGCGCAGGAGACCTGAAATGGTGTTCAATGTGGTGCTTTTTCCAGCGCCGTTTGCACCGATCAGTGCAACAATTTCACCCTTTTTGAGAGAAAAGGTTATTCCTTTAAGCGCATAAATCGCGCCGTAGTAGACGTGGATGTCTTGAATGTCAAGCAGCTTGTCGGAACTATTATCGGACATTCTCTCACCTTCCTCGGAGCGCGTTATTCGACTTTCCTGCGGCGGAACTTCTCGGAGAGTGCGGCTGCGCCTGGTCCCAGATAGGCTTCTACCACTCTCGGGTTGGACTGGATTTCTGATGGCGTGCCGCGTGCGATCACTTCACCGAAATCCATCACGGTGATTTTTTCGCAAATGCCCATAACCACCCGCATTTGGTGTTCGATCAGCAGGATGGTCATATCAAATTTTTCCCGAATGAAGTGGATCAGGTCCATCAAGGAACTAGATTCAGCCGGGTTCATTCCAGCAGCCGGTTCGTCCAAAAGCAGGAGCTTTGGTTCAGCAGCCAACGCCCGGGCGATCTCCAGCCGGCGCTGTTCACCATAAGGCAAGTTTTTGGCTATCTCTGCCTGCCGATCCTGCAAATTAAAAACGGCGAGAAAATCTTGCGCTCTCTCAGTCAGTTCCTTTTCTTGGTTTTTATAGTGGCGATTGTGTAATATCGCGTCATTTAAGCTGTAACCCGCATGCGTGTGATACGCAATTCGAACGTTATCGAGCACGTTCAGGTTGGGAAAGAGGCGGATATTCTGGAAGGTGCGCGCAATGCCCATTTGATTGATCTCAAATGATTCGAAGCCGGTTATATTTTCGTTTAGAAAGCAGATTTGTCCGGCTGAAGGGGTATAGACGCCGGTGATCATGTTGAAGACCGTAGTTTTCCCTGCCCCGTTCGGTCCGATCAATCCCTGCAAGTCATGCGGTTCAAGATGAATGGAAAAATTGTTGACCGCCCGCAGTCCGCCAAACTGCATGCTTAGTTCCTGGATATCAAGGATATAGCGCCCGTTGGTGGTTTCGTTCATTCTATTGCCTTCTGTGCAGAGCTTGGACTTGCTGGCGTTGAGGTAGGAGTTTGTAGACCCGGATCCAGCTTCTTCTTCAGCGGCGGGATGATCTGCCGCAAGAAGGGCAGCTCATAATCCCCAAAGAGCCCATTCGACTTCAAAAGCATGATCAACAGCAATAACAGCGGATAAACTACAAAACGCCAGGTTTCAAAACCTTGTGGCAGAACGAGGCGCAGAACCCCTTCCAGGAGCAGCGCCCAGGCAAACGCGGCAGCCAGAGTTCCGGTCATACTGCCCAAACCACCCAAGACAATAATGATCATCGGGTCAAAAGATTTGATGAAGTTGAACGTATTTGGGTGCAGAAAGCCATTAATATGGGCGTAGAGACCGCCTGCTAATCCAGCGAACAGACTTCCAATGACGAAGGAGAGGATCTTGAATTCTGCCACATCGATCCCCATTGCCATACCGGCGATCTCGTCTTCCCGAACAGATACGATCGCGCGGCCGTAGCTGGAGTGAAGCATGTTGCGCATCACAACGATGACGATGACCAGGAAAAGAAATACCCAGAACCAACTCGTCAGTTTTGGTATGCCGACCATGCCGCGAGCGCCTTTCATCTCCTGAAACCCGAGCATGGTATCCGAGTTGTCCAGAAGCACCTTGACAATGATTGTAAAGCCCAGGGTGGCGATGCCGAAATAGTCTGAACCCAGTGTCAGGACCGGGAGACCGAAAAGGAAGCTGATCTCAGCCGCCAACACTGCGGCTACCAGGACTGCGATGATGTACACGATCTGGAGCGCCACCACCCCCGGAAGCAGCCTGAGCACGGTATTAAAAACTGGCTCGGCTAATTTCCCCAGGTACACCGCAACGATCCCTAAGATCAGGCTGGCAACGAAATAGATTGTAAAAGCGGAAAGGGCGTCCAGGCCGCGGATGCGGCTCAATACCCGGCGGATGTATAAAATTGCCACGCCAACTAACAAAACCCCGAAGAGGACAATCGTCAGACCGAGCGAACTTTGCTCGTTCGACCAGCGGTAGGTGATGTCGGCGGCGGTGTATGCGCCGATGGCATAGAACCCCCATTGACCAAGTGAAAACTGCCCATTAAACCCGTAAATCAGGTTTAAACCCAGGCTGACAATCGCCATCACCGCGCCGATGCGCAGGATTGTATTCCAGAAATCGTTGAGCAAGTGCAGGCTGATCGCGAGTTGGACAATGACAAAAAATAGCAGAAGCCCGCCGAAGAAAATCAGATTTTGACGCGAAATTTTCTTCAACATAAGCTTATGCCTTTTCTCGGCTGGGTTCGCCGAAAAGACCCGTGGGTCGGACCAGTAACACCAACACCAGGATGCTAAATGCGACTGCATCGCGCATTGGGGTGGAGATGTATGCCGCGCTCAGCACTTCCGCCTCTCCGATGATTAGAGAGCCAACCAAGGCTCCCGGGATTGACCCAATGCCTCCAAGTACGGCTGCAACGAAGGCTTTCAACCCGGGGATGATGCCCATCACGAAATAAAGCTGCGGAAACGCTGTCGCGTACAAAACGCCGGCAGCGCCAGCCAGAGACGCCCCGACTGCAAACGTTACAGAAATGATCCCATCTACATTGATGCCCATTAAACGGGCAGTGGGTTTATCGTAGGCTGTCGCGCGCATGGCTTTGCCGATGCGGGTATTTTGAACCAGATAATTCAGGAAGAACAATAATACGAGGGAGACAATAATTATATATAAAGATATGTTCGAAAAAATGATCGAGGTTGGCGGCGGGGCTTCGCCGGCTGGAAGAACATAGACGCCTTGGGATGAGATCACCCAGTTGATCACATTGATAGGACGCTCGTAGGTGATGAAGTTAGAGGTGAACACAAACGGCAGCGCGCCAAAGTATTCCAGGAAGAAAGATACGCCAATCGCGGTAATCAGGGCTGAGATGCGCGGGGCATTGCGCAGCGGTTTATACGCGACGCGCTCAATAATGAAGGCAAGTAAAGCACAGGTGACCATTGATACGAGTATGACCGTGATCACGCCGATCGCGTTGCTCAACCAGAAGGGAAGGGTTGGAAAGACCTTAGAAAGCCATAAGTTCAAATCCCAGCGGGCGATCGCGAAATAACTGGCAAATGCTCCAACCATGAAAACATCGCCATGGGCGAAGTTGATCAGGCGGACGATGCCGTACACCATGGTATACCCGAGAGCAATTAGCGCATAAACAAAGCCCAATTGCAAGCCATTAACGACTTGTTGGGTGAATACCGTCGGCCCAGCCATAAAAGAAGACGCCAGCTTCCAGAGCGCCAGGATTGCCAGCGCGACCAGAAAACCTTTCCCGAGCAAGCCTCTTCGGATTACGGCTTCAACCAGGGGGTTCTTTTGTGCCACAGATGCATTCATGCATCACTCCGGGAAGTTGATTTTTTAAATAGTTTATTTTGATATGGGGCGGTCACATATGGACCGCCCCATTGGTGATCTGAAAATTATGGTGCAACCGAGTCGATGAATGTTTTCTTCCCGCCTGACACGCTGATTACGGCAGCAGCCTTGATCGGGTTGTGCTGCGCGTCGAAGGTGATTGTACCAGAAACAGCATCCCATTTGATAGCTGCCATTGCTTCGGCAACTTTAGCTGTGTCTTCGGTTCCGGCTTTATCAATGGCGGCGAGCATCAGGTTCGTCGCGTCGTAAGCCAGGGTCGCCAGCGCGTCTGGTACTTTGGGGTTGCCCTGCGCGTCTTTGTAGGCTTCGCCGTAGGTTTTCAGCCATTGCTGAACGATCGGGCGCGTGTCGCCGGGGTCGTAGTGGTTGGAGTAGAAGCCGCCATCGGCTGCTTTCACGTCGAGGTCTGATGAATCCCAACCGTCGCCGCCCATCATTACCGCGGTCACGCCCTTGTCTTTCGCCTGAGCGCCCACGAGGTTGACGATATTGTAATAGTCTGGCAGCCAGAGCACTTCAGCATTGCTCTCCGCTACCTTGGTCAGAATGGCTGAAAAGTCCGTGTCGGTAGTGGTGTAGGATTCCTTGCCTACGATTGTGCCGCCCAATTCGACGAAGGATTTTTCAAAAGCCTCAGCCAGACCACGTACGTAGTCGTTGCCCTGGTCGAACATAATGAAGGCGGTCTTGTAACCTTTATCGGTGGCGAATTTCGCCATCACCAACCCCTGGAATGGGTCGATGAAGCAGGCGCGGAAGGTGTACGGTCGGGTCGCGCCGTTCGTATCGACGGTTACGCTGGGATTGGTCGAGGTCGGGCTGATCTGAACAACCCCCTTCGGATTGACGATCTCTGCGACCGGGATCGAAGCGCTGGAGCACACTTCGCCGACGATGAACTTAACGCCGTCCTGGTCAATCAATTTGTTTGCAGCGTTCACCGCTGGATCAGGCGAGCACTGGCTGTCGGCGACGATCAAATCGATCTTCTTCCCCCGAATGCCGCCCTTAGCATTCCATTCTTTCACCGCCAGTTCGGCGCCTTCTTTGGTGGATTGACCAAATGTAGGAACCTGACCGCTCAACGGCGCGAGCAAACCAACCTTGATTGTGCCGCCGCCGGTGCCGCCAGTCGCGCAGGCGGGCAGAATCATGCTGGCAACAATCAAAAGTGACAGAACCACAAACATCCTTTTGAACATTATCTTCTCTCCTCATTATGAAATTATCGTTCATGCAATTATGGTTCATTGTTCCCGAAAATACCGGGAGCTTTGCTCATCTTGTTTTTAATCCTTCGTCATTTTCACAAGGGGAACACCTCCTTGACGGGTCTAATTGCCAGATTCACTGATCAATGAACTCCTGGGATTCTCCTGGGCGTTGCTGGCTCCTCTGGCGACACTACCACAACTTGATCGCTTAATGGAATGATTTTAATGGCAAGGTGCTTTATGGTCAAGGTGTTTTCGACTCATTTATTACTCATTTTCATACCGATTTTTACTCTTGACAATCACCTTCAGCAATAAACACCTAATAGTACTGAAGGGTGATATGAGCGGCGCTGTGGTAAAATTTTCTGTGCTAGATTATGGAGTCAACTAACTTGAAGGTGATCTCTTCTCCTCCCAGCCTCATGAAATCGTTGATGGCTGGTTTTGATGTTGTCAGTAATCACATTGGGCTGATCTTTTTTTCGATCCTGTTTGATTTGCTGCTCTGGTTCGGCCCCCAGCTCAAGCTGGCGAACGCATTTGCGCCGGTGATCGAACAAATCGGATCATTGTCAGAGGTGCAGAGCGCCGGCTCGTTTGATATGTTAAAAGAAGGGCTGGCGCGGCTTAACATGCTAAGCTTACTGCGAACGTTTCCAATTGGCGTACCAAGCCTGCTCGCTGGTCAGGCGCCCAGCAAGACACCGATCTATCCACGAATTGACTTGAACGTGCGCACTTTGGTTGACGCAGCCTTCTTGTGGCTGTTGATCGTGCTAATCGGGATGGCTGCCGGCACCTTATATTTTTCATTAATAGCTCAAGCGTCTGTACGGCAGCAGCTTGATTATTCACAGGCGCTGCGCAACTGGCCGCGTAATTTTGGTCAGGTATTGTTGTTGACGCTGTTTTTGAATGTTTTGTTTGCAACGCTCTTGATTCCATTTACTTGTATGATGACCTTTGTCCTGCTGCTTGGGATGGGGCTTGGGCAATTCTCTAATTTGATTGTGCTTCTCTTTGGCGTGTTGCTCATCTGGCTCATGATTCCGTTGTTCTTTTCGCCGCATGGCATTTTTACCGGTCAACGACCGATGTGGGACTCGATCGTGCAGAGCATCCGCTTAAGTCGCGCGACTTTCACAACCACAGCTTTGCTAATCCTGACCATCTTCGTTCTGAGCCAGGGCTTAGATGTATTGTGGAATATGCCGCAAGACAACTCATGGTTTCTGCTGGTAGGCATTACGGGGCATGCCTTTGTCACAGCAGCCTTATTGGCGGCGACGTTTGTGTATTATCAATCCGCAGATAGCTGGTTGAAGGAAATCATCCAACAGAGGGAACTCATCCAGGTTTAACGATTGTGTTCGTGGAGGAATTTTGGTAAAGGCGAATACGTTCACATACGAAGCGAAAGATATTCAAGTCCTGGAAGGACTGGAAGCCGTGCGCCGCCGCCCCGGTATGTATGTCGGCGGGACGGATGTCAAAGCGCTGCATCATTTGATCTATGAAGTCGTAGACAACTCGATCGATGAGGCTCTGGCAGGCTCCTGCGACCGGATCGAAATTGTGATTCATAACGACAGCAGCGTCACTGTGCAGGATAACGGCCGCGGCATACCGGTGGATATCCACCCCCAAATGAAAAAGCCGGCTTTGGAGGTTGTTATGACAACGCTCCATGCTGGCGGGAAATTTAGCGGGGGCAGTTACAAGGTTTCCGGGGGCTTGCATGGCGTCGGAGTATCGGCGGTCAACGCGCTTTCTGCCTGGTTCGAGGTGGAAGTCCAAAGGGATGGTCTGGTGCATTTCCAGCGCTATGAGCGCGGCCATCCGGTCGCGCCGGTCAAGGTCATTGGAAAAACCGCGCCGCACGTTAGCGGGACGAAAATTACCTTTAAATTCGACCACGAAATCTTCAAGGGAGAGCTGGACTACCGCTTCGATACCCTGGTGCAGCGGCTGCGCGAAATGGCGTTTGTCACTAAAGGCGTAACGATTCACCTGAAAGATGAGCGGATCGATCGCGAGATGACCTTCTATTTTGAAGGCGGCATCACTTCCTTTGTGCGGTATCTCAATCGCAACCGCCAGGTGCTGCATCCGGTGGTGCATGTGGAGAAAGAAATCGATGGCATTACGATCGACGCAGCCATTCAATATACCGGTGCATACTCCGAATCGGTTTACGCCTTTGCCAATACAATCAACACGATTGACGGGGGGACGCACTTAACTGGCTTACGCTCCGCGCTCACGCGCACGATTAATGATTATGCGCGCCACGCGGGCTTGTTGAAAGACGCAGATCCGAATTTCACTGGCGACGATACGCGCGAAGGGCTCACAGCCATCATCAGCGTTAAACATCCCGATCCCCAATTCGAAAGCCAGACAAAAGTAAAGCTCATGAACCCAGAGGTTCAGACCCTGGCTCAACAGGTGGTTGGCGAGGCGTTCGGGTCCTTCTTGGAGGGAAATCCCTCGGCTGGAAAAGCGATCATTTCGAAGTGCCTCACATCTGCCCGTGCCCGCGACGCGGCGCGAAAAGCGCGCGATCTGGTGATACGAAAATCAGCCCTGGAAAGTCTCACACTGCCCGGGAAGTTGGCGGATTGCTCTGAGCGGGACCCGCAGCGAACTGAACTCTATATTGTAGAGGGTGATTCTGCAGGGGGGAGCGCTAAACAGGGCCGCGATCGGCACTTCCAGGCTATCCTGCCGCTGCGCGGCAAGATTCTGAATACCGAGCGGGCGCGACTCGATAAGATCCTGGCGAACAATGAAGTTAAAGCGCTAATTTCAGCTTTAGGTACCGGCATTGGTGAAACCTTCGATCTCTCAGGACTGCGCTACGGCAGGGTGATCATCATGACCGACGCGGATGTGGATGGCAGCCACATCCGGACCTTGCTGTTGACGTTTTTCTTCCGTTATATGCAGCCGCTGATCGAAGAAGGTCATCTGTATATTGCGCAGCCTCCGCTCTATCGCCTAGCCAATAAAAATCAAGTGCGCTATTTTTACTCGGACGCAGAAAAGGAGCGCGTGATCAAGGAGTTGGGGCTGGACCCGAATAAACTCAGCCTGCAGCGCTACAAAGGTCTGGGCGAAATGAACGCCGACCAATTGTGGGAGACAACCATGGATCCTGCTACGCGCACATTGCTGTTGGTGACCATAGAAGATGCTGCTGAGTCTGACCGGACTTTTGATATCTTGATGGGAGCTGAAGTCCCGCCTCGAAAACGGTTCATTCAAACCCACGCCCGCGAGGTGCGAAACCTGGATATTTGACTTGGCATGAAAAAGTAATCATGACTGGGTTGTGGAACAGGTTAACGAAAAGACAGCGAAGAAAAGGGTCAGGGAGATGATCCTGGAACCTGGTACGCTGCTAAACGGTCGCTATCGGATCGTTGAGGTTCTCGGTCAGGGAGGGATGGGGTCTATTTACCGGGCATCTGACGAGAACCTGGATATCGACGTAGCCGTAAAAGACAATCTTTTTACGACAGATGAATATGCGCGCCAGTTTCGCCGGGAAGCCACCATCCTGGCGACGCTGCGACATCCCAGTTTGCCGCGCGTCACAGACCATTTCATAATCGCGGATCAGGGTCAGTATCTCGTAATGGATTACATTGAGGGGGAAGATCTGCGTCAGCGAATGGAGCGGGTTAATACGATCTCCGAGGACGAGGCGGTGGTCATCGGCGCCGCGATCTGTGATGCGCTGATGTACCTTGGCACACGCGAACCTCAAGTCATTCATCGCGATATTAAACCTGGAAATGTAAAGATCACCCCCCAGGGCCAGATCTTCCTGGTCGACTTTGGATTGGCAAAAACTATTCAAGGCTCTCAAGCCACAACCACCGGCGCACGTGCGATGACGCCTGGTTTTTCTCCACCAGAACAATATGGGACCGCCCGCACCGATATGCGAACCGACATTTTTTCGCTCGGGGCGACGCTCTATGCTGCGCTGACAGGCGTTACGCCGGAGGATTCGCTTGCGCGCGCCATGAACCAAGCTGAGCTGACACCCATCCGGGAGCATAATCCGAAAGTGTCAAAAAAAGTGGCCGCGGCAGTAGAAAAAGCGCTTGAACTACAGCCAGAAGACCGCTTCCAAACCCCGGAAGCATTCAAGCAGGCTTTGCTGGCATCTGGCGCTTCGACCGGACAAAAAAATGGAAGTTATCATGTTGCGCCCCCGCCGCTTCTGGCGCAACACTCCGCCGATGCGGTGCAGAATTCAAAGGCGAGGGTGAAGAAGATCCCCTCGAAACCGAACATGTTATTTGCATCGCAGGAGATGCATGATGATGAGTATATAGAAAGACCGCGCAAACGTTCGAATACCCGGCCGAAAAAACGTTCTCGAAAAATAGGGTGCCTGATCTTATCGTCGCTCTTCATTGTGTTGGCTGGTTTTGGGGCAGTCTTGATCCGCCAGGACCCGGGAGCTTCTGCGCAGCTTTTGAACCAGATCGCTCCAGCAGCCGCGACGTTTGTACCGGTGCAGGCGGCTACTTCGAACCCGATTGCTGAACAAAGCGCTACACCCACCCATGCGCCAACGCAAACTTCGAAGATTCTCCCCACAACCGCAGTTGCAGCTCTGGTTGAACCAACCCTAAATTTTTCCACAACCCCGATTCCGACGCATACTCTCGTTCCATTCCGTCCAAGCAACACGCCCACAGCACTGCCAACCTCGGTGGGAGGCGGGAATGGGTGGATTGCTTACGCATCCAATATTCACGGAATCCCTCAGGTTTTGATGATCCAATCGGATGGCAAAAACCGCCAGCAGATCACGGACATTCCTGAAGGCGCCTGCCAGCCCGATTTTTCACCCGACGGATCGCGGATCATCTTTACTTCACCTTGCGATAACAATAGCGATTATTACCCAGGTTCGTCGCTTTACATCATCAATTTAGATGGCTCCGGATTGCTCCCCTTGCCGACAATGGTGGGCGGCGATTACGATCCTTCCTGGTCCCCCGATGGGAAATACATCGCCTTTACTTCGATGAGGAATGCCAACCGTCCTCAAGTTTATCTGTTGAACCTGGAAGACAATACCGTAAAAGCCCTGTCGGAGAAATTTTCTCTGGAAATGCAGCCGGCATGGTCTCCGGATGGAAAGAAGATCCTGTATGTGCTGGAGCGGAATTCGAAGAAAGATATCTGGGTGATGGACGCAGACGGCAGCAACAAAACTCAGTTTACGCATACGCCCAGCATGTTGGATTCGCTTCCCGCTTGGTCGCCAAACGGCGAAGAGGTGTTAATTACACAGTATGTAGCTGTCGGAGGCGTACCGCGGGTCGTTATTGCCCCATTTAATCTTTTAGATTATGTTGAATATCAGATAGGCAAAGAAAAACGCCCCATGCGCGATGCCATCATGTCGCCTGACAGGTATTGGATTGCGTATGAAGGTTGGAACCCTGGCGGCTTACATAATATCTACCTGATCACAACCACAGGGATCAGCGTCCATCAACTCACCGACGAGCAGACGATGGCGTTCGATCCGGTCTGGCAGCCAATTCAAATTCCAGAAAAGTAACCCTGATTTTAACTGTCCGGTTGGTCTAGTGCGGGGAGATTATTTCGATTGACTCACTTTTTGCCACAATTGGTTCAAGACCTGCAAGGCAGTGAGGTTACGAACCGGCCAGGCGCTGTTCATTGCCAGAGGGTCGTCGAAGTGGTTGGCTGCCCAGGTCAGGTGAACGCCGTCCTCCTGGAGGCCTTCTTCAGGCAGCCCGCTCACAGCTTTCCAGAAGTTCCACAGTGGAACTTTATACTCCAAAGCCAGCCGGGCAATTGTGGCGTTTATACTGCCATCCCCTTCCTGGTTGTCAGCTTTGGTGACCAGGATTGGAATGACCCCATTTTCAATTGAAAACTCGATGATTTTGCGCATCTGCGGTTCGAATTCAGCCGGGCGCCATACATCGTTTGTACCCAGCATAATAAACGCGGCGATCGGTCGGTGAACGCGGTACTCACATGCCAGAGGCGTCTCGTTAGCTTCGCAGAATTTGCGGTCAGCCCACAATGGCACGAATAATGCCGAGGCGTTAAACCCCGACCTGGCTGCCAAGCTGGTGCGGTCAAACGATCCTTGAAAATATTGGATGACATCCTGGAGATACTCATACTCGCCGAGGCGGAAATAGCGCGGTCCCCGGTCGAAATCGCCTAAAAACCAGGCAGGGGTGCTTCCGCAATCCCCGATTTTGGAAAAAGCCTGCAGATTGTTTCCCAGATCGAGTCCGCGGGCATAAATTTTAAGCACTTCATCGTCGATAGTTGGGATGACTGGCAGTTCTTTCCAACCATCCGGTCCCAGGGTGGGGGCGGCGGTTGAGTTTTGGAAGGGCGTCAGGCTGGGGATCGCTGAACTGCGTGTAGGCGCTTTCGATGCAACGGGCTTAACCGGTTTTGTGTTTGTCGTGGCTGGGGATACCGTTGCCGGTGTGACAGGCGTTGTAGAGTTCTGAGGCGCAGATGTTGCGGTCGAAACAGGCTGGGTGAGGGCACGCGATGGAGACGCAAGCGCTGCTGGCGGCGTCTCCAGAGCGCCGGAGAGGGCGGCTGATTGGGCAGAGGTGCATCCAGCAATGAGTATGCCGGTGATAAATACTAATGTGAGCAATGAGGGTTTCATATTCGAATTTGAATTATATCCGGTGAGGGGCAGGGAAAGATTAGGTTTTGTAGAATCAAGGCTTGCGCGTTGTTTGAACGGTTCCAAGCACCGCGCTCAAAACGAGCCCCGCCAGATCGCGGCTGCCTTGAGGGGAAAGGTGCACTGCGGTGTTTGTAAATTCCGCATTGGAAATTCGATCCCAAAAATCATAATAGCGCCATTGGTTTTGGTTGGCGTGGGCAGCCAAAATGCGCCGATAATCGTCGTATGCCCAGCGCGGATAATAGAAATTATATCGAATATCGCTGTTGACGCCTTGGCTGATGAAGATCGGTTCATTGATGATCACAACCGGCGTAGGGGCTGACATGGAAACTCCGGCTGCCAGGACATCCAAAGCGAGATCCCCGGCTGCCAAATGGGGCGGTTTCAAGTCGTGAAAACCCTCGTCTGGCTCTAGGTCTTCTTGGCGCGGCGTATAGGTCGCGGGTATTTCTTGATCGATGCCGGTGGCTGCCCATAACGGTCCATAAAATTGGAGCCGCAGCAGATCCGCCAGTGGACGGCGGGCTTTGAACAAGCTGCGTTCCCAAACCTCCCGATGATCTTCCAGGTTATCCATTCTCAAGTTGAGTTTGTATTGCTCAATAAGCTCCGCCATAGCTTCCGGGTTATTCTGCAACAATGGCGAAAAGAGCTGCTTATCGGATGGGAACGACTCGAGCGTTACCAGCCAAACGATCAGGTCCGGCTCATACCTCAGCGCGCGCGACAGGATCAGCAGGTCCTTTGCCAGCGACATGACCGGGTAGCCCAGGTTGTAGAAGCGAATTCGCCGCCCGTCGGGGTGGCGCGCCTGCAGATTGTTCAGTTGGGAAGATAACGTGTCATTCGAGTGTAAGAGATATCCCCACGTGGACGAGTCGCCGATGAGGATCACGCGAAACTCGTCGGCAGGTTTTTTCCCGCTGGCGATCTCGTGCGAGGCAAACATTGCCTCCAGGTTGAAAAGGCTGAGGTTGTACGCCTTGTCGGGATTATCGCCGTATGGCAGCCGCGTACGCCCCGGGAAGAGGCGGTTGTATAGCGACGCTTTGCCCAGGGTGTCCATGGGGTAGAAGAGCGCAAACAGCAGGTTGACGATCAGAAATAGCAGCGCAGTTTTCAAAAGCACCCGCTGGATAGAAACCCCTTCACCATCCGGCGGGTGTCCTGTTGGCTGCGCTTTCTCGACGGTCTTTGCCTTTGTTGATTGGCGGTTCAAATCCGAGGTGTCGTTCATCATCCAGAAATGCCAAACAGCCGGCTGAAAACACGCAGCGCCAGCTCTGGGGTGGGCATGGAAAACCAGACCCATCCCAGGCTGACGAACAGAAATGTCATCGCCCATCCGCCGGTCTTCAGGAGCATTTGAGCCTGGGGTGAAATTGAACCCATTGGCAGGCGCACCCGCACCCACTCGGACCAACGGTTCTGAACGAAAAGTCCTAAAGCGTGCCACAGCCCCCAGATCAGAAAATTCCAGGTGATCCCATGCCAGAGTCCGATGAGCGACATGGTCAACGCCTGACCGCTCAGGATGACGAGCCAGGCGGGTAAGAAGCCGTGTTTGGTTCTAAGGAAGCGCGTAAACGGATAGAAGACGTAACTGCGAAACCACTGGGCTAAGGTGATATGCCAGCTATTCCAAAATGCGGTGATGTTTTGTTTGAAATAGGGCTGGTCGAAATTCTCCGGCAGGGTAATTCCCATCAGCAGTGCAGCGCCCAGCGCGATGTCGGTGTAACCCGAAAAATCCAGATAAATTCTCAACGCGAACGCGAGCAGCAACACCCACGTCCAGAACGTTGACGTAGATTGTTCGGCATTCTGGGCGTTCAATGCAAAAAATGCCAGGCTGTCGGCAAGGACAATTTTCTTGAAAGAGCCGATCAAGATGCGCCTGGCGCCTCCCAAAGTGTTTTTCTTTGTCACATTCTGCCAGCCGACGTCAGTTTGACTCGCGCGCGCCTTTTCCATCTCAGACATGAAATGCTGCGAACGGTCGATGGGTCCAGATATCACCGCCGGGAAGAACAATGCATATGCGGCGAAGTCAATCAACGAATATGCCGGGAGTCGACCGGATTGGCGGTCGCGCACGACATGAAGCAGCCGGAAAGTCAAAAAAGAAATGCCCAGCCACGCCAAGTCGGTCGGAGCTGCCAGCGTTTGCGATTGTCCCATTATGCCGCGCAGCCAGCCACTCAATTTTATGACGATTGGCTCGCTCTTCAACACCACAAACAAGCCAACCAGGATTGCTATGGTGATCCACAAAAAGGCTGGTCTTGCCGGTAATACGAAGAAAACAGCCGCTGAGCCAAGAAGAATAGATGCGCTGGCGACCAGGATAACCTCAATTGTCGGGGGGCGCGATTGCGTCAGGCAGCAGAGCGGTTCGAGATAGCGGGTCAACGCGATGCCCAGGATGACGCACAGGATTAATATCAGCCCGGGGAGGATCTGTTTAACCGGACGCCCTTCTCCAGGGTAAGTCACAGCCCAGACGAAACAGGTCATTCCAATCGACGCTAGTGGAAGCCAGAAATCCAGATTGCGAACCGGCGAGAGCGGCTGAAGCCAGAAAATAGAAAGCAAGCTGACGAAAAGCACCGCTGCGCTGAACGCTTTACGCGGTCTTGCCCAGCCAATCGCGAGCGCACATAAACTGAAAACCAGAATATATTGCAATCGAATTTCCGGTCTAAAACCCCTGATAAATCCATTGGGGGGATTGATCGGCGGTTAAAATCAGCAGTCCAATCAAGATCAGACAAATCAGGAGCGCATAAAGGTTTTCACGCGTAAACAGGGTGTGCGCCAGTCTGGAGAGTATGCGCATAGCGTCACTCCTGAGAATAACCGCACATCCGCCACTCGCCCGCCTGGAGGACAGCCCGGAATGGACGGTCGGCAATGTCAATCACGAGGTCTTCGGCGCCGTAATTTGCGATGAGCGACCCGCTGCAGGTGACTTTGGCAGAATCGCCTTCTCCGCCGACTTGCTGGCACTGCAGATCTTTGAGTTCCAGGGTGACGGCTGTGAATGAGTCGTATTCAGTTCTGGCGTCTGCCTCCCAGTCCGCACACGAAGCGGCAATCATTCCGTTCAGATCGCGCGCAGCCAGCGCCTTCAAGTAATTTACCACAGCCTGAGCGGCGCTGCCTTTGCCCTGACTAGCGCAGCCGGATAATACCAGCGCGACGCCGATCACTAAAACCAATGTTCGGAAGAGTGTATGTTTCAAGGTTCCCTTTCATCAATGCGGCGAGCTTATCCCCGGCGGTAATTTTACCAACAACAAGCGAAAAAATCGATCGCTTTGAAATTCCGATTAAACGCCGTCTGTATTTGATGTTATCATGGATGAAGTTGAAATTGATTCAGCCATTATCGGCGAATAAGGTTTAGGATACCTGGACTGGGAAACGTATTTTTACTATGAGTAGTACGGTCCTCAACCTTGCTTTACAGCTCAGTTTTGTTTTCTCGCATATCACCATCAGTAATTTGATCGATATCACGCTGGTGGCAATCGTGTTGTTCGTCGCTTTTCAGGCGCTGAACCAGACGCGCGCGCTCCAGCTATTAAGGGGTGTCATCGTTGCGGCGATTATTGGCGGCGGGTTGCTGGTAATCTTGCCACTGAACACCCTGAGCTGGCTGGTCCGTTTTGCGCTTATCGCCGGCGCGATTGCGCTGCCGATCCTGTTTCAGGATGAACTTCGGCGGGTATTTGTTGGGTTGGGGCAGTTTGGACGGCTGGGCGGATCGATTACGAATTTCGAGCGGTTCAAGTATTCGCTGATCACCGCAGTTGGACAACTTTCCCACTCGATGACCGGCGCGCTGATTGTGCTCGAAGGCAAGACGTTGTTACAGGATGTCGTTGAGACTGGCATCCGCATGCAGGCTGAAGTTATCTCTCCCGAACTGCTGCTGACCATTTTTACCCCGAAAACACCGCTGCACGACGGCGCGGTTGTGCTGCGCGGCGAACGGCTTGTGGCGGCAAGCTGCATTTTGCCCGTCGAAACGCAGAATATGGGCAATACCCAACTGGGGACGCGCCACCGGGCTGCGCTGGGTTTGTCCAGTAAAGTGCAGGATACGATGATCATCATCGTGTCGGAAGAAACGGGTTGGGTTTCGGTGGCGTTTGGCGGACGGCTTTATCTTGATCTTGCGCCCGGCGAACTGGATAACTGGATCGACCGCTTTGGCGCACAGTTAGAGGATACTTCACGTTTTCGCTGGAATTGGCTGCAAGCAGGAGGGCTGCAATCCACGCTGATTAATGTCTTCTTCTCAATTGTTCTGGCGATTATTGCTTGGGTAATCGTCATTTTTCAAACCAATCCGCCAGGGCAGGTGAACTTGTCCGATGTGCCATTGTCGGTAAATGGTCCATCGGCGGGTTTTTTGTTGGTGAGCGAACTCCCCTCTACGGTCGGTGTGCAGGTTCAGACGACCGGCGATCGAATCAATACGCTTAGCGCGTCCAGCGTGCAGGCAGTGGTCGATTTGGATAACCTTACTGAAGGCATCCACTCGATCCCCGTCCGCGTCGTGACTGCCGATCCGTTTATTCAGACAATGTCAGTGACTCCAACAAATCTGGATGTGTCCTTAGAAATCGAGGCTTCAAAAACGATCACCCCCACCGTCAGGATTGTTGATCTATCCAACCTTCCGCCCGGCTATGCCGTACAAGATGTAACGCTGGCGCCAAGGACCATTCAGGCGAGCGGACCGCAGTCAGTAATAGATAAAGTAGCCGGGGGGCGCTTTGACATCCAGATTGGTAACCGCAGAACGGATTTCCAAGAATCTGGCGCGGCTGTGCTGCTCGATTCGGATGGGGCGTTGATCGAAGGAGCAGACGTCCAGCCCGATCAGGTTGTCGCCACGGTGACGATTAACCGCATCTTCTTCTCCAGGGAGGTTGGCGTTCAAGCCGCGGTCGATGACCGCCAGGTGGGACCGGATTATGAAGTCACGCAGGTTGAAGTAATTCCTTCTACGGTGACGCTCACCGGATCACAAGCAGATTTGAACGATGTGGGTCCCTTCATTACAACTGCTCCGATCAGTCTGACCAATCAAACCTCGGATTACAGCGCAGATGTGCCGCTCATCGTTCCGAGTGAGATAACCGTTTTGAATTCAGAGAGCGAAGTCATTCGCAGTGTCCGGGTTCAAGTTACAATTACGCCAGTTACGGGCTATCTGGTATTGGAGCCACTGGTCCATTACCAGAATGCCCTGAACGATGAAGAGATTACCGTAAGCGTCTCCCCGCAAACGATCTCGGTGCTGTTAATCGGGCCTCGTTTTCTTCTGGATAAGATTCGCGCCGATCCCTCTTTGGTGATTGCATCAATTCACTTAACCAATACTGCGCCGGGAACCCAGACCGTCCAGGTTCAAATCGAAGCCCCGGCTGGCTTGGAGGTGCAGTTGTTTCCAAAAGAGGTTCAGGTAACGATCGAATAGCTCTGGGGGCTCCATTTCGCATATCGTGTTCAGCGGAGTGGAGGATAAGGAGAGTGATATGAAAACGCCTGATGACAAGATTTCCACAGTGTCCCTGGAAAAATTGAAGAACACGGTTGGCCGCGGACCGGCGCTGATCATGACCCACGACAATCCGGATCCAGATGCGCTGGCTTCTGGCTCTGCGCTGGCGGCGTTGTTCGAGAAAGCCTGGAACATCAAAGCGCAGCCGGTGTACAGCGGGTTGATCGCCCGACCCGAGAACAAAGCCATGTTGGAAATCTTGACCCCCGAATGGGCACGTTATGACCCTGCCGCACAAATTGATCAATATCCCATCGTTGCGTTGGTTGACACCCAACCAGGGGCGGGGAATAACCGCCTCCCGGCTGGATTCACGCCCCAAATCGTCATCGATCACCATTATCCGATCCGGGACGGCTTGGACGGGGTGAAGTTTTTGCAGATCCAAACAGAAATTGGCGCGACCTGCAGCATTGTCTATCAGTATCTTGAGGCAGCCGGGGTGGAGGTTGGGTCGCGGCTGGCAACTGCCATTTTCTATGGCATCCAGACCGACACGCAGGGATTGTCGCGCGGGGGCTCGCCGGTTGACCAGGAGATTTATCTCAAGCTGGTTAACCAGATCGACCGAAAGAAGTTGATCGAGGTGGTGCAGGCAGGTCTGCCGCGCGACTATTTCCAGGCGTTCAGCGATGCGCTAAAAGCGACCTGGATCTATGGAAGCGCCGTGGTCGCCAATTTGGGCGATCTGCACCGCCCCGACTTTGTAGCCGAGATGGCGGACGCTCTGGTTCGGTTGGAACATGTGCGCGCGGTGCTTTGTCTGGGGTATCACCAAGGCGTCTTATATCTCTCACTGCGAACGCCGAACTCCGAGCCGGACGCGGGGCTGATGATTCAACGCATCATCGTGGCGGACGGCAAGGCTGGCGGTCATGGCACAATGGCGGGAGGGCAGATCCGCATTGGAGACAAATCGTCGCAGGAAATCGCCTCAATCGTCCAGGCTCGATTCCTGCAAGTGATGGGCGAAACTGGGGCTGGCGAGCGGCTGCTCTCCTGACGGATTCTTAACCGAGATTGGAAGAGGAAGTTGTGGACGCTTATTGAACGAAAATAAAAGACCTTAGGTCGTTGTTGAATTGTGACATATGTCAGTTGTCAAGAAAAAAAGAATCAGCGATAATAATGGAAATCTAAATCCCTCTGGGCATAATAAGCGGATATTATTAAAAAAAAGGAGAAATCCATGGGAGCACAAATTATCGACGGCAAAGCGCTTGCGCTGGAAGTCCGCCAGAAGGCGGCTGCAGACGTGGCGGCTATGGTGGCTGCGGGAAAGAACAAACCCGGCTTGGCGACCGTCCTGGTCGGGGAAAACCCGGCTTCTAAGGTGTATGTGAGTTCGAAGCAGAAAGCCTGCGCCGAGGCGGGCATGGATTCTTTCGGATTTCATCTACCCGCCGACGCTTCTCAAGAGGAGGTCGAGAAGCTGGTAAAAGAGCTGAACGCCGATCCCCGCGTCAACGGAATTCTGGTCCAACTGCCTTTGCCGGATCATTTGGACGAAGAGCGCGTGCTTGGCTCGATCGATCTGGAAAAAGATGTGGACGGATTCCACCCGATCAACATTGGGCGGTTAGCTCAAAAAGGGCGCGACCCATTATTTGTCCCCTGCACACCTGCGGGCTGTATCGAGATGCTGGACCGGCTCAACGTAAAGCTGGAAGGAACCAATGCGGTCGTGCTGGGGCGCTCGAACATCGTAGGCATGCCGGTCGCGCTCTTGCTAGTGCGCCGGAATGCGACCGTGACGATTTGCCATTCGCGCACAAAAGATCTGCCGGGTGTGGTGCGGCAGGCGGACGTACTAATCGCCGCAGTCGGTCGGGCGAATATGGTGCGGGGAGATTGGGTGAAACCGGGTGCTGTGGTTATCGACGTTGGGATCAACCGGATCGAGGACCCGACCCATCCAAAAGGCTCCCGGCTGGTCGGCGACGTGATGTTCGATGAGGTAAAGGAAGTTGCTGGCGCAATTACGCCGGTCCCGGGCGGCGTTGGTCCGATGACCATCGCTATGCTGATGCAAAATACTGTCCGCGCCGCGAAAATCCAGAATCCATGATTCCCGCTGCATAAAACCCTTTGGTTTGAAATATGCCCTGGCAGGTGATGACACTTCTAAAATGCTAGGGCATTTTCTTCGATTAATCGGCGTGTATTTTGCCAAAAAATTTGAGCATTTGGTATAATCACCTTTCGTCTGCAAGCGCGTCACTTTGCGATCGCTGGCAGGTGACGACCAATACAAACGAAAGATCAGAGTAAAAAGCCGCATGCCAAAGAGAACGTATCAACCTAAGATTCGAAGACGAATGCGCGTACACGGTTTCCGCGCCCGAATGTCAACCTCGGAGGGTCGCAAGGTGTTGAAAGCCCGCCGGGCGAAAGGACGCTATCGTTTGACGGTAGAAATGAACCGCCACGTCAAGAAAATTAACTGGAAAGCCTGAGCCCGGTGGGATTGAGAAAACTCAACGGAAATCGACTGCTGCTGCAGACGTCCCGATGTGGATAAACCCAAGCTCCGTTTTCAGTTGTGAAGCGTCGATTTCGCCTGACCGGGTCGGATCAATTTCAGCGGGTTCGCCAATCTGGGAGGGCGATTCGCCTGCCCCTGTTGATTATGGTGTACTTGCGGAGCTCATCAAGCGCGCCCCGCATTGGCGTTATCGCTGGACGAGCGGTAGGTAAAGCGGTGCAGCGTAATCGCGCCAAACGCCTGCTGCGCCACGCGATAAAACCGTTCATTTCTGAAATTCAGACTGGGTGGGATATCTTGCTGATTGCTCGAAAACCTCTGCTTGAGGCGACTTTTGAACAAATTCGAGAGGCGATCGGACTTGCCCTATCTCGCGCAAACATCTTGGCGGAGACGGATGAACTCACCGGCAATTGATCGCCAGTCTGTGCCTGAAACAGAACCGAGCTTACGGGATTTGCCGCGCCGGATAGATTACTTGCCGCGCTTGTTGGTGCTGGGATTGATCCGCCTGTATCAAGTCACGCTCTCGAAAACGCTGCCAGCGGACACATGTCGATTCTATCCGAGTTGTTCGCACTATGGCTATCAAGCGATCTACAAGTATGGGATTTTCAAAGGCGGTTGGCTGGCTGTCTGGCGCATTTTGAGATGCAATCCGTTCAATCGAGGCGGTTTTGATCCAGTACCTTGAGCGGCGCGAATACATTTTCCTGGTCTAAAAATACTGATAACAGAGTCACCCTATTAAGAACATCACGATGAAAAATATAAAAAAAATCTTCTTCACCTTGATTATGCTCATCGTTGCTGGCAGCTTGCTGACAGCCTGTAGCGGCGGCGCCGGCATCCCGTCGAGCTGGGCTGGGCTCACGCTGGACAGCGATGCAGAGTTGGTTTACCTGGCTTCAGGTATGCATATCTATGCGATCAATCTCTCGAACGGCACAGAAAAATGGCGTTTTCCGCAAAAGGCGGATAATAAGATCAACTTTTTCGCGGCACCCGAAATCGCCGAAGGCGGGCAGTTGATCGCCGGTTCTTACAACCACAGCCTTTATAGCATCAACACCGCCGATGGTCAGCAGAAATGGGTTTTTAATGGGGCAAATGATAAATATGTCGGCTCTTCGCTGGCCGCGCCGGGTGCGATATATGCCCCGAACGTCAACTACAATCTTTATGCCCTGGACGCAAATGGCAGCCTGCGCTGGAGTTTCGCCTCGAAACAGGCGCTGTGGGCAAAGCCGATTGAATATGACGGCAAGTTACTCGTCGCATCGATGGATCACCATGTATATGCCCTCGATCCCGAAAATGGGGCTCAGCTTTGGGTCACGGACGACCTGGGCGGGGCAATCACATCATCGTTTGCGCTGGGCGAAGATGGCGTTCTCTATGTCGGCACTTTGGGCGCAGATATGTCCGCGGTGGACGTCTCGAACGGCACAATCCTCTGGGTGACATCTGTGAAAGGCTGGGTTTGGTCAAAACCGGCTCAGGCTGAAGGTTTGATTTTCTTGGGCGATCAGGAGGGGTACGTATCTGCGCTGGACGCCCAGACGGGTTCGGTGCGCTGGCAAATCCAGCCCGATGCCGGTCCGAATCGGGCGGTAATTTCTGCACCGGTTGTCAATGAGACAACGCTTTACTTCGCTTCGCAGGCGGGCGTGCTTTACGCGGTCGAAGCCGCTACGGGCAACGCACTGTGGAACAAGCCAATTGGCGGTAAGATTTATTCGGACCTCATTCAGGCTGGAGATACTCTCTTAATTGCGCCGCTTGAATACGAGGCGGCTTTGGTAGCGGTCGATCTGCAAGGTAACAATCGCTGGATGTTTACGCCAGCGAAGTAATCTGAGCGGGCAGCCGGTTAGTCAGGTAATCAAAAGGGAACAAATACCTATGGCGGATCTTTGGAATATGGTTATTATCAACCCGATGGTGAACATTCTGCTCACCATCTACAACCTGGTTGGCAGCTTTGGCGTGGCGATTATCGTGTTCACGCTGCTGATCCGGCTGCTGACCCACCCGCTTACGGTTCAGCAAATCCGCGGCACGCAAAAAATGCAGGAAATGCAAAAATCGAAGGAATGGCAGGCGCTCCAGAAGAAGTACAAGGATGATAAACAGAAACTTCAACAGGAGCAGATGCGGCTTTATCAGGAAATGGGGATCAACCCGCTGGGTTCGTGTTTGCCGATGTTGATCCAGTTTCCCATCATCATCGGGCTTTACCAGGCGATCATCCGCAGCCTGGCAGTCACACCGTTGCAGCTTGCCCAACTCAACCGCAACATTTACTCCTTCATCGATATTTCCAAGCTGCTGCCAGTCAAGAATACCTTCTTGTGGATGAACCTCAACCAACCGGAGCGGGTTTATTTATTCGGGTTCGGGATTCCTCTGCTGGCGATTATTGTCGTTGCTACAACGTATCTGCAATCCAGGCTGATGACCCCCCCGTCGCAGCCTGGAGAACAGGGCGCGCAGATGACCCAGGCGATGAATTTATACATGCCGCTTTTTATGGGGTATCTCGCGCTCACATTTGCTTCCGGTCTTTCCCTTTACTTCATCACCAGCAACGTCGCGTCGATCCTGCAATATGGCGCAATGGGTAAGCTAGACTGGAAGAATCTCATTCCGGGCCGCAAGCAGAGCCCGGCGAAACCTTGAGGCACCCGGGGGAACCTCCTGGCGGTCTGGCAAAGAGGTGGAGATGGCAGAACAGAGAACAAGTTTAGAAGTGATCGCGCCGAGCGTTGAAGAAGCGGTGGAGCGCGGTCTGGAAGATTTGGGTTTGTCAGCCGATGATGTAGAGGTCGAAATCCTAGATTCGGGGAGCAAGGGTTTGTTTGGGCTGGGGTTGCGCCAGGCGCGGGTGCGGCTCATGGTCAAACAATCCGCTCAGCCTGCCGATCAAGAATTGACGCTGCTGGAACGCCCTGCGGAGGAGGACCTGGAAGATCTCAGCTTCGAGACGGAAATCGAAGCGTTTGATCTTGAGGAAGATGAGCCTGAACTGCCCGCTCGCCCGGTTTTCGAAGTCGTGGACGATGAAAACACGCTTGAGATTGCTCAGGCGGTGGTTCAGGAACTGCTGGCTCGCATGAAAATCCAGGCGCGCTTGACCGTCTGCTACGGCGAACCGGATGATCCCAAAGATCGAGCGCCGTTGTTGGTGGATGTGCGCGGCGACGACCTCAGCATCCTCATCGGTCCAAAAGCCGAGACCCTGAACGCCTTGCAGTACATCGCGGGTTTGATCATCGGCAAGGAGGTAGGGCATTCCGTCCCGCTGGTGGTGGATGTGGAAGGGTATCGGGCGCGCCGTACGCAGCAAATCCGCCAGCTTGCGCGCCACCTGGCAGAGCAGGCAGTGCGCACCGGGCGCCGGCAGGTGCTCGAACCGATGCCAGCCAGCGAACGGCGGCTGGTGCACATTGAGCTGCGCGACCACCCCGAAGTCATCACCGAGAGCATCGGCGAGGATCCGCGCCGCAAAGTGACCATCATTCCGAAGTGAGCGCGCTTGACCATTACGGTCGTGAATGGTAAAATCCCGTCGCTCAAACGAAATTGCCCCCATCGTCTAGGGGACCAGGACGCAGCCCTTTCAAGGCTAAAACGAGAGTTCGAATCTCTCTGGGGGCACCAATCGAACTGCTTGACCTGTCGGTCGAGCAGTTCTTCGCGTTAATTCATTTTGAGAATCGAGACAGATTGAAAAACTGTCTTCAATTCACACGGGGGGGCACAAAAATTGTGAAATCCTCGCAACCACTGTGACGAAAGTAACCCAAACTGCGGATAAAAAGCACTTGGCTACTCACCCCCCCCCTGTTGTATAGTAATCGTATAGGAATTTTGATAAAAAAGACTCCCATAGCCTTCGAGCCACACAAGCAATCCCGTAGAAGTGACGGTGGCTGCACGACCTGGACAAGTGACTTATACCTGCTATGGTAATTCAGTCACCCCTATATTGGAATTATCAGATAGGGATTCTTGTCATTCTTCTGGTTTCGGTTTTGAGGAACACGGGGAGGGTCCATGGCCAACAAGAAGCTCACAAATGTTATTTTTGGCCTTATACTAATTGGCCTCGTAATTTTAGCGAGCCTCGTTTCCCCAACAGATATTATTGAGAAATCTAGCAACCCATCTGTTGCCTTTGCACAAGGGGGCGGTTATCATATTTATCTTCCATTTCTCTACCGTACAAAGTGAA
>MWTA01000063.1 GCA_002050125.1 Anaerolineae bacterium UTCFX2 | reverse complement strand
TCATGACTTTTGCAAGAGGTCTAATGTAGAAAGGGCAGCTTATTCTCGCCAGGCGGGTTTTCGCGTTTTTGTGCGATATCAGGAGTAAGCATTAATGAAGAACTTTCTTGTAGGTCTTTTTGTATTTCTGCTGGCATTATTGTTGATGTTCACCACCTTTTCTGCTGGCTTCATCACTGGGCGGACGATGGTAGTTCCAGCCTGGTTCCCGTCCGCGTTGAAACCGGCGCTGGAACAAAGCGCCGGCTGGCTCAACCCGTCGTCAGCCTCCCTCGACAATGGAACCCCGGAAGAACTGGCTCCACTTTTTCGCCCATTCTGGCAAGCCTGGGACCTGGTGCACGAGTTTTTTGTCGATCAACCCGTCGATGATGTACTGTTAATGCGGGGCGCGATTCGTGGGATGATGGATTCGCTTGGCGACCCGCACACGTCATACCTGGACCCCGTGATGTTCGAAGCTGCCAACGCCCATTTACAGGGCGAGGAATACGAAGGTATTGGCGCCTGGGTCGACACCACCCAGGAGCATCTCACCATCATCAGCCCCATGCCTGGCTCCCCAGCCGAAAAGGCAGGACTTAAATCGGGCGATAAGATCATCGCGATCGGCGGCGTCGATATGACGGGCTTGGATGGCGAGGCGGTTCGACAGAAAGTGTTGGGACCCAGCGGCTCAACCGTCATTCTAACGATTTCGCGCACGGGCGTCGATGAGCCTTTCGATGTCGAGGTGACGCGTGGAGCGATCGTTGTGCCTACCGTTACCGGCGAGATACTGGAGCAAAACCTCGCCTATGTGCAGTTATATACATTTGGAGACGCAACCACGAAAGATCTGCGAACAACGCTGGATGAGCTCTTAGCCAAGCATCCGCAGGGGTTGATTTTAGATCTGCGCAACAACGGCGGCGGTTATTTGGATACCGCGATTGACGTTGTTTCGGAGTTTGTCGATAAGGGCGTGGTGATGTATGAGGTCTATGGCGATGGCAGGTCAGAGACATTTGAGGCAAAACCCGGCGGACTTGCAACCAAGATACCCATGGTCGTACTGATTAATCAAGGCAGCGCTTCTGCGTCTGAAATCGTTGCCGGGGCGATCCAGGATCGCGGGCGCGGGTATCTGGTGGGCGTAACTTCTTTTGGGAAAGGCTCTGTCCAGACCTATTCGGAGTTGGTAGACCAACAAGGCGCGGTGCGGGTTACGATTGCCAGGTGGCTCACGCCAAATCACCGTCAGATTGCGGGTCAGGGGTTGAATCCAGATTTTCCAGTCGAGATCTCCGAAACGGATCTGGCAGAAGACGTTGACCCGCAACTGCTAATGGCAATTGACGTTCTGCTGAAGAATTTGACCCCTCCGCCGACGCCGGTGCCGACGGCAACCTCGCCGTCGCCGACTCAGGCGCCGTAGCATTTGATATAATGAACAAGTTTGAGATTTGAGAGAAGAAAATGTCCCCATTTTTGTTTGACCCACGTTATATGATGTTCATGCTTCCAGCCTTTTTGCTGATGATGCTGGCGCAGTGGTATGTTAAGTCTGCCTACAGTCGCTGGAGCAAGGTCCCGGCGCGCAGCCGTTTGACTGGCGCAGAGGCAGCCCGGCGGCTTATCTCTGCTGGCGGGTTGTTGGGCGTGCAAGTCGAAGGCGTAGCGGGAAATCTCACCGACCATTATGATCCGCGCCAGAAAGTGCTCCGTTTATCGAGCGGGGTCTATGATTCGTATTCCGTTGCGGCAGTGGCGATCGCGGCCCACGAGCTTGGGCACGCTATGCAGGATAAGGAAGGATATTTCCCATTGCGCCTGCGCGCCGCGATGGTTCCAGCCGTCAACATTGGCTCGTACCTGGGTTGGATCTTGATTGTGATCGGGTTATTAATCCAGGCTACTCAAATTGCCTGGCTTGGCGTAATCGTCTTTTCTCTGGGAGCGCTCTTTGCCCTGGCAACCTTGCCGGTCGAGCTGAACGCATCTAGACGCGCCCGCCAGTTGCTGGCTACCTCTGGAATAATCGCAGGGGAAGATGAGATGCGCGGCGTAAACAACGTTCTAAATGCTGCTGCAATGACCTATGTTGCCGCGCTGATCACAGCGGTCCTTCAGTTGCTCTACTGGGTCAGCGTGGTGGCAGGAATGGGCGGTCGGAGAAGAAATTAATGATGTCCATCATCGTTGTCGGTTGTGGACGGGTGGGGGCAGAGTTGTCCTACCGTCTCTTTCAAAACGGTCATCGCATTGTCGTTGTCGATCGGTTTTCCGCGGCTTTTCAAAACCTCCCGGATGATTTCAACGGCAGGCTCGTGGAAGGTCATGCGATGAATCTTGACGTGCTGCGCAGGGCGGGGATCGAAGAAACTGACGCGCTGGCGGCGGTGACAAGTTCAGATCCGGTCAATACCGTAATTGGGCACCTGGCAGTCTCAGTATTCAACGTCCCAAGCGTGGCGGTTCGCAATTATGATTCCCGTTTCCGCTCGATGTATGAGCTGTTCGGTCTCCAGATGGTCAGCGCCTCGAGCTGGGGAGCTCAACGCGTCGAGGAACTGCTTTACCAACAGCAAACCCATACGGTGTTCTCAGCCGGAAACGGCGAGGTTGAGTTGTACGAGTTCGCGATCGACCGTGCTTGGGATGGATCTACATTCGCGGACTTGCTGCCAGATAAGGATTGTTTACCGGTTGCCCTTACCCGCGCCGGACGAGCGATGCTTCCAGAGAGGGATACAGTGTTAGGAGAAGGCGATATTGTGCTAGTGAGCGCGACTCATATTGGAAGTGAAAAACTGCGTAAGAAATTAGATGACAAAAAGCCCGAATTGAAGAAGAGGGACTGAAAATGTTCGTCGTAATTGCTGGCGGAGGCCGGACTGGAACACAGCTTGCTCAATTGCTCTTGGAAGAAAACCACGAAGTGCGAGTGATTGAACAACGCAAAGATATTCTGGCACGCTTGCACCGCGAACTGCCGACAGAAGTGATTTTCGAAGGGAATGCCAGCGAACTGGAGGTACTCGGTAATGCAGGCGCCTCGGAAGCTGAAGTTGTGGTAGCCTGCACGGCTTCCGATGAAGATAATTTAGTCATCTGCTATTCCGCCCGCAAGCAGTACAATGTTCGGCGCACGATCGCGCGGATCAACGATCCGCGCAACGCATGGCTCTTTGACGAGAAATTCTGCGTGGATGTTGCACTGAATGCATCGGCTGTGATCGCCAGCTTGATCGTGGAAGAGATGTCGCTCGGCGATATGATGACGCTGCTAAAGCTGAGAAGAGGCGATTATTCTCTGGTGGAAGAAAAAATCCCAGCCGGCGCAAATGCAGTGGGCATTGCCCTGAAAGATCTGGGGCTGCGGGAAGAGTGCGTGATTGCAGCCATCATTCGCGATGGCAAGGTAATTCTCCCGAGCGGGATGACGTCTTTTGAAGTTGGAGATGAAGTATTAGCGGTGACCAACCGAGCGGGAGCAGATCATTTACGCAAACTCTTTTCGCCAGTCGAGAAGATCGCGGAGTAAATAGTTGTATCTTATTCCTGAGTAAATTAAGCTGCTGTCACAGCATCTGGGGCGGCAGTTTTTGTTTGTGGAACCAATGCCCGCTGAAGATTGCGGGGTATAATCGGTTTACCCAACTTGATTGGATCATCTATAAAATAAAGGCATAATCAAACGAATGTGGAGCGATTCATGTCAACAATTGGAAAATCAGTTGCGCGCGTAGATGCCCTGGGAAAGGTTACTGGCGAATCCCGCTATTCGGGTGATTTCGACCTCCCGAACCAGGCTTATATGAAGATCTTGTTTGCTAACCGCCCGCACGCGATTATCAAAAGAATTTTCACCGAGCAGGCTGAGGCTTTACCGGGCGTCCTGGCGGTGTTCACCGCCAAGGATGTCCCCCAAAATGAATACGGTTTGAGCATGCCCGACCAGCCGGTGTTGTGTGGTCTCGGTTCCGCCAAGCCGTTTGCCGATAGAGTGCGCTGGATTGGCGATCAGATCGCGCTGGTTGTGGCAGAAACCGAAGAGATTGCGGCGAAAGCGCGTGATTTAATTCGAGTGGACTATGAAGACTTGCCCGTGCTAACCGATCCACTGGAAGCGAGGGACAATCACGAAGTGCTTCTGCATCCGGATCGGGGGTCTAACATCTTTTGCCATTACCGGATTCGTAAAGGGGATGTTGAATCTGCATTTGCGGAGGCAGATGTCATCATCGAGGGTGAATATCGCACGCCTGTACAGGAACATGCATACCTCCAGCCCGAAGCCGGGTTGGGCTATATCGACGAGGCGGGGCGCGTGACCGTGAACGTTGCGGGACAATGGACGCACAAAGATCAAGAACAGATCGCGCACGCGCTGGGTTTACCTTTGGATCAGGTCAGGGTGATCTATCCGGCAATTGGCGGCGCGTTTGGCGGGCGCGAAGATATGTCGATCCAGATTGTGCTGGCGCTCGCGGTCTGGCGGCTTTCTCAACGCGGCATCAACCGTCCCGTAAAAATTATTTGGAGCCGGGAAGAGTCGATCCTGGGACACCACAAACGCCACCCATATTGGATACTCACACGTTGGGGCGCAAAGAAAGATGGGAAGCTGGTCGCGGCAGAGGTAGAACTGGTTGCAGACAGCGGCGGATACGCCTACACCTCAACAAAAGTGCTTGGCAACGCCACCTTGATGTGCACCGGACCCTATGATATCCCGAACGTAAAAGTGGACGCCTATGCAGTTTACACCAACAATATGGTCACTGGGGCATTTCGCGGCTTTGGCGGTCCCCAAGGCGCATTTGCGGCTGAAACTCAAATGAACCGCCTGGCTGAAGCCCTGCAGATGGATCCGGTCGAAATCCGCTTGAAAAATGTATTGCGGGAGGGCGATTTACTATCGGTCGGTACGCCGCTGCCAAAAGGCGTGTCCATGCCGGAAGTCATTGAGCAGTGTGCGGTGAAAGCTGGCTGGGAGGTGCTGTCAAATGACAGATCTCAAGCCAGGGCGATCAAGAGAAGCCGTAAAGACGCCCCCGAAAATGACCGCGGATCGAACTTGAAATGTGGGATGGGCTTCGCAGCCGCATTCAAGAACGTTGGATTCTCGTTTGGCGCACCGGAGCAATGTTGGGCTACGGCAGAAATTCGAGGCGGGGCTGAAATCGAGGAAGTCGTTATCAGTCATGCCGCAGCCGAAGTTGGGCAGGGCGTTCATACGGTGATCGGGCAGGCGGCCGCCGAGGCTGCCGGCGTCACCCTTTCCAGGGTGCGCCTGGTTACTTCTGACACAACGGTGACCGGAGATTCGGGAAGCGTCTCAGCCTCGCGCATGACCTTCATGGCAGGCAACGCGGTTAAAGGCGCGGTCGAAGCGGCGCTCGGAAAGTGGTATGCCGAAGAGCGTCCTGCGATCGCTTACTATCAATATCGCGCCCCCCGGACCACGCCATTGGATCCACAAACCGGAAAATCCGAACCCAATTTTGCTTATGGCTATGTTGCTGAAGCTGTGCGCGTAGAGGTTGATACAGAAACCGGACACATCCGATTGGTAGACGTGATCACCGCAGATGACGTTGGCAAGGCAATTAACCCCCAACAGGTCATCGGACAAATCCAGGGCGCGGTTGTTCAGGCGATGGGTTATACCCTGATGGAGAACTTTATTCAGCAAGATGGCTTTTTGCAAACGGGGCGTTTTTCAACATACTTGATCCCGACTGTGCTGGACGTGCCGGGTCAGATCGATCCCTATGTTCTAGAGTATCCAGACCCGGTTGGGCCATGGGGGGCGCGTGGCATGGGGGAGATGCCATTTTTACCGTTTGCGCCGGCGGTGGTTGCGGCGGTACACGATGCGACCGGGATCTGGTTCAATGAATTCCCATTGACGCCTGAACGCGTGCTGCGAGGCTTGGGAAAGCTTTCCTGAGGAATCCGTTGCGAGGCGGCTTTTAAGATGGATTTGGATGTGAAAAATATCCTCATACTCACCGCGGATGCGGGTTTTGGTCACCGCAGCGCTGCGAATGCAATTGCTGCCGCCTTGAAGCAGCAGTACGCAGATCGCTGCAATGTCACAATCTATAACCCGTTGGACGAGAAAATTACGCCCGCTTTTTTGCGCGAAACGCAGACAGATTACGACAAGATCGTGCGCAAAATGCCGGATTTTTACAAGCTGAACTATCAGATCAGCGATTCGTCTTTGCCGTCCGCGGCGCTCGAGAGCGCCTTCACGGTGCTGCTCTTTTCGACAATTCGATTAATGTTCAAAAAATACAAACCGGATGTCATTCTAACCACGCACCCGTTTTACATGGCGCCGCTCAACGCATATATCACATTGCGGAAGCTCCCGGTGCCCTTCATTACGGTGATTACCGACCTCACAAACGTCCATCGGGTCTGGTTTAATCAGGGCGCGGATTACTGTATGCTTCCCACCGAAGAGGCGTATCACGAGGCGCTTGAAAACAACTTGACGCCTGACGTGTTGCGCGTGACTGGAATTCCGGTGAACCCGGCTTTTGCGGCAGAAAAGCGCTCGAAAGCGGAAATTCGGGCTGAGCTGGGTTGGGCTCAAAATGTGACAACGGCGCTGGTAGCGGGCAGCGCCCGAGTGAGGAACCTGACGAGTTTCTTGCATGTCTTGAATCATTCCGGCTTACAGCTTCAGTTCGTGCTGGTTGCCGGCGGCGATGAGCGGCTTTATCAGGAATTTTCATCAATCGAATGGCATACTGCAACTCACATCTATGGTTTTGTAGATCGAATGCCTCAATTCATGCAGGCCGCGGATCTCATTATCGGAAAAGCGGGAGGCCTGATTGTTACCGAATCGCTTGCCTGCGGTTTGCCGTACCTGATGGTGGATGTCACCCCAGGTCAGGAATTTGGCAATGCAAACTATCTGATTCAACATGGCGCAGGCGAGTTGGCAAACAAACCTGTCGATGCACTGGAGATATTATTCCACTGGCTTGAACATGATCAACGGCTTCTGAATGAACGGGCGTGTAACGCGGCTGGGTTGGGCAAGCCTTACTCTGCGGCGCGTGTCGCGGAGCTGGCTTGGCAGGCGGCTGAAACGGGTCGCAGCGTGCCTTCGTCGCGTTTGGTTGCCTGGGGCCCCAGGTTCAAGGAACTGTTGCGCACTTTCAATATTACGGAAACATATGAGAATTAAATCAATATGAGCATGATAGTTGTGATTCGTGGCGCAGGGGATCTCGCCAGTGGCGCGGCTCTAAGATTGTATCATTGCGGCATAAAGGTCATCTTTTTGGAATTACCAGAACCGCTGGTTGTGAGAAGAAAAGTAGCATTTGCCAGCGCGGTTTTTGAAAAACAAGTCGAAGTTGAAGGGGCGCCGGCGTACCTGGCTGAAGATGTTGAGCAAGCCCTCGCGATTCTCTCCAAAGACAACATTGCCGTGATCGTCGATCCGGAGGCGGACGCTTTGCGGGGGTTGCGGCAGAGGCTGCCGACCGATGCGCCAATTGTCCTGGTCGATGGGCGTATGATCAAAGCTGCTCCTGGACAGAGGCTCGATGAGCCGGCGTTCACTGTCGGGTTGGGTCCCGGTTTTACGGCTGGCTATGACTGCGACGCGGTGGTGGAAACTAATCGCGGACATCTGTTGGGCAGGGTGATCTGGCAAGGGAGCGCACAAATAGACACCGGTGTGCCGGAAAGATCGCTGGGATTCAGCAATGAACGGGTCATCCGTTCGCCGTCGGACGGCGTTTTGATTGCCAGGGCTGAAATCGGGGATTTGCTCGACGAAGGTCAAGAAATTGCCGAGGTTTCTGGACTGCCGATTCATGCGCCGTTTCAGGGCGCGCTGCGGGGATTGATTCATCCTGGGATCCGGGTAAAGCGCGAGATGAAGATCGGGGATCTTGATCCGCGCAATGACCCGCGCTATTGTTATCTGGTTTCCGAGAAAGCGCTGGCAGTAGGGGGAGGAGTGCTTGAAGCAATACTGGCGCGCCCGGAATTGAGAAAACATCTGTGGGACTAAGATGCACTTGATCGACGCCTTGCGCTTAGATCACCGCGCTCGCGCCGCGTTGGTTGGAGCAGGTGGAAAGTCAGCGGCGTTATTCCAACTTGCCCGTGAATTTACAAAGCCGGTAATTAAGAGCGACCGTGAACTGGTTCGTGCAGAGTTAAACGCGCCTGCGGCAGTCTGTTTGACCACGACCACCCATCTGGGGATCGATCAAGCCAACTTCGCAGACCGGCATTTCATTCTCGAGGGAGATCATCTGCCCTCTTTTGCATCAGAGATAGATACCCCAGGTGTTTTCCTGGTAACTGGCACGCGCAGCAAGCAGGATCGCTTTGGCGGTCTCTCGATGCAGGCGGTTGGTCGTTTAGCGCAGACGATCGGTCCACGAATTCCACTGCTCATCGAAGCAGATGGATCGCGCCAGCGACCACTCAAAGCGCCTGCAAGTCACGAACCGGCGATACCGGAATGGGTCGATCTGGTCGCGGTTGTCGCCGGCTTGTCCGGGCTGGGCAAGCCGCTCACAGATGAATGGGTTCATCGCCCTGAATTGTTCGGCGCATTGGCTGGGCTTGAGCCGGGTGCTCTCATCGGGGTTACCCATCTTGAGAGAGTGTTGTCCCATCCGGAGGGGGGTTTGAAGAACATCCCAAACAGCGCCCGCCGCATTCTAATCCTCAATCAAGCCCAGACGGATGAATTAAAATCCGCCGCCAAAAGCCTTTCTGTGAGTTTATTGGATTTTTATGAGGCGGTAGTGATTGCGAATCTCCCCGCGGCGATTGACAGCGTTGAATTCCCTGCACCCGAGGCGGTGATCGCGGTTCACGAACGGGTTGCCGGAGTGATCCTGGCAGCCGGAGCTTCGCGCCGTTTTGGTAAGCTGAAACAAACCCTGGAATGGCAGGGCAAACCGTTCGTGCGCCTGGCTGCCGAAACTGCCCTGGCAGGCGGTCTGCGTCCGGTTATTGTCGTTGTGGGCAATGCCGCAACGGAGGTACAAAACGCATTAAACGGGCTTCCGGTCGAGGTCGTGTACAATGCCGCCTGGGAAACAGGTCAATCTTCATCGATAAAGGCAGGCTTGGGCGCCGTCCCTGGAGGAACTGGCGCAGCGATGTTTTTACCCGTCGATAAGCCCCGATTGCCCGTCAGTTTGTTGCGCAGCCTGGTCGAACTGCACTCTTTGGAGCTTGCGCCTATTGTCGCGCCGCTTGTGAATGGTCGGCGCTCCAATCCGGTTCTGTTTGATCGCGACATGTTTGAGTTTCTGACTACGATAACTGGAGATATTGGAGGCAGGGAGTTGTTCAGCCGTTTCACCCCAACCTGGCTGCCCTGGAATGACCCCTACGACCTGCAGGATATCGATACACCCGCCGACTACGCTGCGCTGCTCAATTCACACCGCGAGGTTGAAGATTGATCTCGGCGATTGTGCTTGCTGCCGGTTTGTCCGTGCGGATGGGTCAACCGAAGTTAGCGCTGCCCTGGGGGAATACGACGGTGCTCGGGCAGGTAATATCCACGCTGGAAAATACCCAGATAGGAGAAATCATCCTGGTTACCGGAGCAAACCGCGAATCTCTAAAGGATTTGTTAGTTGGAAAGCCGGTGCGGTTTGAGCACAACCCCGATTATGCGAATGGGGAGATGCTCTCCTCAGTGAAGGCAGGTCTATTAAGCCTGGACGAGAATAGCCGGGGGGCTCTAATTGTCCTGGGGGACCAACCGCAGATTCAGCGGCTGGTTGTCGAACGCGTTATCGATGCGTTTTACACACGCCGCTCACCAATCGTTGTGCCCAGCTATAACCGGCGGCGCGGACATCCCTGGCTGGTCGATCGATCGTTGTGGCCTCAGATTTTGGCGATCAACCCGCCAGCCACGCTGAGGGATTTTCTCGAGGAGCAGCAAGAGCTGATCGAGTATCTGCCGGTTGAGGACGATTCGATTTTACGTGACCTGGATACCCCCCAGGATTATCTGCGGGAACTACCGGCGCGGCAACCGTAGAGGAGCTTACCCTTGCAAACAAGCGCATCTTGTGCTATTTTTGGATGAAATAAACCGTTTGGTCGAATGCAGAATATTAGGTCAGCGATCATTTGGCGGAGCAGTTTTTGATGGGTGCTAAATCAGTCGTTATTGTCGAAGACGAACCTGAAACTGCAGATATGTTGGTGGAGATGATGCGCCTGATCGGTTTTCAGACGTACGCCTGCCTGACCGGTCTCAAAGCCGTTGATCTGATAGCTGAAAAGAAACCCTCCACCATCCTGTTGGATCAGATGATGCCGGAACTCAGTGGGCTGGATGTATTGCAGTCCTTGAGGCTGGATCCCAGCTTGCGGCACATACCGGTGATCATCGTGTCAGCGAAGAGCCTGCCAGCGGATATGAAAAGAGGGTTGGAGGCTGGCGCAGCCTATTACCTGACAAAGCCCGTGTCTTTCGCCGATTTGAAATCTGCCGTGGAGGCAGTGACTTCCTACTCGCCTGAGAATTGATGAGATAACCATTGCACGGAAACAGCTACATCTCCTTATCATCGAACGTCTTTCGGGCATTTATTGCTATAACCCTTTCGCCAGAGATCCAGCTTGGTTTGGCGCAAACGATTGATAATTTACAGAATCAGCTCCGCCGTGCTCCAATCCGCTGGGTGCAGCCTCGAAACATCCACCTGACAGTCAAGTTCTTGGGCAACGTTTCAGCTGCGAACCAGGGTCTGTTGACCAGGTGTCTGGTTGCCGAAGCCAGCCGTCACACCGCGTTTGAGTTATCAATCGGCGGGCTCGGGGTGTTTCCGACTCTTAACCGACCAAAGGTGATCTGGGTGGGGATTGAAGCCCCAGCCGAATTGTTAATGATTCACAAAGGCATAGAAGGCGAGATGGCGCGGCTGGGGTACGCGCCTGAACCGCGGGCGTTTTCCCCTCACTTGACGCTCGGACGCGTTTCCCGCAACGTTCGATCAGATGAATATCAATTAATATCGAGCGCGATCAACCAATCCAAAGTAGGTTTTCTGGGCGCGCTGCGAGTTTCATCGCTGGAATTAATCCGCAGTGATCTCAAACCCGATGGGGCAATCTACACAAGGCTCTTTTCTGCCTCGCTGGCAGACAAAACAGTACAATGATCTTAATACCAAACAAAAGATGAGGTGAAATCTGGATACCTTAGAATTCGCGCGAAAAATTGTCGATGTGTTAGAAGAGAAAAAGGGAGAAGATGTCCTATTGATGGATATTCGTGAGATCGCTGATTTTGCCGATTATTTCGTCATGTGCACCGGCACGAGCGATCGAATGCTGCAAGGGCTTGCCAACGATCTGATGAAGAACATACGCAAAGAAAAACAGATTCACGGGCGGGTAGAGGGGGCAGCAGAAGACGGCTGGATATTAATTGATTTTGGTGATGTGATTGTGCATCTGTTTTCACCTGACCGGCGCAAATATTACCGCCTGGAGGATTTGTGGGGCAAAGGCAAAATCCTGCTCAGGTTGCAGTAGCAATCCGCTAGAATCTCAATTCTTGAGCCGATGGAATTCATCATGAAAAAAGCATTTCAAGATTATTACCCCGATGCATTAAGTTATTGCTATGGGTGCGGTCGTCTCAATGAAGACGGTTTGCAGATAAAAAGCTATTGGGATGGAGATGAAACGGTCGCGCGCGTGACGCCCAGACCGTATCACATCGCGGTGCCGGGCTATGTGTATGGCGGTCTGCTGGCATCTTTGATCGATTGCCACGGTACGGGAACCGCCGCCGCAGCAGCTTACCGGGCAGAAAATCGCCCGATGGACAGCTCTCCTCCCTTGCGGTTTCTAACTGCCTCCTTGCACGTAGATTATCTAAAACCAACCCCGTTGGGGGTTGAGTTAGAGGTTTGGGGACGAGTGCGCGAAGTCAAGGGTCGCAAGGTCACAGTCGAGGAGTGGATTGTAGCGGAAGGCGAGATCACCGTAAGAGGCGAGGTTGTTGCAGTCCAGGTTCCCGACAGTCTATTGGAAGAACTGGGTAAATGAAAATCGCGCAGCGGGGATTCTGAGGATCGTTCAGCCTTTGATCACAATCACCGGCGTTAAACGGGCTACTTTCCGGGCAATCCCTGCTCCGGAAACAGTCTGAACCACCGCATCCACGTCTTTATATGCCTGAGGCGCCTCCTCTGCCAGCCCGGCTAATGAGCCAGCCTGGATGTGTATCCCGCTCTGTATCAATTCCTGGCGCAAGTTTTCGCCTCTGATCGTCTTCTTCGCCTGCGAACGGCTCATCACCCTGCCGGCGCCGTGACAGCACGAACCAAAAGCGCGCTCCATGCTTTCCTGCGTGCCGACTAGAACCCAAGAAGCAGTTCCCATGCTCCCAGGCACCAGCACCGGCTGACCGATTTTAGAAAATTCCGGCGGTAGCCCGGGGGAGCCGGGACCAAAAGCGCGGGTTGCTCCTTTGCGGTGAACACAAACTGTTATGACTTCGTTGTTGACCTTATGATCCTCAACCTTACCCATGTTGTGCGCGAGATCGTAAACCTGAAAGAGATGCCAGTTTTTGACCTTCCCCGCTAAGACTTCTTCGAACGCCTGGCGGGCGTTATGCGTCAGCACCTGGCGATTGGCGAAAGCATAGTTGGCGGCGCAGCACATAGCCGCCAGATAGTTTTGCCCCTCCGGTGAATCAAGCGGCGCGCAGACCAATTCTCGATCCGGCAGTTCGATGTCGTAGCGCTTCACGACGCTTTGGAACTCACGCACGTAGTCCGTGCAGATTTGGTGACCAAAACCGCGCGAACCGCAATGAATTTGAACCGCCAGCATCCCCTCCTGCAGACCCATTTCCTGAGCCGCGCGGGGATCAAAGATTTGTTCGACAATATCGACTTCCAGAAAGTGATTTCCAGCTCCCAGCGTGCCGAGTTGGGGGCGGCCGCGGCTCTTGGCGCGCGGACTGACTTTTGAAGGGTTGGCTCCCGCGATCCGACCGGTTTCTTCCGTCCGGCGGAGATCCATTTCAGTCGCGTACCCCTTTTTTTGAGTCCAATGCGAGCCTTCAACACATACCTTTTCCAGTTCAGCTTCGCTCAAACGGATTTCTCCGCTCTCTCCAACCCCGCTTGGGCAGTGCTGATAAAGCGAGGTCGTGAGATCCCCCAACCAATCGACCACCGATTCGTATTCGATCTGAGACGCGAGCAGACGCACTCCGCAGTTGATATCATAGCCAATCGCTCCAGGCGAAATCACCCCCTCCGGATAGCGCGTGGCGGCTACCCCGCCGATGGGGAACCCATACCCTTGATGCATATCGGGCATGACCAGCACATTTCCCACCAAGCCGGGCAGCGTGGTGGAATTGACCGCTTGTTCCAGTGATTTATCGCCAGAAATTTCCTCCAGCAAGCGCCGTGTGGCAAAAATGCGCACTGCGCCGCGCATTTCGTTTCGATAAGATTGAGGAATTTCCCATTCATACTCGCTTATGCGTTGAATTTCTTTTATGGGTACCATTTTGTTCTTCTCCTTAAACATCAAATACGATATTTACAGTTAACCCTTGCTCGGTCCGGCGCACCTCAAGACGATGAAAGGTCACCGCTTTGATCTCTTTTTCCTGGGAGATAATCGGTTTGCCGCTCAGCCGCGCTTCCCAGATGCCTCCCGTCTCGGTGATGTGGAACTGGTCAAAAGCCAGCCTTTCGGTTTCTACGAAATAAAGCAGTTCGTTCAGAAAATCTACCAACAGGGTTTCTGGATCGGCGTTTTGGAATTGGATCGTTCTCGATTGAGGAACTTGGTCGGCGGTTAGAACCCCGCTGATGACGTTCATTCCGCGCGCGGCGGTCTCCAACAATTGCGCCATGTCCGGCGCCCACACTTCCAATTCGCGATCCGCAGTGTGTTCAATTTCCCGGAAACCTGTTTGTTTCAAATAGCCCTCGGCTTCTTGTGCAACGCATTGTTTGAGGCAATCGAATAATGGTTTTACTGCAATGGCTGGCGTCAAGCAATGTGGAGGTTTAGCCTGACTGGACAATGGATCTGGCGGCGCCTGCGAGATCATGCGCCTGGGAAAACCGGTTTGGGGTGTGAACTCAAATGCCAGCCGTAACCGGTTTGATGGCTTTAACCGCGATGAAAGACGGAATGTACTGACCTATCAGGCTGCTCGGGTCAATATCCTCATAAAAGCCGCTGATCAGAAATCCGGCTTCGATCAGACCACCGATCTGGTCTTCCAAAGTGTGTCCAAACTCTAATGGCTCACCGCTTTCCAGGTAATGTTTATATTTATCTGGAGGCAGACTCTTAAGATCAGAATAAGGGATTGAATATAGGACCTCCAACTCACCCTTTTCGTCCATCAGATCATAATCAAATAAATAGTGCACCGGGTTGACGAAACCTGCCAGAAGCGCGCCCTCGCGGCGCAGGACACGGAATGCTTCGCGCCAGACCGGCTTTACATCGGGAACAAAAGCATTTGATACGGGGTGAAAAATCAAGTCGAATTGATCGTCCTTGAACTCGAAGAGGTCCGCCATATCGCCTTCTACCAATTCGAGTTCCAGATTCTCCCGTTCAGCGACCAGGCGATCCTGTTGCAACTGGTGGGGAGAGTTGTCCAGCACGGTCACAATGCCCCCAGCCGCAGCAAAAGTCGGTCCTTGCTGGCCTCCTCCAGAAGCCAGGCAGAGTATTTTAGTCCCCCTCATGTGCGGGAACCAACTCGCTGGTACCGGACGGGTGGGTGTGAGCAAAACCGACCAGGTCTCCTGGCGGGCAAGCGCAACGGTTTGTGAATCGACTGGGATGGTCCATTGGTTGCCTTGATCCACCTCGCGGTTCCAGGCTTCCCGGTTGTAAGCTCGAATATCCAAGAAAATTGACCTTTCTCAGGCTTCACCCTTAGCTTTTTCGTATTCTGTCCGCAATTCCTGTTCGATCTGAGCCCTGCGATCCACCATATATCTAAAAATGCGCTCTTTTTGCTCTCCATTCTGACCAAATCGGACCGAAAGTCGATACAGATCGACGTTTCTCGTTCCGCTGAGGACGGTGCCGCTGATGGAGATCGCCCCGTTGGGCAGCTCGAATTTTATCTGGATGACCGCGCCGGGTTTAAGCAGGGGGGTGTATTTTTCCGAGGGAATGCGAACCCCGGCACCGCTCAGTGAGATATCGACTAATTCGCCGTCGATGGCTTGATCTTCAAATTCCAGCTTGAGCGGTATTGGCGCAGCCGGTTCGACGCGAATGATCATCCTCTCGCCTAAACGGGTTCCAAGATAGGTGAATTCGTCCAGAACTACTTCACCGGATTGAATTTCCACTTTCTGGATCTTTGCGGCGGAGGGTTCAAAATAATCGCTCCCCAGTATGCTGGTTTGCGGGCTGGTGCGCAAACAAACCAAACCCGGGTCGTGAGTGATCATTGTGACAATATCGCCTTGGATGTCTTTGATCTCTGCTTTGGATATTACCGGCACCCCTTTGTAGATGACCATGAGATCCAGATGTTGGTGCATGTCCATTGCCAACCGTAGATCGGATATAATTTGCTGGTTTGAGGTCATGTTATCCCCTTTGAAGTTCAAGTGTTGAAGGCATTTATCTGAGCTGATTTCTGTGGAGAATTATCCAGATTATTATAGAATCTGCAGCACTTTCGCGCCTCGAATTTGTCCTCTTTTGAGTTCAAGTAACGCCCGATTAGCCTCCTCGAGTTCGTAGATCTGATAATCCGGCTTAATTGGAACGGATGCAGCGACCTTGATGAATTCGCTAATGTCATGTTGGGTTACATTGGCAACGCTCTTGATCTCTTTTTCGAGCCATAAATGGGTTGGGTAATCCAGGTTCAACAGATATTCTTTGTCGGTTGACTCCTTGCGAATAGCGTTAATCACCAGGCGACCACCGGGCGCCAGGTTGCGCAGCGCTTCAACCACCGGTTTCCAGACCGGCGTGGTGTCGATGATGCGGTTCAGCGGTTCAGCAGGCGGATCGCTGAAATCCCCCGCCCAGTCCGCTCCAAGTTCGTTGGCAAATTCCTGTTCGGATGGACTGCGTGAAAACACGCAAATGCGCACATTTTTATACAGGTGGCGGACCGTTTTGAGTACGAGATGAGCTGAAGCGCCAAAACCGGTCAGACCGAGCGCCTGTCCTTCCTCGAGCATGCTCAGGCGCAACGAGCGATACCTGACGGCGCCGGCGCATAGCAAAGGCGCCGCCTCGGCATCGGATAACGCCTCTGGAATGGGATAGGCGGAGCGTTCGGGGACGGTCATGTACTCGGCATAACCGCCAGGCGCATCTCTGCCAGTTGCCTGGAACTCAGCGCATAGATTTTGCATTCCAGTTTGGCAGTAGCTGCAATGACCGCAGGAGTCAAAAATCCAGCCAACCCCGACCCGATCGCCGATCTGATGTAAGCTTGTTTTGGGTCCCAGCCTTTCTACGTATCCTACCACCTGATGTCCCAGCGTCATTGGAAATTGGCTGGGCGGGGTGCGCCCTTCGATCTCATCCAACTCGGTGCGGCATACTCCGCAGGTCGAAACCCGGATCAGCGCTTCGCCGTCTGCCGGTGCAGGAATCGGCATTTCAACTAGTTTCAAGGGGCGTGTGTCTGCCGCTAGATTTTTGATCCTATCCAAGACCATGGCTCTCATGTTATTCTACCTGCACATAACGCCGTGCACTTCTCCAGGATCAACTCTTTTTCATCTGGCTGTCGCCTTGCGCTGCACCCAATAAACGCCTCCGGGTTGGAGTTGCTTCTTAGTTATCCGCTGGTTCGGTTTCTTTGCTTGGTTCTTCTTTGTTAGGTTCAGGCTCGATATCTTGTGTGCCTTCTTCAAGAGGGGTGGGTTGCAGTGGCAGGGAGAACGGTTTGGTTTCGGACATCTGGAGGCGTTCGAGCTTTTTTTGAGCGGTCTCCACTTCGGTCCGCAGTTCAGTAAGATTGTTTTCGAGTTCCGTCATTTTTTTGCGCTGCTGGCGGATTGTCCAGCGGGTTCTGATATTTGATGGCATTGAGAGAAAAATGCTGATGAGGGCGCCGGCGATGAGGGCAACCAGCAGCATAAGCGCCAGAGAACCCTGAAATTGCCACAGCGCGAACGAAACGGTGGCAGGCGCATTGTTTTGGATTGCAAATATGACTGCCAGGACTGCGATGAGAAGAGCGAAGACCAGAAAAATCTGCATGGCGTTAACTCCCTGACATGGGGCGGGTGGGAATCGAACCCACAAGGAGTGTCACCTCCGGAGGATTTTAAGTCCCCTGCGTCTGCCTATTCCGCCACCGCCCCGTGTCTATAGCTTTATTTTAACCTGAGATCGCGCGTGGTCAAGGGCAAAATCACGTTCCCCGTTCGGAGAGGCGCTTCTGCTGCACCGCTTTGCGAGAAGCGAAATGAACCCAGAACCCCGAAAGGCGATTGCGAGGGATTGCGCTGCGGATCGCGCTCCGCAGTCCTTCGGCGTCTGCAAACTCTTCCAAGGTCATCGTCGCTGCGCCCAGTTCGGGGAGCGAGTGGGCGTCTGACCCAGAGGTGCCAGCCAGCTCATGCTCACGTGCGAACGCCTGAGCCTGGCGGTTAAACCCGGACCACATGCAACGCGAATTGAACGTTTCGATTGCATCGATAAATGGCAGGATTTCCTTTAGCTGCTCGAGCTTCCAGGGAGAACGCAACTGGTCAAATGGATGCGAGACGCTGATAAAAGCGCCCTGTTCTTTCAAGAGGCGGATCGCCTCGAGCGGATCCAGGTAAGGCGGGACTTCGTCTTTTACGAAAAATGCCAGCAGTTCGCCCGCAGTGGTTTTGACCTCTTCCCCGATGATTACCCGCTCCGGATCTAGTTTGTGGGCTGCCAGCGCGCCGCTGATCGTGTTGTGATCGGTGATCGCAACGCGGTCAATGCTTTTTGCTTTGCAGGCGGCAATGAGCTGCTCGACAGAAGTCAGGCAGTCCAGCGAATAACGCGTGTGACAGTGAAACTCGATCCGCAGTTTCAAATGCTTCCTCTTTTCTCAACAGGAGGTTGTTTCAAGACTGAAACCCAAAATCTACCCGACTCAAAGGCGTTTTGTCAGGCTGGCGTTCTCGTCCTGGATTTTGCTCACGCGGGCTTCTTCTTGCTGAGCGACAGGATTAACCCAGCGGCTAAGCTGGTCAACAGCACCAATCCCACGGCTGCCTGGGCGACCGTTCGGGGTTCCATGCCGGGCATTACTACCCCGCCATCCCCGTATGACGCAAAGAGCCGTCCCCATTTGGTTTGTAGTGCCTGCTCAACGCGCTTTCGACCCACAAATGGGTACCAGTAGACGTTGTGGTAGAAGTTGCTGGCAAAATACGACCAGGGGACCAGCGGACTTTGCAGTAGAATTTTTTCGAACGGTTTGAGCCGCCCGTGATAAATCAGCTTTTGACCCTTGCTGGCGAATGTATCTTCCTGTACGAACCCCCAGGGTTGTTCTTGCTCGATGTCATATCCGACTATTTCGATTTCTCTTGGATCGCCGATGCCCAAGCCAGCTTCATGCGCCAGGCGGATAAAACGCAGGCTCATTGGATCGAAACCTTGCAACTTGGCGGAGACAGCATCAATCGCAACTTGATCGGGGGATGCCAGGATGATATCTTTTTCGTATACCCGCATAGCGCGCGGGCCGGGACCATCGCCCGCAAACGTCCCATCCATCACGGCAAACACCGCCGGGTGGATCTCTTGCTGGATTGTCAGCAGATCAACCAGGGTGTCGTGAATTACAGAGTGCGTCCAGTGCCGATGGCGGTGCAGCAGACCGCCGAACGCGTTCTTCATCGCCCCGGTGATGGTGGTGAAAACGTGGGTTTTTACGGTTGGCAAGTGGATGATATTCATTCCCATCAGCGCTTTTGGAATGAAAATGCCTTCCGGATAGACTTTGTCCAGGACCAGCATGGGCTTTTTCGGCTTGTATTCGATCCATTCAAAGTCCTGGTTGTATAAATATAGGCACGGCACCTCGTATTTATCTGTGATATAACGATGTTTGTTGTTCTGCTCGCCGTCGGCGGTGTTCACCACCACCGTGTCGTTGTGCACGCCCACCAGATCGGCGTAGCCGGCAGCCTGGAGCGTCCGAATCACGCCTTCGAGCTGCCAGGGCGCCGTCGAACAGGCAGGATACCAGGTTTGCCAGGAGATGTTGATCTTGAGCCCGGTGCGGACGTCTTTCGAGAGCACGTTCTCGAAATCTGCCAGCTTCATCAAGCGTTCATAGTCTTCTAAGACTGTCGCCGGGGTGGTCTTCAAGACTGCAACTTTTCCTTTGCCAGGATAATTACTCATTTGCTTCCTCCGAGACATCGATAAAAAATGAATTGATCAAGATGACCGCGTTCAAACGCGGTGAACCGGCAATCGATAGCACGAATTGTATCAGACTTATTTTCGTCAGGGCTTACAATGAAGTTAGTAAACGCTGCCAGCTAGGTTACTTTTTGGCTTTTTCAACGATCTATTATTAACGATGACTGATTTACGAAATGACGATGAACTGATCGAACGCGCCCGCTACGACCCGGAGGCGTTTGGCGTTCTTTATCGGCGTTATTTAGCGCCGGTTTATCGCTATTTATTCGTTCGGCTGGGCGACTCACAAGAGGCGGAGGACATCACCTCAAAAGTATTCATCGAGGCGCTTGAGGGTCTGGTCCAGCATCGCTACCAGGAAAGTGGAAAATTCACAGGCTGGTTATTCACCATTGCCAGGCGCCGGCTGATTGATGCGTACCGGTCGCGAGCCACCGTCTCATTTGAAGAAGCTGCACAGATGAGCCCCGATCCTGCGGGTCAGATTCATCACTCGGATGACAACATCCGGCTGGAAAAATTACTTTCAGAGCTTGATGAAGAAAAACAAGAATTGATGCGCCTGCGTTTTGCCGGTGGGTTGAGTTTCAAAGAAATTGCCGCGCTGGAGGGCAAGAGCGAAGCCGCGGTCAAGATGAACGTTTATCGAATCATCCGCTGGCTGCGCGAGAATTGGGAGGACAGAAATGCCTGACACGACTTGGAGGCTTCCGCCGGATCTGGAGGCTGCGATTGCCGAGTTTTATGTCGCATCTGAGCCATCGCCCGCATTTGCAGCCCGCCTCGAACAAGAATTGCGCCAGCGCCAGACTGATATGCTGCAATATAAAACTCAGCCCGTAATTCGTTTTGCGTGGAGTAAGCGGAGCAAAATAATGCAGTCTGTACGGACTCGACCTGTTCTAGCGCTGATTGTCGTACTGATCGCCCTTTTATTATTGACCGGAGCGGCTTATGCGATTGGCAGGTTAAAGGGCTATATCCCTGGCTTTGGGTTTACTACAGATATTCAATCGGTGTTCCTGCTATCAGAGCCGGTTGAAGTTGCAGGTGAGGGTATAACACTGCGTGTAGATCAGGCGGTGAGCGACGAGAGCATGTTCTGGGTGAGCTTGACCGTCACGGGGCTGCCTGACGAGCACGATTCTTCTCGGGCTTTTGTCTTTCTACCCAATGGAGAGAAAATTCCTTTCCAAATGAGCAGCGGCGTGGCAGGCGATTCTGAGGATATTCACTGGGCATACGTCTTTCCGCCGCTGCCGGCTGTTGTAACCGATCTGGTTTTATATATCGAAAACCTGGACGGGCAGAATTTTAGCGCGCCGATCCACTTACGCCCGGCAAAGCCAGGCGATATTCTCCCATCTGAACCGCAGCAGCCAGGGCAATGGCGAAGCGTAACTCAGGATGGGGTGACCCTGGTTCTGGACCAGGTTGCCCCATCCAGCGATAAAACCGTATTTCAGGTCTCTGTGCATTTCGATAAACTAGGTATGTCGCTTAACAGCGACTGGAACGTGCTCTTGACAGATCAAAAGGGCGCAGTTTATCCGGCGATCGACATCACGCCCGAATCGATAGATGGAAACGCCAAGATATTCCAAACCTTGCCTTTCATCGGAAATGAACAGTTAACAGTCTCCTTGAACGTCTTCCCTAACGCACAGCAACTGCCGATTTCGGTTGACTTCTCATTGGATGATGCCAATGGATTCCGGTTCGATCCGGGGCCAGATCCAGCAGTCGGACAAACCTGGGCGCTGGACAAGGTAATCCAGATCAGCGGTTTCACTTTGCGGGTGTTGAGCGCCCGTCTGGAATCGCCCGGAGAACTGCTTTTTGAGTTTGAACCAACCGGCAAGATAACAGGCGTGATGCTCTATACGCCAGACCCATCGCTGCGCGGCGCGACTGGCGGGGTTCCCCAGGTAAATGGAAATATTTTAGCAGGGATGACTTTTGAGAACATACCGGCACACCCGTTTGAAGTGCGAGTGACACGGGTGTACTATACGGCTCACGGGTCATGGGAAATTCAATGGCAGCCCCCCTCAGCGCCCCACGGGACAACTGTTCCGCCAGCAGTAACCTTCGTCCCAACCCAACCGCCATATGCCACCCCGACCCTGGCTTCTTCAGACCCTATCGTGCTCGAAGTTCAGCAATTGGCGCAACAGTTCGACGCGCCTTTCCAGGAGGGTCCCGCCTGGATTCATGTGGTGTCCGAAGGAACGATGAACCCTCGGGCTGGTCAAACATTTCCGCCGCCCTACATCATCAGCGAACAGTGGATTGAAACGGACGCCAACGGCTATGTTATTCGCAGTGTTTGGCTGGACAAGGATGCAGATGGAAATACCATCCAACTGTCAGCCACAGTGGAGGATTATTCAGTCAATTTCACGACCGGTGATGCGGGTTTTAATCGCGGTCAACCCTACCATTTTTCGGCGGACATGCTCTCGCACGATTTGGCGCAAGCTAAACAAAATGGCAACCTTGTCACGCGCGATGAAACCACTTGCGCTGGTGGGCAGCCTTGCATAGCAGTCACATCGATGGAATCTTTCCCTGAGCCGATCTTGATTGCAGGCGAAACGCAAGCATTTATCGGTGCTGGCAACACGGTTTGGATCAACCTGGCGACGGGGCAACAAATTCAATTCCAGTCGTTCTGGCGGCTGGAGGACGGAACGAATAGGGTAGAATCCACTGAACGTAACTTGATTTTGGAAAAAGTCTCTTCACCTCCACAGGAAATTCTGGACATCCTGGCAAAAGTGATTGTGCCATAACATCTGGTTGTTTTCAAATCCGGCTGATGATAAAATCCATGCTGGAGAGCATCTATGGATGAGGCTTCTATCGCATCGCCAGATGCGCCGATCCTGGTGATCGGCGCAGCCGGACAGGACCTGGTTGGACGACCCCTGCACGATCTGCAGCCCGCCACGTCAAACCCCGGGCGCATTCGGATTTCTTTTGGCGGGGTGGCGCGAAATGTGTCCGAAAACCTCGCCCGGTTGGGTCATTCGGTTACTTTATTAACGGTTGCGGGTCAGGATTGGTCGGGAGAGCAGCTCATTCAGCAGGTTCAAGGCGCCGGGGTAGAAACTGACTACATCTTGCGCACCGATAAATATCCCACTGGCACCTATCTGGCGCTTGTCGACCAAAAGGGCTGGCTGCAACATGCTCTGGACGATATGCGAATCGTCTCTTGCCTGACGCCGGCGTATGTGGAGGAATTATCCAGGTTATTTTATGAATCCTCGCTGGTATTTGTCGATGCCAACCTGAACAAAGAAACGCTGCGCAAGATTTTCTCGTTGGCGAAAAAAGCCAAAATTCCGGTATGCGCGGACCCGACCTCTACGCTGCTCGCCAGCCGCCTGAAACCCTATCTTCGCCGGTTAAAACTGATCACGCCCAACCTGGCTGAAGCAGCGATCCTCTGCTACGGGACTTACGATCCAGCCAACCCCCCGGACGCCCTCGAAACCGCGCAATGCCTGGTCAGCCAAGGCGTTGAAATTGCCATCGTCGCCCAGGCTGAGTTGGGCGTGTGCTATGCCACATCTGAGACTGCTGGACAGGTGCCCGCGCTGCGCACTCAGGTGGTTGACCCGACGGGCGGCGGGGACGCGCTTACTTCCGCGGTCATCTTTGCGTTTCTGAACGGCATCCCGATCGATGATGCGGTGCGCCTGGGCGTTTCGGCAGCCAGTCTGACGCTTCGTTATCCGGGCGCGGTCGTCCCAGATCTGAGCCTGGAGAAACTATACGACCGGTTAGTGATATGAACGCGCTGAAACCAGATTATCCTTACTTACATATTTCCCCAGTTGTTTCACAAGCTCTATCTGACGGCGCGCCGGTAGTTGCGCTCGAGTCGGCGGTGATCTCGCATGGACTGCCTTATCCCCAAAACTTGCAGCTCGCGCTGGATCTGGAAGAGATTATCCGCGCGGGAGGTTCCACCCCGGCAACCGTTGGGGTGTTGCAGGGCAGGGTGCATGTCGGCCTTGATACCGGGCAGATCGAACAATTGGCTCAAGGCGATGATTTGCATAAGATCAGCATCCGCGACTACGCCCCAGCGGTTTCATTCAAGTGGAGCGGCGGCACCACGGTCGCCGGGACGATGTTGGCAGCCGGTTGGGCGGGCATCCGGATTTTTGCAACAGGCGGCATCGGCGGCGTCCATCGCTCCCCGCAATACGACATCTCAGCCGACTTGCCGCAGTTAGCCACCACCGCGATTATGGTGGTTTGCGCGGGCGCAAAGGCTATTCTAGATCTGGACGCGACGCTCGAATATCTCGACACCCATTCCGTGCCGGTCGTCGGTTATCAAACCGACGATTTCCCCGCTTTTTTCGCGCGGTCGAGCGGATTGAAAGTGAGCTGCCGTGTGGATACCCCTGAACAGGCGGCTGAACTAGCCAGAAACCATTGGAAACTGGGCTTGCGCAGCGCGGTTCTGCTCGCCGCCCCGCCGCCTGAAACGTATGCGCTGCCGCAGACTGAGATCGAAGAGGTGATTCGAAGCGCGCAGCGAGAGGCGGATGAAAAGCGGATCCGGGGTCCGGCGGTCACGCCCTTTTTATTAGAGCGAATCAATCAGCTTACTGCAGGGCGCAGCGTGGCGGTGAATCTGGAATTGTTAAGGAACAACGCGCGGATCGCCGCGCGGGTCTCCCATTTTTTTATACTGAGTAAGCCTGGTGGTTTTTTACGACCCTGAAGTGGGGGTATTTTGCAATGTGGGCGGCCGCGTGTTTGTGATTGTCGGAGTGGGGGTGCGCGTCAGGGTTGGATAGGCGGTTGGTTTGGTAGTGGGGGTAGGCGAAATATACGGCGTCACGGTCGGACGGGGGGTGCTAGTGGCAGGGCGGGTCGTGGTTGGAAACGGTGTGCGTGTAGCTGTATTGGTGTGGGTTGGCGTGGCTGTCGGAGTGGAGGTTGAGGTCGGCTGAGGCGCCGGGGGTTCTCCTTCCACTGTGAATCTACCCGATTTCCGCCAGAGTTCTCCTACGAAAAGCTGAACTTCATACTCGCCTGGCAGCCATTCCGAGGGGTCGGGCTGCCAGTCGGCGTAACCGAAACCGCCCGATCCGCCGTTCCAGGGCAGCGTCTCGTAATGAACAAGCTCGCCGTTTCTATACCACAAGGCGGTCCATTGAGATCCGACGATCATCTGGTCGTAACTGAACACCGAGTACATGTGATCGATCGGGTTCTGGAAAACTTCGCCCGGTTTGAGCGGGCGGTATTCCGAGTCGATTCCATCGGTGAAGGTCAAATCTGAAAACAGCGCTTCGGGGTTGGGGGTGATGGTGCTCTCGAACAGCATTTCGACCGCCAGCGGGATTGCCGGTGTAGGCGTAATCGAGGGCGTGTTCGAGATGGCTGGCGTAAGGGTGAGCGAAGGTGTGAGCGTGATGGTCGGCGAGAGGGTGATCGAAGGGGTGAGCGTTATCGTAGGGGTCAGGGTGAATGTGGCAGTGGGCGGGTGGAATCGGTAGATAAACGCTTCAGCCCGCGTGTTCAGCAGCACCGCCAGTATCGCCCAGAAGGCAGCCCAACCCAGCAGCCTCCAGCCGCGGGTCATGGTCTCGCGGCGCATCCGGAAAAAAGGAAGCGCGCGCGCTTTGCGGATTGCTTGAATCCCAAACCAGATGCTCAGGATCAAGGCGACCACAGAGATCACTAACGCGGTCTGGACTGCGGTATGGATATCCAGTTGCATTTTCTAGATCAGTGACTGCCCTCTTTTACGACGGGGTTCCGCAACGTGCCCAAACCCTCAACAGTGGCTTCGACCAGGTCTCCGTCCAGCAGCGGTCCGACGCCTGCCGGAGTGCCAGTCATTATAAGATCGCCCGGTTCCAGCGTCATCACGGAAGAGACGTACGCGATGAGCTGCCGGACGTTGAAGATCATATCGCGGGTCGAGGACATCTGACGCATTTCACCGTTGACGTGGCAGGTGATCAAGCTGTCGGCGGGGTCGAAATCGGTTTCGATCCAGGGTCCGATGGGGCAGAAGGTGTCGAAGCCCTTGGCGCGCGTCCACTGCTCGTCCTTGCGCTGCAGGTCTCTTGCGGTAACATCATTTCCCACAGTATACCCCAGAATGTAATCGAGCGATTCCTCAGGGGAGAGCCAGCGGCCGCGCTTTCCGATTACAACGACCAGTTCGGCTTCGTGCTCAACCTGCTGCGATTGGGGTGGCAGCACAATCGGTTCGTCGGGTCCGATCACCGCCGAGGGAGGCTTCAAGAAGAAAAGCGGTATCTCGGGAATCTCCGCGCCGTGCTCATGCGCGTGTGCGGCATAGTTTCTGCCGATGCCAATGATCTTGCCCGGCAGGATCGGTGAAAGCAGCCGGATCGATTGCAGGGGCGTATCCGCGTCCATGCGTCGAAATCCTTCGAACGGAGAGCCTTCGATTGCTCCGGCATACGAACCGGTTGGCTCGTCGAGCAGCCAGCCATATGCAGGAGGCTGATCACCTTTCAGATAGCGTATCAGGCGCATAAACAGAACCTCCTTGTTTAATTGGGGTGGGTGAAGGGGTGTAAAACTTGAAATTCAAACGCAGCTAATCGAACGGCATCTGAATGCGCTCTGACAGCTCGGAGATTGCCTGTTCGGTCCCGGCAAAGCGATCTGCGAAGCGCCAGCGCAAAACCTGTGAAAGGGCGTAGACGATCGCTTCGATCGAGACAATCCCAACGCCCATCGACGGGTGGGCGTGAGCTGCCAGCACGTTGTTCGCAAAGCGGGCGGAGGCGAGCGAAGCTGATCCGACAATTGCGGCGGTGGGGATGCCCTTTAGCTGGGCTTCTTCCAGAGCGCGCGCGATATAGGGCGCCTGCCCCGCCACTTCCATCGCAAGGATCAGATCGAAGGGGGTAGCGGTGTTGACTGTGCGCGCCAGGTCGGCGATTCCGGCGCGGGCGATGTAGACCGGAAACCCGCCCTCTTCCATGAATAGGACCAGGCTGTACGCCGAGGGCTGCGCCGGACCTTCGGCAAGGATAATAATCCGGCGCGCCTGACCGATTCTTTCCGCCAGCGCTTCCATCACCTCAGTGTCCAGGGCGATTCGGGTTTGTTCGAGGGAGATCGATACTTCTTGCATTGCGGTGGAGGCGATCCCTGGCACAGATTCCTCCGCCTCGGCTTGCTTTGGGCGAATGAGGAGATCGTCTTTTACCCGCTGGCGGATTTCGCGCTGCAACTTTGGGAAGCCGTCATACCCCAGGTGCTGTGAGAAGCGCACCACCGTTGCGGCATCCAGGTTGAGTGTGTGAGCCAGTTCGCTGGCGGTCATGAACGCGGCTTCCACGTATGAATCCAGCAGGAAATCTGCGAGCTTGGAAAAACTCTTTGACATATTAGAACGCTCTTGGCGGATGCGGTCTTCGTATGACATGGCAGTCCTCCTGTGCGCGAACACATGGATGATAGCAGGATAAGCGATTAAACCGCTTTTAGTTTATCATAATTATGTGAGATGTGCAATACTTTATGTAATAAATTTAAATTCCAACAACTTTTTTACATCGATTTCACATGCAAAATAGCAATATGTTCGTTGTTCCGCGATAAATCGTTGAAATTTCCAATTTGCATTGCTGGCAAGCGATACGATCAACTCTATTGACAGAATCGGGAAGGTCGCAATACAATTCACATGCTGTGGGCGGATAGCTCAGTTGGTTAGAGCGCCTCTCTTACACAGAGGAGGTCGCAGGTTCGAGTCCTGTTCTGCCCACTCGGAAACCCCCAGCAGTGGGGGTTTTTGCTAGATGGGGTTGAAAGCGGGGATTCTTGTGCATGGGGCAGAACGCGAAACGCCATCGAACCCCTCGATGGCATCCTGGAAGCCTGGCGCAGAACCAACCTCAGCTTTAGCGGCCTCAGTCTTTGTCTGAATTACACCAGTTCAAAATCGTTAACGCGATCACTTTCGTGGCGGTGATCAAGTGATCGATGGGCACGTTCTCGTTCATGGCGTGCATCTGGGCGGTCACACCGGGACCAAAGATCACGGTGGGGGTGTGCCCGCTGCGGGTTAAGAAGCGCGTGTCCGCCGCGCCCATCCTGCCGCTGATCACCGGCAGCCGTCCGGTTACGCTTTGGAAGTTGGCTTGCATCGTCTGAACGATGGGGTGATCGCGCGGGATTTCCGCCCCTGCGGCGACATAACCGCCTTCGGTGGTGATGAAGGGCGGGTGATCGCGCAGCCAGGGATCGGCTTTGCACACCAGGTCAATCTGGTCAATTAACTGTTGTTTGGCGTCCTCGGGATCTTCATAAGGCATCAACCCCAGGCTGCCGCGCAGCACTGCATCCTCGGGGGCGGTGCTCGGGAAAGTGCCGGCGTGGATCATCGTCACCGCGCAGGGCAGCGCGCCGCGGTTGTCCGGATAGAGGGGGTGATGCAAATCCTGGATGCGGATCTTCTCCAAGTCTTCCACCGCCTGGATGATCTTATAAGCCTTCTCGATCGAGCTTACCCCCTCCCAGCGGGTGGCGATGCCGGTGGGTTTGCCCTTGAGCTTCACCGTGAACCACATCCTGCCAATACAAGCCGGCATCACTTCCAGATCGCTCGTCTCGCAGCAGATACCCGCATCGGCGGTGTAGCCGCGCTCGACGCACGCCAGGGTGCCGAGACCGGTGCGTTCTTCGTCCACCACATATTCCAGGATCACGTCACCCTTTAACTGTACACCCATCTGCTTGAGAATCTGGACCGCCATGGTCATCGCCGCCACGCCGGATTTCATATCTGAAGCCCCGCGCCCGACGATCTTCCCCTCGACGATTTCCCCAGCCAGCGGTCCTGTTTCCCATTCGCTCAGCGGTTCCAGCGGAACGGTGTCCACATGACCGTTGAGCAAAAGCGAACGCCCGCCGCCGGAGCCTTTCCAAACGCCCACCACGTTGGGGCGCCCAGCAAAAGGCAGTTCAGGTTCGAGAAAACCAGGGTAACTGCGCAAACGATCCACGTCCGGCTCGAAGACATCCACGTCTAAACCGAGTTCCTTCATGTAGCCGGCGGCAAAAGCCTGGATTTCCCCTTCCTGACCAGTTACGCTTTGGTAGCTGATCAGTTTTTGCAGAAACGCAACGATCTCAGCGCGGCGCTGATCGATGGAAGCAAGAACTGCCTCTGGATGCGGATTCATTTGAAGACGAGCTCCTTAATCATTTTTTCTATTTGCCCAGGTAGGCGCTGCGCACATGTTCGTTGTGCAAGACGTCCTGGGAAGGTCCTTCTAACACCACCTTGCCAGTTTCAAGCACATAGACGCGGTCTGCCAGACTGAGAGCCATTTCTGCATTCTGCTCTACCAGAAGGATGGTTGTGCCGCGCTCATGCAGCAAACTGATCACCTCTGCCATCCTGTCCACGAGTAGCGGGGCTAATCCAAGCGACGGCTCATCGAACATCATCAGGCGCGGCCTGGACATCATCGCCCGCCCAATCGCCAGCATCTGCTGCTCGCCGCCCGACAACGACCCGGCGCTCTGGTGCTTGCGCTCGTTTAGGATGGGGAATAGGCTGAATACTTCATCGAAATCTTGTTTAATTTCAGTTTTTTCGCGGCGCGTGTACGCCCCCATACGCAGGTTTTCCAGTACGGTCAGGTCGGGAAAGACGCGCCGTCCTTCAGGACATTGGGCAATCCCTAACCGGACGATATACTCCATGGATTTCGTGCCAATATCTTCGCCAAAGAATGTGACACGGCCATTGCGCGGGTGCAGGATGCCCGAAATGGTTTTTAGCGTAGTCGATTTTCCAGCGCCATTTGCCCCCACCAATGTGACCAGTTCTCCCTGTTCAATCCGCAGAGAAACTGATTTCAGGGCGTGAATCTGACCGTAATAAACATCGACATCAGTTAGCTGTAGCATCGGCAGCCCGCCTCCCAAGATAAGCAGTGATCACATCTTCATTCTGGCGGATTTCATCCGGGTGTCCCATGGCGATCCGTTTTCCATAGTTCAAAACCAGGATTCGCTCTGAAATGCCCATGACGAGCTTCATGTCGTGCTCCACCAGGATCACCGTGACGCCCATGTCTCTGATGGACAGGATTAAATCCATCAGCATTTCAACTTCTGTGGAGTTCATCCCGGCTGCCGGTTCGTCGAGAAGCAGCACACTAGGGTTGGTCATCATGGCAATGCCCAGTTCCAACAAGCGTTGATTCCCATAAGGAAGGCTGTTGGCTTGAGTATCGGCATGATGTTCCAGTTTCAAGAAAGCCAGTACCTCTTTGGCGCGGATACGGCAGTCTACTTCAGAGGCGCGGTAGTGGCGTGTGCGCAGTAAGTTGGGCAGCAAACCGGCTGGCTCACGTAGATTATGCGCCAACACCAGGTTGCGGTTGGTTGTTACATGAGGAAATACGCTGGTGTGCTGGAAGGTGCGCACGAGCCTGCGCCTGGCAACATCGTGCGCCTGAAGCGAATTGAGCGTCTCGCCCTGAAAGGTTATCGTCCCAGAGGTAATCGGTCCCAGGCGGGTGATCGCATTGAGCAGAGTGGTTTTTCCGGCTCCATTGGGCCCAATAATCGCGAAAATCTCGCCCTGTTCAACGCTGAATGACAGGCGCTCAACCGCGTGGATCCCGCCGAAGTGAACACTCAGATCTTCCACGCGAATGAGCTCTTTTTGTCCTTCGAGCTTATCCTTATTCGGTGCGGTCAAACCGCCATCGTCTTTAGAGGTCAAGCTGGTAAGCGCGCGAGGCGCATCCATAGTGGCTGCTGCATTCGCGAGAGCCGGCGCACTTTCAACAGGTTGAGGAAGCGCAAACGGCTTGCCCGTCAATGAAGTTGCCAATCTCTGAAGAGCGGGGCTGACTAGCGCGATTATCCGGCGCAGCAGGGTCATCACCGCCGGCAGAATGCCATCCGGCATAAAAAGCATCAGCAATACCAGCAAAGCCCCATAAATGACCATTCGATAGGATGAAGCCGCGCGCAGCAACTCTGGGATGATTGTGAACAAGATCGCCCCGATGACCGGTCCCGCGAGCGTGCTGCGCCCGCCGGCGATCACCATAATCACAATGGCGATAGTGAGGTCAAAGCTGAGCAGTTCGGGTCCAACGAACTGAAAGAAGTGGGCGTAAAAACTTCCCGACAAGCCGATGATAAACGAGCTGAGAACCGCCGCAAACATCATGTAACGATAGCTGTCGATGCCGACCGATCGCCCTAATGTCTCGTTCTCCCGGATGGCGTGCATCGCCCGCCCAATGGTGGAATGCTCGATCCGGTAAAGGGCTGCAAGCACCAGCACCACCAGAAGCAGAATGAAGTAATAGTAAGGTCGGTAGCCCACAAACCAGGACGCTGGCGCAGGCACCGCGGTGATACCCATTGGACCGTTTGTCATATCGGTCCAGTTTATGGCGACCAGGCGGAAGAATTCAGCAAAGCCAATTGTCACCAGGACAAAATACGCTGTCCGCAGTTTAAGGGTCAATTTCCCGATCACCCATCCTACTGCAGCCGTTATCACTCCCGCGGCTAGAAAGGCAAGTAGAAATGGTGTGTGATAGCGCACACTCAGGATCGCCGAAACGTAAGCCCCTAAACCGTAAAAAGCCACGGGACCAAGGGAGAGCTGACCTACTTTCATCAGAATGTTATGCGCCGAAGCCAGCAGGATGAAAAGACCAGACATGATTGCCAGGCGAAGATAATATTCGTTGGACAGCAGATTGGGCAGCGCCAGGAGTACCGCCAGGAACGCTACAATAACAAGTATGGGCAATAAATTGGTTCGCTTCATCCGAGCCGCCTTGACTTGCCCAACAGCCCCGTAGGTCGGAAGATCAAGACGACAATAATCATAATAAAGGCAATCGCGTCTCGATAACCGGAGGAGATATAGCCTGCGCCCAGGCTTTCAGCAATTCCCAAGAGCAAACCTGCTAGAATCGCGCCAGGGAAGTTCCCCAGTCCCCCAGCGATCACTACAGCAAAGGATTTTGAACTGGTGGCAGCGCCCATGGTTGGAAAAACCTGAAAAATCGGTCCAAGCAATCCGCCAGCAACAGCCGCAAGCGCGGTGCCCCAGGCGAAAGTCACCATATTTATCAGATTGGTATTGATGCCCATCAACGCAGCCGCTTCACGGTCCTGAAAAGTGGCCCGAATGGCGGTGCCAAGCGTTGTATGTTTCAAAAACAGATGCGAGGCGACAATTAAGCCCAGTGCCGTAAAAAAAACAAAAACCCGGATTGGCGTGAGACTGATCGGACCTAATTGAACGGCTTTTAGAGGAAACGGCAGCCCGATATCCTTGGGGGTTGGATCCCAGATAATCAAAGCCATGTTAGCCAGGAAGATGGATAAACCGATTGTTGCCAGCATAGGCACTTCTACGGACTGGTTTCGTAAGGGGTGCAGGATCAGACGCTGGATAACCCCCCCAAAGAAGAAGAAAAACAACGCTGTAAGTGCCAGAGACAGCACATAGGGCACGCCCATGAACGTGAACAGGGTCAGTACGCCAAACGCTCCAAGCATATAGAATTCACCATGGGCGAAATTGACCACATTCATAATCCCAAAGATCAGAGTGAGACCAATCCCCATCAGGGCGTAGATCCCTCCAATCATCAAACCATTGAGCAAATGCTGAAGAAATTCAGCCATTACGGTTCTCCCAGTTCGTATAAAAGGGATGCGGATGAGCATCCGCATCCCTTCTTATCCTTCCGACGATTTACTTCTCGAACTGAAATTCTGGCACGACCATCTGTCCATCTACCATCTGTACCAGGTAGACGTTCGGACGGCTCTGATGCCCTTCTGCCTCGGCGAACTTCACGACCCCGCTCAAGCCTTTAAATTCGACCTGAGACATCGCGGCGCGAATGGCTTCGGGCTCAACCACGCATCCCGCCTTCTCGATCGCCTGTGCAATGACATGCATTCCATCAAAGCCACGGTAGGATTCGCCGATGCCAATATCCGGCAGTCCGCGCTTGGTATATTCGTTTAAATACCATTCCGCGAGGTCAGGATCCGCCGCCAGGTCAAACCGTTGGGGGACATAGAAGACCAGGTGGTACGTTCCTTCAACGATCTCTTTGCTAGAAAGAGCCATGATCGCCATCGGGTAGTTCGAACCGCCTGTGGTGAGAACGGTCTGCGTCATCCCCAGTTCATGGTACTGCTTCAGCATGGTGGCGATCTGTCCGGCGCTGGTGGTGATCAAGATCGAATCAGCGTCAGAGTTCTTGATTTCTGTCAACTGCGGGAGGACATCCGTTGCAGACTGTTCGACAAAGTACTCGCTGATAACCTTTCCGCCGTGCGCCTCAATAGCCTCTTTGAAAACTGCTGCCGCGCCGCGTCCCCAGTCATTGTTCACGCTCAGGATGGCGACGCTATTCAAGCCGAGCTTATCAACGATATAATTCTGCGAAGCGTCGGCTTCCATTTTACTCATTGGGCTGATCCGATAAGTGTATTGGAAACCAGGCGTAGCCGGGTCGCTGATCTTACCGGAGCTGGAGGTCTCGACCAGGAACGGCACTTTGTGCTTTTCCATCACCGGCATGACTGCCAGGGACGACGAACTGCCCCAGGCGCCCATGATAATCGGCACTTTGTCGCGGGTGATCAGCAATTCGGCGGCGTTGGCAGATTCTTGCGGGTCGTTTTTACCGTCTTCGATAACCACCTCAAGCGGACGACCACAAACGCCGCCATTAGCGTTGATGCGATCGACAGCAATCTTGACGCCATTGGTCACATACGTGCCGGAATCCGCCACCGGGCCGGTGAGGGGCTCTACCACCCCGATCCTGATCGGTTCTTTGGTCTCTGGCTGAGCCGGCGCTTGAGTCTCTGCCGCGGCTGGCGCCTGGGGTTGCTGCGGCGCAGGCGTGGCGGGGGCGGCGCAGGCGGTTGCGAGAACCGCGATCAACGCCAACATTGAAATAATCAACTTCCAGTTCTTCATCATGTTCCTTCTTCCTTTCTCCTAAATAGATCGAAACAGGTTTTGTGACAACTGGCTATGGTTCTGGGTATGGCATATCTTCAATTGTTATTTGTTCCTCCTTCTCCTCTAGCTTTCCAAGCAACTTCAGCATTTTCTCGGGCGTGGCTGGGGTGAAGCGCACACGTTGCCCAAGCGCATTGGCAATAGCATTGAAAATGGTCGGCGCAGTGGGGATTGTGGCGGGTTCGGCAACGCCTTTCGCACCATATGGGCCAGTGGGGTCGTACACCTCCACGATCAGAGGTTCAACCATTGGCACATCGGCTGCCGTGGGGATGAGGTAGGTGCTCAGTTTTGCGTTCTTGAACTCCCCTTGTTCGATTTTCATATCTTCCATGAGCGCAAATCCTAGCCCCTGCACCGCGCCGCCTTCAATTTGCCCTTCTACCATCTTGGGGTTGATGGCTTTGCCGGCATCCGTGGCGGAGGCAAGGCGCAAAACTGTCACCTGTCCTGTTTCGGTATCCACCTCCACCTCAGCGAGCTGGCTTGCCCAGGCATAGGTGGCATACGCATCGCCCTGGGAAGTCTCTTTGTCAACATCCCCGGTGGTGATGCTGTGATAACCGCTGCCTCTTACACGCCGGCCGCGCTGGTGCATTCCTCCTGCAAGGTTGGTAAAGCTGATCGAACGGCTGGGTTCGTTTTGATCCTGCACCAACCCTTTCTTGAAGATCAGTTGGTCAGGGTCGGTCTTTAAGAGTTCGCCCGCCAGCTCTGCCATCGGCTTTTTGAGATCGCGACAAGCCTTCAAGGCTGAATTTCCTTGCACGTAAGTCGAACGGCTGGCGGAAACCGGTCCAGCATCGGGGGTGCGCCCGGTGTCGGCGGTGATGATAAAAGTGTCTTCATACGGGATGCCCAGCTCTTCCGCGACTAGCTGACAGAGCAAAGTCTGCAAACCTTGACCCAGTTCGCTCGCGCCATTCCAAATCGTTACGGTCCCATCGGGCGCCAGCTCGATATCGGTCGTCGAAAAGTCCGGTCGAGCAAAACCATAACCCAACCCGTACATCATTGATCCAACACCTATTCCACGCAGTTTCATGCCGATACCTCCGGGTGGAGTTCGATACTCAATCCGTTTTCAACCAGGTAATCCTGCAGCCGCTCCAGCGTTGTGGCGATGCCGCAGGCGTTGGTCATCAACTGCCCGGTCGAAAAACTCAATCCAGGTCGCAGGCAGTTCCTCAACCGAAATTCTATTGGGTCCATTCCCAGTTTTTCAGCCAGTTCATCGATTTGACCTTCATGGGAGACCGCCGCTTGCAAAACGCCAAAGCCCCGGAATGCGCCAAAGATGGGGTTGTTGGTGTAAACCGAGAAACTGTCTGATTTGTAGTTTGGATAATAATAAGGGCCTCCAAGATGCAGAGCCATCTTTTTGATCACAAAAAGCCCAAGCGAAGCGTATGCGCCGGTATCGCCATAAATGACCCCTTCCATCGCAGTCAACTTGCCTTCCTTGTTGGCGCCAGTGCGCACGCGCGTATAGGTGGGGTGGCGGTGGGTTTGGCTCATCATGGCTTCATGGCGGGAATAGACCAGACGCACCGGGCGACCGGTCTTCCAGGCAAGCAGAGCCACCAGGATCTCCGCGGTGACGTCATCCTTGCGTCCAAAACCCCCGCCCATGGTCATATTGGCGACGCGCACCCGGTTCATTGGCAGATTGAGCGCGATGGCGATCTGCCGCCGGTCTCGAAACGCGTATTGCGTGCCGGAAAAAACGTTCAAAACGCCTTCGGCGTCGATCCAGGCAAAGCCGGCTTCGGGCTCGATTGGCGCATGATCCTGCCCGGAGGTGCGATAAATATTCTCGACGATGATCGCGGCCTCATCGAACCCTCGCTCGATATTGCCCTTGCGGACCTTTGTGTGGTAGAGGATATTGCCCTTCGCGTGAACCGCAGGCGCGCCGGGTTTAAGCGCATCGAACGGGCTAAAGACCGCTGGTAAGGGTTCATATTCCACTTGAATCTGGCTAATAGCTTGTTCAGCGGCGAAAATATCCTCCGCCGCTACAATTGCCACCGGCTCTCCGATATAGCGCACCTTGGTTTCAGCCAGCACTTGCTGATCGGGGATGGCGATCCCAAAAGCGTTTTCTCCGGGGATATCTCTGGAGGTCAACACCGCTTTGACGCCCGGGACTGCGGCGGCAGCCGACACATCGATGCTCTTAATCAAGGCATGCGCCTGCGTGCTCAACAACACTTTCCCGAATAACATCCCGGGCATGTGCAGATCGCCGGTATAGATCGCCTTTCCGGTCACCTTCGGGACGGAATCTTTACGCAGCACCGACTTACCGACCGATTCGTACTCATCTTTGCGCGAGATCGACGGCGTCTGGATTTTGAGTTCTTCCTCTTGCAATGTCTCGTTCAGGATAGTCATTCGACCGACTCCTTTACCGTCCCCGCTGGGCTGGCAGCTTGCAGTTCCTGGGCTGCCTGCTGAATGCCGTAGATGATTTTCTTATACCCCGTGCAGCGGCACAGGTTGCCGGAGATTCCCTCAATAATTTCTTCGATCGTTGGGTCAGGGTTGCGTTCAAGCAGGTCAAGCGCCGACATCACCATTCCTGGGGTGCACATCCCGCATTGCACTCCGCCCTCATCGAGCAGCGCGGCTTGGACCGGGTGCAGGTTGGTGGGGCTGCCGACCCCTTCAATAGTCAGTACGGAGCAGCCAATCGCGCGCTCCATCGGCGTCAGGCAGGCTAACACACTCTGACCGTCCAGGTGAACGGTGCAAGAGCCACATTCCCCTTCTCCGCAGCCTTCTTTGGTGCCGGTGAGATGCAGATCATCCCGCAGAAAATCTAAGAGACGGCGGCCTCCTTTGACAATCATGGAGACCGCTTCGCCATTAACCGTCAATTCCATCTTAATCAAGTTGTTTTCATCCATAGAATACTCCGTGTGCAATCAGGCGGCGCGCTCGCACGCTGATCTAACAGCGTGGGAAGTGCATACCCCCACAAGATATTTTCTAAAGGCTGCGCTGCCACGAATGTCATCAATTGGACGCGCATCTTGGCAAGCCGCTTCCGCCGCCCGGTCAAACAGGTCTTCGGAGGGCGGTTCCCCAATCAGTACGCTTTCGGCTGCCGGGCTGCGGATAATGGTGGGCGCCACGGCGCCCAGCGCGACGGTGGCGTGTTTTATCACCCCATCGCTTAGCTGTACGCAGACCGCCGCGTCGACCACCGAGATTGCCTGGCTCTTTCGCAGGGCGTATTTATAGAAAGCGGTGCCAGTTCCTTCGGCGGGGATCGCAAATCGAATCTCCTTAATCAATTCGCCAGGGTTTAGATCGATTTTGCGATAACCCTGATGAAATTCGGTAATGGGGATCCGCCGCTCTGCGTTGGGTCCGCACACAACCACATCAGCCTGCAGGGCGTACAGACCTGGGATAGCGTCTGCCGCGGGAGAGGCATTTCCGATGTTGCCCCCCAGCGTTGCCATGTTTTGGATCTGAACCGCGCCGATCTTTTTGCTGGCTTCAGCCAGCACGAATGCATTTTTCAAGACCAGATCTGAACGGCTGATCTCGGTGTAAGTCGTTGCCGCGCCAATCACCAGCTGCCCATTTTCGAGGCGGATGCCGCGCAGTTCTGGCACACGACTGATATCGACCAGGACATCTGCGGATAAAATGCGCTCATGAAGTTGCAGGATGAGGTCAGTGCCGCCAGCGACGGGGCGAACGACCGCGCCATTGTGTGAACTGAGCAGCGACAAAGCCTCCGGCAGAGTTTGGGCAACTTCATATTTTCTGTATAGCATAACCTGACTCCTCGAATTATCTTTGGGGCTTGAATTAGAAATCTACCACCAGGTCGCGGATAACTTTCGCCCGGCTGGCTGGGGTCAGGGTGATTTTGCTTCCCGGCTCCAACGGAACGCTGCAGCCTTTTGTGAGCTTCCCATTGACGCTGACGCGCACATGACAGGTGCCACAAATCCCGCGCCCGCACTGTTGATTTCGAAAAGCCAGGGTCGGGTCCTGCGTCTCATAGATCTCGCGCAGCAAGGTCAGGATACTCATGCGATATCGATAGGGGACTACGTAGGTTTGCATGCGCGGTTCGGCGTCCACCTCGGGGTCAAAGCGAAAAATCTCGGCGGTAACTGGCTCTCCAAGAACCTGTTCTGAATCTGGATGAATTTTCAAAATATGAGACATGCCTTAATCTCCTGGATACCCTTCCAATACACCTGCTTCCAACAGAGCCGCATCGGCTGTCCGGCGGATCTTGGTGCGGTCTTTCAAGCGGATCACAGGCGCGTCGGAAACCTCATATTGGTCTGCTTCTACCTTGCGCACAATCGTGTGCTTCTCCCATTCCGGTCGCATTGCCGGAAAATCGGTGCGCCAATGATGCCCGCGGCTCTCTTCGCGCGTCAGGGCTGAAGCGGCAATCAACTCGCCGAGTTCGATCATAAATTTGGCTTCGATAGCTTCTTCCCATTCATAGTTATAAATCCTATGCTTGTCAAATGCGCACAGCCGCGGGGCGTCCTCCACCCGCAACTGTTGGAAAGCCTCGATTGCAGTTTGCAGCCCCTCACGATTGCGGCGGTAGTGGACGTAATCATGCATGATCTTTTTGATCTTGCGTTTGAGCTCGATCGGGCGGATGCCGGATGGCAGCGGGGTGAGGAATTGCTCGAGCCTTTCCGCTTCCTGTGCGACTTCCGTTAGATCAACCGGTCTTCGCGAGGTGTTCAACGCATATTGCGCCGCGCGGATTCCCGCGCGCCTGCCAAAGACCTGAGTTTCTGCCAGCGCATTCCCGCTGGTGCGGTTTGCGCCGTGGATATTGCCGCCCACCTCTCCTGCCGCAAAAAGACCTTCGACCGTGGTTTCAGCCCACTCGTTGATGCGCACGCCGCCCAGCGTGTAATGGGTTACCGGCATCACTTCAATCGGCTCTTTCTCTACGTCGATCCCCAGGTCGCGCAGTTGGTCATACGGAAGAGAATCCAGTTTGGTCAGAATTGCGCGGATCTCCTCGCCAGAGCGCGGCGAATTGCGCAGATCGATATAAACCCCGCCGTGAGGCGTACCTCGACCTTCTTCGATCTCCCGGAACATCAGCTTCATCATTACGTCGCGCACCGGCAAAGCCTGGGTATGTGGCAGGAAGTGTTCGCCCAAGCCGTTGAGCATCTCACCCGCACAGTATTTCTTAGTCAGCAGACCTTCATATTGAACCAGCGTGCCTTCGACCTCATTGGGGTAACACAACCCAGCCGGATAAAAGAGCATCATTTCAAGATCGACCAGGTCGGCGCCCACCTGATATGCCAGAAATACGCCTTCACCGGTGAGACCCGGCTCGGTATCGGTCCAGCGCCACATTTCCTGGTAGCCGCCGGTCGCCAGAATCACGGTGGGCGCCTGGACGGAGATGGTGTTTCCGCTGCGCATATCCAAACCAACCAAGCCCGCGATCCGCCCGTCATCCATCAACAAGCGCGTGACCACCACATCTTCCAGCAGCTTGACAGATGGCTTCTTCAGCATCTCCCGGCGCAAGCCGGCAGCCATGGCATAACCATTCCCCATAATAACCAGGTTACGCTCGAAAGAATGACCCGGGTGAACCACCTGTAAGAATTTTCCATTTTCTTGCTTGCGGAACTTCACCCCATAGCTATACATATCCATGGCGCGATCGGTTGCTTCATGGGTGAGCGCGTCGATCAGGTTTTCGTCACCCAGATAACGCCCTTCGAAGCAGGTGTCTTCAAAGGCGATCTCCGGGTTATCGCGGTCATCCTCCATGGCAAAGGCGGCTTGATAGGAGGGACAAGCCATGGGAGTGGCGCCGCTGCGGGCAGCCTGACCCTTGGTGATGACGATCACGCGTGCGCCTTCGTCGGCGGCAGCAATCGCGGCGCGCATCCCCGCGCCGCCAGCGCCAACGATAATGACATCCGTTTCTAATACCTCGTTTTGTGACATATTCGCTCCTGCAAGATTGTTTCTACAACTACTCTGAAAACCGTCGCCGATACCAAATTTCAGGTCGTGCTAACGAGAGCCTTTTGCCCGGTAGGGCGGAAGCCCAAAGCCGTGCTCATCTCCGCGGTCATTTCGCGGATGGGCTGACACCACTCTGGATAATTCTTGGTTTTGATGTGCCCCACCAGCCCCGCGATGCTGATCGAAGCCACGGGTAAGCCATGCCGGTCGCGAATACAGCCCGCGACCGCCCAAATGCCCGGTGTTGACTCTTCTTCGTCAAACGCGAATCCATCCCGGATGATTTCTTGGAGTTTTTCTTTCAATTTGCTTTTTGAGGTGATGGTGGCTAACGCAAACCTTTCTAAATCTTCGTGCGGATACAAGCGGTCAAGTTCGTTCTCGGGTAAGTACGCCAGCATGGCTTTCCCAGCGCCGGTGGCGTGTGCAGCCAACATCGTTCCAACCGGATTGACAATTTGCCGCGCGCTTTCGCCATTCACCTTGTGAATAAAAACGACCAGATTACCGCGCAGCACTGTCAGGCTGGTGGTTTCACCGGTTAAGCGGGCTAAACGACACATATATGGGTCAGCCAGTTGGATCAAATCCACCTGCTCAAAATAACTATTGGCGAGCTGACCAATCTTGGGACCGAGGTGGTATATCAGGGAACTCTCCTGACGCAGCAGGAAGCCTTTATTTACCATGGTCATGACGATATTATGCAGGCTGCTCACGGGGATGTGCAGGCGCTGGTGCAGATCGGTGAGGCTGGCGCCCCCGGGGTAATCCGCCAGATATTCCAGAATATCCAGCGATCTTGCGGCTGATTTGACGAGGTCTCGCTTGAAGGTATCCATCTCTAAGAACCTGACCTACCTCGATTTTTCATATAGCCGAAATCATTTCATTAGTATGAAATATTTTAGCAAACGCAGACAGGTACAGTAAAGTGATGAATGTCATATGATTTTTATGACATTTTCGAACTTACAACTTGAGAAGCGAACCGTGGAGCCGGTTTAGGACAATTACCATAACGATGCTCGGTGGGCGCCTTTCGGCGGACAACGCGTATGTGGGTTATAACTACCCGTCTGGCTAATACAACGCAGCTGTGTACCACCAGTCAGGGTGTCGGGGTTTATTATATCCGCGAATAATCGGTATATCAAGGTTAAAAAACCCAAGATATCCGATTAACCGCCTGTCCAGGGGTCAGTGGAGGGAGCTGATGTTCCGGCTGGAACAGCGACCAATCACCTTGCTGTGTAACGCCAGATCAGCTCGCGCAGCCGGTCATAGAAATAGAGGTAATCATCCCATGACACGTCATCAGGAACGCCGTGGTCCAAGCCAGGGATGTAATATCCATGCTCCAGCATAAATGGCAGCTTTTCTAACTCTTTGTCGATCGCCGACCGCCCAGCTCGCAGAGCGTATTTGTTCAATCCGCCCATCATTCCCAGGGTCTTGAACTGACGCCGGACCTCGGTAATGTCCAATCCAAACTGTGTCTCCCAGGGGAAGGTTATGTTCACCCCGCCTTCGATCCATAGGGGAACCAACTTGCGCATGTCGCCATCGCTGTCCACGAAAATATTTGGGCAGCCGCTGGCGCGCAGCGCCTCTGACAGGCGCTGGTAACGCGGCAAAAGGAATTGGCGAAACAAGGCTGGGCTGATCAATGGTCCCCCCTTATAACACATGTCTTCCCAGATATAGAAATAATCCAATTGAATATCTTGCATGACGCGGGTGTAAACGGCAATCCACAAATCGCATAGCGTGTCTAACATATCTTCCATGAGACCGGGGTCGTCATAAAACACCATGACCTGGCGTTCAAAACCCATTAACTCTCGCACGCTGCCAAAAAAGCCATTGGGCAATTCGCCTGAATAAACCGGGTCTCCACTCTGGCGCGCTTTCTCACACATGGATGCCCAATTCTCGGGCAAGCGCTCTGGCATATTGGGCTGCAAACGCACCTTTAGCTTCTCCCAGCTTTCTCGGTCGCTTACCGGTCCTTCCACTGTAATCGGCAAAAATTCGGAATCCTCAAGCAGGATCTCAATCGCGCCCCAACTGTTGCGCGTGTAAACCTTGTCTCCTTCCTCGCGGACGACCTTTCGTTCGAACGCCGGCCAAACAAATGAATTTATCTCGAGAAAAGCCCCCAGCCCTCCTTCAAATCCCACGATCTTGCGCACGGTCGCGGCGTCAGCATCCTGCGCTAACCCCTCCGTCTTCCAACGATCCAGACAGGAATCCCAAAACCCCATAATATCCAGAAAAGGGATGTGATCAATTTCCTCACCAGTAAAAGTGCGCAAGAAGCGTTGGCGGTTGGTCAATTCGGTCATGCCAGGTTTTCCTCCAAAGCGAGTTGTCTTATGAGTTGTCTTCCAATTAAGAATACTATGCGGTAATCAGTCATATTCTTAAAATCATGCAATGAGTATATCATATTCTTCGATAATCGTGATATGATTATGTCAACATAGCGCTTGTTTGAATGAAGAGGCAGTTATGAGTCGATCGAACCAAAACCGATTAATGGGCGTGCAAACGATGATTGCAGGACGGCGAGATATCGTCACCTTCGCTGATATCTCCTCGGTATTTGGCATCAGCACCGCCACCGCCAGGCGCGATCTCGACGCACTTGAGCAGCTAGGCTTGGTAAAGCGCATCCCTGGCGGAGCGGTCGTTATCGAAACTGCGCCACCCCAGGCGCCGTTCCTGAACCGTTGTCGAGATCAGGTTGAGGAGAAAGCCGCCATCGGCGCAGCGGTGGCAAACCTCATCCAGGATGGAGAAACCATCTTTTTGGGCGGCGGCACGACGGTTCACGAAGTGGCAAAAGGGCTGGCAGAGCGAGACCAGGTAACGGTCATTACAAACAGCCTTCAGGTGATCAATACTTTCGCCACCGCCGGTCAAACCCGCCTGGTAGTCCTCGGCGGGGTGTTTCGCTATGATGAAGCGACAATCTACGGACATTTCGCTGAAATGATGCTTGCTGGGATACACGTCGATCGAGTGATCTTAGGCGCCCGGTCGATCAGCCTCACCGGCGGCATTACGAATGATATTGGACCGGATATTTCCACGGAACGTGCGATTCTGCAAATCGGACGGGAGGTGATTATCGCCGCCGACTATACCAAGTTCAACCGGGTGTCGACTGTCAATATTTGCCCGCTCTCGCGCATCGGGAAGATCGTTACCGATTCCGGTATTCCGGCTCATGAAAAAGACGCAATCGAAGAAGCTGGTGTGGAGGTCATTATCGCCTGATGGATGCGCAACAGGTTTCCTCGCAAAGCACTGAGGGCGAGAAGCTTGCCATAGGACTTGATATTGGCGGCTCGTTCACCAAGCTTGGCTTGGTCAACCAGCATGGCGAAATCCGGATGGCGCGCAGCTTTCCGACGCGTTCCACTCACTTTGACAGAGACCGCTTTTTTAGCCAGCTTATGCTTGAAATCGAGGCGTTGATAAACTCAGCCGGGGGTCCAATCATTGGGATCGGAGCCTGCTTCCTAGGCTGGATAGACCAGGACCGAACCGGACCTTTTCTGTGCATGAATCTTCCAGAGCTGCATGGTGTCAATATTCGAGGGATGCTCGAGCGACAGTTCAATCTGCCGGTCGTGGTCAACGATGATACCAATGCGCACACCCTGGCAGAATACACTTATGGGCGCGGACGGGGTGCCCGGCGGTTTCTGGCGCTTGCGATGGGCACCGGGCTGGCGGCGGGGATCGTCTTGAACGGGCAATTGATGCGTTTCACGGGCGGATGCGCTGGCGACACAGGTCACCTGATTTTGCGACCCGATTCTCCCATTACCTGTTCCGCAGGCTGTCACGGCTGCGGCGAGGCGTTCATCGGAACAGCCGGCATTGAACGCACTGCTCAGGAAGTCTACGGCAAGCAGATGTCAGCTAAGGAGGTGATCAGCGCGGCTCGCAATGGAGAAGAGCCTGCCGTTCGGGTAATGCGCGAGATCGGCGGGTACACCGGTGAGCTACTCGCATCGCTCGCCCCGATCTTCCTGCCCGAGGTGATCTGCCTGGTAGGGGGCACTGCCCGCGCCGGTGAACCACTTTTGGATGCTGCGCGGGCGAGGTTTGAAATGCTTGTCGGTGCCTATCATCGCAATTATGCCCGCCTCGCCGGCGACTATTACCACGGGGTGCGTATCGAATTGGGCGAACTGACCGGAGAAACTGGTGTCATTGGTTCCACGGTCGAACTGTTTGAACATCTGTAATAATTATATTTAAGGAGATAGTCATGGCAGAAAAATACACATGTTATGAGGAGATCACGCATCAGGCGGAAGCCTGGCAGCAAGCCTTTGAGCGCGTTACTGAGCGCACCGATGAGATCCGCGATTTCTGGCGCGAAGCCCAACCGGACCAGGTGTTGTTTACCGGATGTACCTCGCCTTATTACGCCGGCGTTTCGGCTGCAATAGGGTTGGAACAACAGCTTGGGATTTCCGTGCGCGCGGTTCCTTGTAATGAGTTCATCCAATTCCCCGATGCATACCTCACCCGCAAAGCCAATCCAGTCATGATTGTCTTATCTCGATCGGGCCTCACCACTGAAGCCCTTTGGATGGTTGAAGAGTTCAATAAAAAACACCCAGGGCGCACGATCTTGCTCTCGCCGCGTGAAAATTCTCCGTTGTCGCGATTAACTCGATTAAATATTCATTTCCCCAAGGGCGATGACGCCGCGCTGCCACAAACCCGTTCGCTGTCGTCGATGTACATGGCAGCGTTGACCCTGAACGCAATTATTAGCGGTTTCGATGCCGACCTAGATGATCTGCGCGCAGCGCCGGAGGCGTTCACATCCATTCTTCAGAATGCCGAGCCGGTGGTTCGCGAGGTGATTGAATCGCGTCAGATATCGCGCGTATTCTTCCTGGGTGCCGGTCCGCTGTACGGCATCGTCCGCGAAGCCACATTGAAAGTGATGGAAATGTCGTTTGTTCCGACTTTCTGCTACCCCTTCTTGGAATCGCGCCACGGTCCGCGCTCGCTGATGGACGCGAACACGTTGGTTTTAGGTTTGTACAGCCAGGCAGGACGGGGTCTGGAAGCCCCGGTCATGGAAGAATATAGCCAAAAGCTGGGTGTGGTTTCGCTGGCGGCTGTTCCTGACAATTCTTGGGAAACTGGCGCGCTGAACAACGTAGTTTCAACCGGGGTTAGCTGGGATGACCGGATTCAGGGGCTGGCTTATCTGCCAATTGTCCAATTAGCCGCCTATTACCTGGCGATTCAACAGGGCGTGAATCCCGACTTGTCACGCAACACGACTTCATTCATCGAGATTGTGCGTCCATAAGCGAGCAGAGAGGTGATTATGGATATGACCCCTCAAGAAACAATTGCCTATATCGGACGGATGCTTTTTGAACGCCGGCTGACCGATTTCGCTGGCGGCAACATCAGCATGCGCGTGGGTGAGGAAGTATTTATGACGCCGCGCTACAGCGGCGCGAAACAGCATTGGCGCGTCGACCCGCAAACAATCGTCCATGGTCCCCTCAACACGGATGACATCCTCGATCATCCGGACTTTTCGCGCGAAGGCAAAGCGCACCTCGCGGTGTATCGCGAGTTTCCCTCCGCCACGGCGATCATCCATGCGCATTCCTTTTATGTGCTGCCTTTCTGTGCAGCCGGTCGCCCAATGAATCCGATTCTGGAAGCCACGGAAAAATTTGGAGTGATCGAGCCGCTGCCCTTTGCCCCGGCGCACTCGATGGAGTTGGCGAACACTGTCTGCGAAGCCCTCAGGCATAAGGAGGAGTTAATCACCCGGTTCGCCGCGCCGCTGCTTTTGACGCGCCACGGGATTTTTGTGGTGTCCACCGATCTCTATCGCTGCCTTGATGCTGTGGAGCGCATCAACTGGAATGCCTGGTGCGTACTCGCTCAGGGAATGCTGCCACAGCAACCCTGAGGCTTCAAGGAAAGATAAATCTCATGCTGCTGACTGTTACACTCAACCCCGCGATCGACCAGGTGCTTGTCGTGGACCGGTTTGTTGCGGGCAGTGATATTCCCGCCAGTCAGGCAGTTACTTGTGTAGGCGGAAAAGGGCTGGATGTTTCGGTTGCACTGCGCGGTTTTGGCGTTGAAACCACAGGTTTGACGCTGCTGGCAGGCGCGAACGGCTGCGAGTTGCAGGGAATCCTTGAAGAGTACGGCATTGTCACGGCGCCAGTGTGGGTTGAAGGGGAAATCCGCATCTGTTACGTCATCGCCGAGACTGAAAGCGGCGCGGTCACGCATATTAAACACGGCGGCATAACCCCTAAACCGCAAGATTACCAGGAGCTTGTCGAGGAACTGGAACGTTTGTGTCAAGGGGCGCAGTGGGTCATCTGCGCCGGTTCCCTGCCGGGCAACGCGGACCCCTCGATCTACGCGGAGTACATTGAACGCGCCCGGGCGCATGGGTGTAAAACGCTGATCGATTGCAGCGGAGAACCGTTTCGCAGGGGACTGGCTGCGCACCCTGAAATTGCGAAAATGAATCGCAATGAGTTTCAGGAGACCTTCCCTGCAATAACCCATTCATTAACCGATCTTTCCCCCACGACCCTGACCCCTGTGGTCCGGCAAGTTGCGCTTGAATACGATCTGGATTGTTTTGTGGTGACGTGCGGAGCGGATGGGATCCTGGCTGTTACGCCCGAAGCCAGCTTCATCGCCCGGGCGCCGGTGCAGCAAGCGTACAATGCCGCCGGCGCAGGCGATGCTGTTTCCGCGGCGCTTTGTTGGCAGATGAGCAGCGGCAAAACGTTTCAGGAAGCGCTTCATTTTGCGGCAGCGGCGGGAGCAGCCGCGGTGCTGACGCTGGCTACCGGCGAATGCAATGCAGACGATGTGTACCGCATACTCCCCAATGTTGAGGTCAGTACTAGGCGCTGGTAGCGCGCCGTTAATAAAGCGACAGCCCATCTCATAATGGCTAATCGAATGAGTGCTGAAAACACGTTATCAATCAATAAGGAGGCGCCCTAGAAACAAAGTATCTATAACAATTGAATCAATGCCATACCTGAGCATCCAAGTTAGAGTATATGAAAAGGAGAAAAAGATGAATCAGAAGAATAACCGATTGACATGGTGTACGCTCTTGATCATTCTCTCAGTGATTCTGGCAGCTTGCGCCCCAGCCGTTTCGCCCACTGCCCTCCCTGCCGCCACTGAAGCGCCTGCTCAGCCTGCGGTCACTGAAGCCCCCGCCCAGCCTGTCGCGACTGAAGCGCCTGCTCAACCTGAAGTCACTGAAGCCCCGGTCCAACCCACTGCGGAACCCGCAGAAGAGCAAATAGTCCTTAACGTGATGGACAACTGGGGCGCGCAAGTTGACGCGAAAGGACCACCGCTCCAAAGCATCTACGAAGATTTTATGAAAGCCTATCCGAATATTAAGATTCAGGAAGAGGTTTTCGCCGACACCGACATCCCCACCAAAGTGAGCACGGCTTTCCTGGCGGGAGAAGAACCCGACATCATTTTGCAAAACTATCCCTACATGACCAAAGATTGGCTAAAAGATGGGATTACCATTCCAGTCACCGACTTGATAGTGGAATGGGGATTGAAAGATGGGTTCAGAGAGGAGGCTCTTGCCCAGTACACCGATGAAAACGGGGACATCGTTGCATTCCCGTTGGAAGGTTTCACCTGGCCGGTGTGGTACAACATGAAAATCTTCAAAGAAGCCGGAATTGATCGAGTCCCGACAACGATTGACGAATTGATCGAGGACTCGGCAAAAATTCGCGCGGCGGGCTACCAACCGCTGGTGATCGCTGGCGCAGACTGGCCCGGTCAGGGGTTCTTCAACGTGGTCAACTCCGCCACCATGACAAACGAGGAGTTTGGCAAAGTTTATTCTCAGGGCGGTTTCTCAGAGAGTGAAAGCTTTGTGAAAAGTGTTGAACTCTTCGTTAAGCTCAGAGACGCCGGGGTATTTGCAGACAACTCGGAGGGTCTGGATCCTCCGGCAATGGAGCAGATATTCTACTCTGAGAAGGCGGCGATGGCGCATTTGGGCTCTTGGAGCTTCAGTGAAGCCCCGCCTGAAATGTTGGACCACATCATCGTAAGCGGCTTCCCGATCCCGGAAGACTCACCTTGGGAGAAGCCTATCCTTCCGGCTGGTTTCATTGGTAAGGGCGTGTGGATCACTCGCAACGGCGCCAAGAAGATCGATGCGGTCGAAAAATTCGTCAAGTTCTTTTTCCAGCCAGAAATGATCGACCGCTTTGTGGAAGTGGCAGGGATGACCTCGCCATTGAAGGTTACGTTAGTCGATGAAAGCAAACTGAATCCGTTGTACGTTCAGACCCTCAAATGGGGTGATTCTGTGAACTACATCGATGCGGTTGATTTATATATCCCGGTAACGGCTTGGGAAGACCTGACCAACATCACCAAAGAAGCCTTTATCCCAGGTACGACGGTGCAACAAATAGTCGATGCCCTCGATGCCGCCTGGAAGCGCATCCTGGAATAATGCGTATTTCAAGGTAGCAAATTAATTGTCTGGGGGCGGCTGGTCAGTGACCGGGCGCCCCCAGATGAGGAGAAAAGAATGCAAATCCGGTTGACTGGACATTCAGAAGGAGAGCTTTCTGCTTCCTCGGCGCAGCACAGCACCATCCGCCGGAATCAATGGCGTCGCCGCGTTGCGTTCCTGGCATTCGGTGTGCCCGCGATGGTCTGGTTTCTGGTCTGGATGCTCTGGCCGCTCATCAACATGTTCAGGATCAGTCTGTTGCGCTGGGATGGCTTAGTAAAAGCAAGCACGTTCATCGGCTTGGCGAACTACCAGCGCATGTTCACGGACGACCTCTTTTTTTATGCCATGCGGAATACGGGGATTCACCTTTTATTCGGCATGCCGCTGGCGTTGATTCCTGCCTTTTTCCTTGGCTTCTTTATGAGCCTGCGGCTGCCGGGTTTTCGCGCATTTCGCTTCATTTTTTTTATCCCAGCTATGGTCTCTGTGGCTGCGCTTGCGATGATGTTCTACGGTATCTATATGCCGGAGGGCATTCTTAATGCAGTCTTGCGCCTTTTGGGTTTGAGCGCATGGACCCATAATTGGTTGGCAGATCCAAAAACCGTATTCGGAAGCATCATCTTTATCGATATTTGGACAGGGATCGGGTTTTATGCTGTGTTGTTCTTCGCGGTGCTTTCCAACCTTCCCAATGAATTGTATGAATCGGCGCGGCTGGATGGCGCCAGCCTGTGGACGATCCTCTGGCGAATCGCATTTCCTCTTTCGAAGGGATTTTTTGGCGTGGTGACGATGCTTCACTTCCTTTGGATTCTCACCAGCGCGGCTCAGAACGTATTGATCTTAACCAAAGGCGGTCCAGGTCATTATTCGCTAACGCTCGGTTACTATCTATATAACCAGGCTTTTGTAACGCAGCGGTTGGGATACAGTCAGGCGATTGGAGTGTTCCTCTTTATTGTTGGAATGGTAGGGCTGGTGATCATCCGCCAAATTTTTCGGCAAACTGATTAACGGAGAAAAGACCCATGGTTCATGTGCCTCGTTTGCGTCTGGCAGCCCGACTAAGAGACGGCTCTACGCTTTTTATTCTTGGCGGTTATTTAATCTCGATTTTATATGCAATTATTATCTTGGTCCCGATTTATTATGTAGCGATTTCGGCTTTTAAAACGAACCGAACGATCTTCACCCAGCCTTTGGCTTTACCCGAAACATTTACCTTCGATAATTTTGTCCGTGCTCAAAAAGTAGCCGTGTTGGACCGGGCATTCCTTATCTCGACCGGTGTGACGGTCGGGGCGGAAATCTTGACGCTCTTGCTGGCTTTTCCCGCGGCGTATGCAATTGCGCGCATCCCTACCCGCCTTTCGTCGTTGTTTGAGTATGTATTCAGCCTGGGATTTCTCATCCCGGCGCTTGCCATGCTCGTACCGGTTTACCTTTTAGTTGTGCGGATTGGGTTGTTGTATAGCCCTATGGCGTTGGTGATTTTCTATCCCGCTACCAAAATATCGGTATCCGTGATATTGCTGGCAAGTTATTTGCGCACCGTACCCAAAGAACTGGAAGAAAGCGCTCAAATGGACGGCGCCAGCCGGCTGCAGATGATCAGGCACATCTTCTTTCCGATTGCGCGGCCGGGGGTGATCACCGTGCTCATTCTGAACTTCATCGATTTTTGGAACGAGTTTCTGTTTGCGTTAGTGATGTTAAACCAGCGCAATCGAACGCTCCAAATCGCGCTGACCGTGATTAAAACTGACCGTTCGCTGGATTATGGATTGGTTGCGGCGGGGATCGTCATCGTGGTGGTACCGGTGTGTATCCTGTTCATCCTGTTCCAGGAGCAGATCGTTCGAGGCATGTACACGGGCGCGGTCAAGGGATAGAAAAAACTCAAATCATCGAAAGGAACATCATGAGTCTGAACCAACCGGTCGAATGGATCGAACTCGATCCAGCGCGCAAGTGGGAATACTTGCAGCGTTACTATGCGGCTGCCAGCCGTTTTTACGATGTGAAAGATGAAGTGATCGATGAAGCGGAGGTAGCGCGGGTAGTTGCGAATCTCAAACCGAAACCCGCGCCGCGTTACCGGAAGGAAATCCCGTTGACGCGCTGGCGCTACCGGCTGGATGACCAGGAAGAGGGGGTACGGTTGGGATACTTCGGTTTTGGGTGTGATGACAGCGCCTGGGAGCAAGTGGAAACGCCGCATACCGTGAATCATATCCCGCCTCGCCCGGAACGGTTTGGGCGTTCGATGCACGACCCCTTTGCTTTCGCTACGAACACCGCCTCCGAAGATAGCGGGACGATTTGGAAGGGGGAATATGCAGCCTGGTACCGGTGTGAGTTGCCGGTGGGTGATGACTTAGCTGAGCGAGTGGCGTACCTGGCGTTTGACTCGGTGAACCTGGAGAGCACGGTATGGGTGAACGAAAATCCGGTGATGCTCGATCACCTGGGGCTGTTCCCGTTCGAGATGGAGGTCACCGAAGAGCTGCGCGCGGCGCCCACGGGTCGGGCGCAAATCACCCTGCGGGCAAAAGCCACCGCGACGAACAAACCCTGGATGTTCTACAACGGCTTTACAACCGCTTATCTGAACCCGCCGTTCACTGCGGGCAAGCTAAAGGAAGATGCTATCGATGAAGCCTGGGCGGGGCTGGCAGGGGCGGGATGGCTGCGGGTGTTGAACCGGGCGCACCTGCGGAGTGCGTTTTTTCAGACGCGCGCTCTGGGGGAGGGGGAAGCGGAGATCGCCTGCCGGGTGACGGTGCGCAATGAAGGGTGGGAGAGGTTCAAGGGCAAACTACAGGTGGAAGTGAGCCGGTGGCTGCCCGAGGAAGGCGCAGTGGAGCGGGTGATCGAGCAGGAGGTGGAGGTTCTGCCGATGAATGAGGGGGAGGTGGAACTGGTGTTTCGGTTGGAGCAGCCCGCGGTCTGGGAGCCTGGGAAGGCGGCGTTATACCTTGGGCATGTGATACTGGTGGACGAAGCGGGTCAGCCGGTGGATGACGTGTACGAGACCTTTGGGGTGCGGACGGTGGAGATGAAGGGGGCGCACTTTTACGTCAATGGGCGGCTCACCTATCTGCGCGGCACGCACGATGTTTGCCATTATCCGGACACTTCAGCGATTGCGCCGACTGATGAATGGATCGTCAGAGATCTTCTTTTTCATTTTGCGATGGGAGCGAACTGCTCGCGTTACCCAAGCGACATGCGCATCCACTACAGGCGCATCGCCGAGATCTGCGATCAACTGGGCTATATGCTCGTCTGGTGCGGATATTTCGAGGTGTTCGTACCCCACCCCGAATTCGAAATGTATGCTGAACGTGATGTTCCGGCACTCGTGCGCGACTTGCGTAACCATGCAAGCATCATCATCTGGGAAATGGGCGATGAACCGCTGCTCGGCATCTACGACTACCGGCGCTACCGCTGGTACGAGCAGGTGTATCGGTTGGTGGAAAGTGAGGATGATACCCGTCCGATCCTGCCAGCCGGACATTTCAGCCTTGAGCAAGTCAATTTGATTGCCGGCGGGCACCGCCCAGGGCAAACCCTGGAAGAACGGCGCCGAGAGGTATTGCGCGACTTTCCCGTCTACTCAATGAAAAAAGTATTTTGGGACCATCATTACACCTTCATGATAACGCCTATCCAGCCGGTGCGCAGAGTCATTGCGCGGATTGCTGATGCGCTTGGAGGCGAACGCCCAACAGTGCTCACGGAATTTGGCATCGATGGTTTGCCCGAGCCGGAGAAGGTGTTTTCCGTTTACGGCGGATTTCGTTGGGGAGCAAACCAGTATTGGTATGTGGATCGTGAGCGGGACGATGAAATCCTCTACGGACGCCAGATCCGCGCCGAAGATTGGCGGGAAACCCAGGCTTGCCAGGCGATCGAGCTCGCAACCATGATTACGGGCATCCGCGAGCGGCCGCGTGATTTTGCCGCCTTCTATTTCATGGAGATGTTCGATGTCTGGACTTATTATCAGGGCGTGGTGGACGTTTGCTCTAATCCGAAGCTGGGCTTTTTCGTGATGCAAAGCCTGTTCCGCCCGCTGGCGGTTTCCGGTTTGCACGGCAACACGGTTTTGTCTCGCGGTGAACCAATTACCGTCTCTGTTTCCAATTTGGGTCCGCGCGTAGATCATCTGAACCTGAATGCCGTGCTGCGAGATAGTCATGATTTCTCTGTTCTGGAAGAAAATGTGAAGATCGCGTTTGCCGCTGGGCCGGCGGCGCTGACAGACATCGCCCGGCTGGAGACAACCGGGCAGGCGGCAGGCTGCTACACCCTCGAACTGGTCTTGACCGGCGCCGATCGGCGCGAAGTTGCCCGCACGCTTGAGATTTTTTATATCCAGGAGAAAACCGTATGAGCAACGCTTACACCGAATTAGTCGAACTTGATCCAGCGCGCAAGTGGGAATATTTGCAGCGTTACTATGCGGCTGCCAGTCGTTTTTACGATGTAAAAGATGAAGTGATCGATGAAGCGGAGGTGACGCGGGTTATTGCGCATCTCAAACCGAAACCCGCGCCGCGTTACCGGAATGAAATCCCGTTAACCCGCTGGCGCTACCGGTTGGATGAAAATGACGAAGGAGTGCGGTTGGGATACTTCGGTTTTGGGTGTGATGACAGCGCCTGGGAACAAGTGGAAACGCCGCATATGACCAGGCATATCCCTGAACCGGTAAAATTTGGGCAGTCCATTCATGATATTTTCGGTTCTGGTGAAGGTGGGACGATTTGGAAGGGGGAGTACGCGGCTTGGTACCGGTGTGAGGCGCCGGTGGGGGATGATTTGGCGGAGCGGGTAGCGTACCTGGCGTTTGACTCAGTGAACCTGGAGAGCACGGTATGGGTGAACGAAAATCCGGTGATGCTCGATCATCTGGGGTTGTTCCCGTTCGAGATGGAGGTCACCGAAGAGCTGCGCGCGGCGCCCACGGGTCGAGCGCAAATCACCCTGCAGGCGAAAACCACCGCGACAAACAAACCCTGGATGTTTGCTCAAGGGTTTGCTTCAGCATACTATAACCCGCCTTTCTCAAGCGGCAAGCTTGGCGAGGATTGGGAAGACCACGCCTGGGCGGGACTGGCAGGGGCGGGGTGGCTGCGGGTGTTGAACCGGGCGCACCTGCGGAGTGCATTCTTTCAGACGCGCTCTCTGGGGGAGGGAGAAGCGGAGGTAGCCTGCCGGGTGACGGTGCGCAATGAAGGGTGGGAGCGATACAGAGGCAAACTACAGGTGGAAGTGAGCCGGTGGCTGCCCGAGGAAGGCGCAGTGGAGCGGGTGATCGAGCAGGAGGTGGAGGTTCTGCCGATGAACGAGGGGGAGGTGGAACTGGTGTTTCGGTTGGAGCAGCCTGCGGTTTGGGAACCTGGGAAGGCGGCGTTATACCTTGGGCATGTGGTATTGGTGGACGAAGCGGGTCAGCCGGTGGATGACGTGTACGAGACCTTTGGGGTGCGGACGGTGGAGATGAAGGGTGGGCACTTCTACGTCAACGGGCGGCTCACCTATCTGCGCGGCACGCATGAGTTGACGTATTATCCAGGGGAAAGCCCGGCTTGTCCCTCGGATGCCTGGATCGTGCGCGAAGTGCTGCTGCATCAAACCCTCGGCGCGAACTGTTCGCGCTTTCCATCGGACGAGCGCGTGCATTATGCGCGCATCGCCGAGATTTGCGATCAACTGGGTTATATGCTGGTCTGGGCAGGGTACTTTGCGGTCTGGATCATCCATACCGAGCTGGAATTGCACGCCAACCGCGACGTACCGGCGCTCGTGCGCGACCTGCGCAACCATCCCAGCATCATCGTCTGGGAAATGGGCGACGAACCCTTGATGGAAATCCATAATTACCGGCGCTACCGCTGGTACGAGCAGGTGTACCGGCTGGTGGAAAAAGAGGATAACACCCGCCCGATCCAGCCAGCAGGTCACCTAGCAGCGGAAATTTGGGATATGATGCGCTCAGCGGTTAATGAGGCGGAGCGCAAGCAAACCCGGGCGCGCATTTTGCGCGATTTTCCACTCTATTCCTTTCCTCTTCTCTATTGGGATTTCCACACTTCCCCGATGATTCTGCCCCTGCGCACGGTGCGCGAAGCGGTGGAGGAAGCCGCGCAGGCGTTCGACGGCGCTCGGTTATCCACCTATGCCGAATTTGGGTTTGATGCGCTCCCCGCGCCCGAGCGGCAGATACACCTGCATGGACGGTATCGCTGGGGCGCCAACCCTTACTGGAATCGCAACCGTAAAGAGGACGACCTTGTCTGGTATGGGCGGGAAATCACCCCCACGGATTGGCGCGAGACCCAAGCTGCTCAGGCGTTGGTGGATTCGACCATTATCGCTTGTTTGCGGGAACTGCCGGGCATTTTCGGCGGGTTCTTTTTGATGATGATGGTGGATGTGCAGACCTTCTTGCAGGGTCTGGTGGACGCCGGAGCGGTTCCCAAGCTGGCTTTTTTTGTTTTGCAGCAGACGCTGCGCCCCGTTTTTGTGACTGGTCTGAGTGGCAACACGGTGGTTCAGAAAGGCGATCCTTTGCGCATTATGGTCAGCAACCATGATCGGGCAGTCTCTGAAGCGACGCTGCGCATTGAGTTTCGCGATGGGGCGGGGGACGTAGTCGGTCGGGCGAACCTCAACGGGTTGGAGATTCCCGGCGGCGATCAGTACACCTGCCTGGCGGAATGGAGCACGAACGACCTGCCCGAAGGATTGCTCGCGTTGGAATTGAGCATTTTTGATGAGAATGGAACCGAATTGTGCCGGAACTTGGAGATGTTCTACTTAGAATCTCAAAAGGAAGGTCCCAATGCCGGGTGATCTGTTGCGCGGCGGGATGATAGGCGCCGGCGCCTGGTCGGCGAACCAGTTGGACGCCTGGCAAAAGGTGAATGGCGCCGAGATCGCTGCCTTATGCGACCGTTTGCCGGAACGCCTGGTGCGGATTGCGAGCCAGTTCGACATCCGTCAGCGTTACACGGATCCACGGGAAATGGCAGCGCGCGAAAAGCTGGATTTTCTGGATATCTGTGTGCGCCCAGCCTCCCATGCTCAGCTTGTCCGGCTTGCGGTTGCGAACCGCCTGCCGGTGATCTGTCAAAAGCCGTTTTGCACGTCGCTCGGTGAAGCGGTTGAGGTGGTGCAAACCTGCGAACGGGCTGGTGTGCGCTTGATGATCAACGAGAACTTCCGCTGGCAGCCCTGGTACCGCAAAGTTCGAGAAATCTTGGATTCCCGAATGATTGAGGAGCCGTTTTTTGTCAAGATAGAGGAGCGCGCCCGGACCACTCTGCCTCATTTCGAACATCCGCAGGCTTACCTGGCAGAAATGCCGCGCCTGATCCTCTATGAAATGGGCGTGCATTATCTCGATACGTTGCGCTTCCTTTTCGGAATGCCCTCTGCGATCAACGCCCGCTTGCACCATGTCAGTTCGCAGATGCAGGGCGAAGATGTCCAAGTGATCTTGTTAGATTACGCCCACCTGACGGCGGTCATTGAGAGCAGTTGGGTTTCCGTCCCTATTCCAGGGATCGATACGCCCGCAGATGGCAGCCCTGCCCTGATCTCCCGGCTGGAAGTTGATGGTCCACAAGGAACGCTCAGTCTGGCGGTGGATGGAACCCTCAGTCTCTACACTGACCAGGGTGATGAAACCTGGCGTTTTTCATCCGATACCGAAGCGGATGGGCGGAGAGCAACCTTGCAGCATTTCGTTGACTGCCTGAGGGATGGCAGCCAGTTCGAGACGGGAGGCAGAGACAACCTCGAGACTATGGCGCTGGTTTGGGCGGGGTATCGTTCTGCTGAAACGCGGACTACGGTATCGCCAGCTGAGCTGCTGCGCGAAGCGGGCGAGCCCGCAGCCAGCCCGAAACAAGCGCCTTAGATGATCTGTGCGCCTCGGTTCTGGCAGAATCGGAATAGCCCGGCAGCTTTCATCTAGCTTTACTGAAGACCCTGACCTTATCCTTGTAGGAGCAAAAATGTGACAACTCTTTCGAACGACCTCAAATTGGAGATGTACCGGCGGATGGTTCGAATCCGCGAATTCGAGTTGACAGCGATGGATGTTTTCAAGCGCGGATTGATCAAAGGCACCGTTCATCCTTATATTGGCGAAGAAGCTTCGGGGGTGGGGGTGTGCATGGCTTTGCGAAGCGACGATTTGATTGCCGGGACGCATCGCAGCCACGGGCATAACATCGCCAAAGGCGCCGATCCAGCGCGCATGATGGCGGAAATCTTCGGCAAAGAAGCGGGATACTGCCGCGGCCGCGGCGGGTCAATGCACATTACCGCCTTTGAAACCGGCAGCTTAGGCGCGCTGGCGGTGGTTGGCTCAGGCTTGCCGATTGCGGTAGGAGCTGCGTTGGGGTTTCTAATGCAGGGAAAAGACAGCGTGGCAGTGCCGTTCACCGGCGATGGCGGCACGAGCACTGGAAACTTTCACGAGGCGCTCAACATGGCTGCCATTTGGAAACTTCCGGTGGTCTTTGTGGTGGAGAACAATAAATATGCGGTATCGACGTACTATCGCGATGCCGTCAGCATCGAGGATCTCTCAGCCCGCGCCGCGGGGTATGGCATACCGGGCGTGCGCGTGGATGGCTTTGACGTTCTGAAAGTCTATGCCGCGGCAGGCGAAGCTGTTGAGCGCGCTCGCAGCGGTGGAGGACCGACGCTGCTGGTGACGGAGTGTTACCGAATTGAAGGGCACTATGCCGGCGAGCCTGAAGTCTATCGCGATCGGGCTGAAGTCAACGAACAACGCCAATACGATCCGATCAGGCGTTTCGCTGCCGTTCTAACCCAGGATGGAACAGCTACTGCGGAACAACTTGAAGCTATCCATCAGGAGATTCAAGCCGAGATGTCTGCGGCAGTTGAGTTCGCCCAGAACGCGCCAATGCCGGATCCGTCAACGGCTCTCGATTACATTTATGCATGAAGGAGGCAGCGAACATGACCAACCTCACACGTGATGCCGTTTCGCTTGGCGCAAAAGCGCCGGTTATGCCGCCGGATTTGATCGTGCAGATTCCAGCGGGAGTGCCAGCAAAAGAGATGACCATGGCTGAAGCCATCCGCGAGGCATTAGCCGAAGAGATGGAGCGTGACCCGCGGGTATTCTTGCTTGGCGAAGATATTGGCAAGCACGGCGGCGCTTTTGGAGTAACCCGCACGCTGTTCGACCGGTTTGGCGCGGAAAGGGTGCGCAATACGCCCATCTCGGAAAATACCATCATCGGAGCCGCGACCGGCGCGGCGCTGGTCGGGATGCGCCCCGTAGCCGAGATCATGTTTGTCGATTTTTCAGGGTTGGCAATGGATCAGATCGCTAACCAGGCTGCCAAACTCCGCCTGATGACCGGTGGGCAAGCCAAAGTTCCCTGGGTGCTGCGCATGCCCCAGGGCGGTGGAGCCGGAAAAAGCACCGCGGCGCAACACTCTCAGAGTTTGGAGGTCTGGTATGCGCATATTCCCGGTCTCAAAGTGGCGCTTCCGTCCACCCCGTATGATGCAAAAGGCTTGATGAAAACCGCCATTCGCGACGATAACCCGGTGATCTTTTTGGAGCACAAACTGCTTTATTCGTTTCGGGGTCTGGTGCCAGAACAAGACTACAGCCTGCCGTTTGGTAAGTGTGATATTAAGCGGCTGGGGAGCGATGTGACCATTATTGCCTCGGGATATATGGTCTGGCATGCCATGCTGGCTGCGCGCACGCTGGAGCAAGAAGGGATCAGCGTGGAGGTCGTAGACGTGCGCACGGTGAGTCCATTGGACGAAGAGACAATTGGCGCTTCGGTCCGCAAAACGGGGCGGGCGCTCGTGGTGGCTGAAGCCTGCCGATCCTATGGACCGACCGGAGAGTGGGCGATGGTTGTGATGGAGCAGGCGTTTGATTATTTAAAGGCGCCTATCCGCCGGCTGGCTGGCAGATTTTCGCCCGTCCCCTTTGCCGATTCGCTCGAGAATGGCATGTGGCCGGACACAGAAGATGTGATCGCCGCTGCGCGCGACTTGATGCAGTATTAAACGAGGTATTAACATGATCCGGATTGCATCCATGGTCGGGGCTCCCGATCTCAATATGCCAACGCTGGCGCCCTTCAGCGGTGATCTCGCCAACGCCTGTCTACAATTGAAAAAAATGGGCTTTGATGGCATCGAGTTGATGAGCCGCCGCCCAGGCTTGCTGGATAAGACCGCCTTGAAGCAATGTCTGGCTGAGAATGACCTCGTCCTGGTGGGCTTGTGCACGGGTCACCTTTTTGCTGAGGATCATCTGGAACTGGTTCCTTCCACGGCTGAGATCAACCAGCAGGCTTTTGACAGAATGCGGGAGTTTATCGAGGCTGCGGCGCAGCTCATTGGACCTGGAGGCATGTTTAATATCGGTCGCTCGCGAGGAATGGGCGATCCGCTTCGCCCGCAAAGGACGCTGGACTGTCTTCAAGAGGCGTTGCAGCAACTTGCCGACGAGGCTGCGTCTTTTGGAGTCAAGCTGGCTCTCGAACCGATCAGCCGTTCAGAGACCAATTTCATCCACTCCACCCAGGACGGGCTTGAAATGATCCGGCGGGTCAATCGCCCCAATCTGGGTTTAAATCTGGATACTTATCACATGTTCCGCGAAGACGTAGATCCGATCGCCAGCCTTCATGAGGCGGCGGATGTTGCCTGGCATATTCATTTTTCTGATTCGAACCGTCGTTGGCCCGGCTCCGCGACGATCCCATTTGAGCGAGTCATCTCTGCCCTGGAAGACATCCATTATCCAGGTTTTGTCAGCCTGGAGATTCAACCCTGGCCTGACCCGATGTCTGCAGCTCAAAATTCCATTCAACACCTTCGCAAACTGATCGCTCAAATGGATGACCAGAGGCAAGCATGGCATTAGAAGTTTATATTCCAAAAATGTCAGATCACATGGAGACCGGGCGCATTGTTCAATGGCTCTTTCATAACGGCGATTCGGTAGAACAAGATGACGTGCTCGTCGAAATCGAGACAGACAAAGCGGTGGGGGAAATCCAGGCGGCTGCCTCGGGCATCTTGAGCGGCATCCGGGCTGCAGCGGGCGATGAAGTTCCCGTCGGGCAGCCGATCGCCTGGATTTTGGCGCCCGGGGAGAAGCTTCCTGAGGCATTTTTCGCCAAGACTGATCGCCCCGACACGGTGCAAGATGAAACTAAGATCGGCGAAGTTAAAACACGAGAACCTGAACCTCAGGCGAGAAATGCGGATGCCATCCGCGCTACGCCAATTGCACGCCGCCTGGCGCGCGAGTTGGGCATTGACCTATCCATCATCGCTGGCAGCGGACCGGGCGGTACGATTCGCGATGAAGATGTCCGGCGGGCAGCGGAGCGGGGCGCCCACCTGCCAGCGGAAGCGGAAGACGGATCGCTGGAGCGATTTACCACGGCGTGGCGCTTGACCGGGCAGCGCATGTTGGAAAGCGTTCAAACGATCCCGCATTTCTATTTGCAGCTCAAGGTCGATGCCAGCAGCTTGTTGCAGCAGTTGGAACAGGCGCGCCCGGTGGTACAGGCGGAAACCGGCGAGCGGCTGAGCTTGACGGTGCTGCTGATCCGGGCAACCGCCCGCGCTTTACGGATGCATCCGCGCCTGAATGTCCGGGTGGAGCAAGACGGTCTGCGCTTGCTGTCCGAGATCAACCTTGCCGTTGCGATCGACACCCCAAGCGGTCTGGTTGCCCCGGTGATTGCTCAGGCTGACCGGTTGCGCCTGTCCGAACTCACCACAAGTTTGCGCGCGCTGCAACGGAAGGCTTCCGAGGGAAGACTGGCGCCACAAGATTTAGCCGGCGGCACGTTTACGATCAGCAACCTGGGAATGCTGGGTGTGGATATGTTCCAGGCGATCATTAACCCGCCGCAGGTGGCGATTTTGGCGGTCGGGCAAGTGTCTGACGAGCCTGTTCGTTTGCTGAATGGCGCGGTGGGGTGGGTTCCACATTTTGTCCTCAGCCTGTCGTCCGATCATCGTGCGGTGGATGGCGCGGGCGCCGCGCGCTTTCTGGCGGACCTCAAAGTTCTGCTGGAAACCCCGCAGGGTCTCCTGGATCGAGGCGAAACAGAGAGCGGGTGATGGTTGAATTTGCTGTTGTGAAAACACTCTCACGTGAACTGCATGAAGTATCAACGATCGGTTTAAAACTGTTTCACAACCTGAAGTGAGGTGAGGTATGGAAGTTCGCCTGGCATACGGAGAAGGGGGCTTACCGGTTCGGTTCGCTGATTCGTGCAATGTAAGAGTGATCGAGCCGATTTATATTCCCAGGTTGCCCGATGAACAACGCGCGGTCACCGATGCGCTGCGTCATCCAGTGGGGCTGCCTCCCCTTAAGGACCTGGTACCGTCGAAAGGACGCGTGGGGATCATCGTCAACGATATCACGCGTGCCACGCCAACCCCCTTGCTGTTACGCTGCATAATTGACGAGCTGAACCAAGCCGATCCAAGCCAGATCATCATCTTTATTGCACTCGGAAGCCATCGCCCAGCGACAATGGATGAACTGGACAGCCTGCTGGGACCGGGAATAAGGGATACATACGCGATCGTACAAAATGACGCGTTCGATCGTTCCACCCAGGTGGAGATCGGCGAGTCAGCGCCCGGGCGGCGTTTGTGGATCAATCGCCAGTTGATTGAGTGTGATCTCAAGATCCTGACCGGGTTCATCGAGCCGCATTTCTTTGCTGGATACTCGGGCGGCGGAAAGGCGATCATGCCGGGGATGGCGGGGTTGGAGACGATCTTAAACAACCACTCCGCTGACTATGTCGCTCACCCTTCGGCAACCTGGGATGTCACTCGGAGAAATCCGATCTGGGAGGAAACTCGAACGGCGGCGCGCGCTGCGGGGAGCATTTTTCTGCTCAATATCACGCTCAATCGCGACAAACAGATCACCGGCGTATTTGCAGGAGACCTGGATCTGGCGTATTCCGCGGGCGTAGCGCATGTTCGCCGCACGGCAATTGTGGAAGTGTCGGATCCCTTCGACATTGTTGTCACAACCAACTCGGGCTTTCCACTTGATCGCAACCTGTACCAGGCAGTCAAGGGGATGAGCGCGGCGGCAAGGGTTGTCAAGCCGGGCGGGGCGATTGTCATCGCAGCCGAATGCCGCGACGGCGTTCCGGATGGCAGCATGTACAGCCAGATCCTGCATGAGGCTGGCAGCCCAGCCGCAATCCTTGCGCAGCTTCCCAATTGGAAGCCGCCAAAGCTGGAGCAATGGCAGGCGCAGGTCCAGGCGCAAATCCTCATGAAAGCGGATGTTTTTCTATACAGCGAGTATTTGTCCCCCGAACAGGTGCGCGAGGCTTTGTTGGTTCCTATAAGGTCCGTCGAAGAAACGCTGCAAGAGCTGGTCACTCGCATCGGCGCTGCCGCCACGATTTGCGTCCTGCCCGAGGGACCGCAGACGATTCCTGTGTTATGCCAACATTCTGAATAATTAACAAGGGTTTAAGGAGGTTGCGCGTGCATTATCACTCAGAGGCGCTTGTCGAAAGCATATCTCGGCTCGCACAGCAGCTTCGCATAGACGTTTTGCAAATGGTGTATGCGGGGCAGACCGGTCACATCGGTGGGGCGTTCTCGGCGGCTGAACTCGTTGCAGCGTTCTATTTTCATCACCTGCGGATTGACCCGGCGCGCCCCGACTGGTCCGAGCGTGACCGGTTTTTGCTATCCAAAGGACACGCCTGCGCAGTTCTTTACGCCGCTCTGGCACGCCGCGGCTTTTTTCCGGTCGAAGAATTGCAGACATTTCGACAGCTCAACAGCCGTCTGCAAGGACATCCCGACCGGCTCAAATGCCCAGGCGTCGAAATATCCGCTGGACCGTTGGGGCATGGCGTGGCAATCGGTGTCGGTACCGCGCTGGCGTTGCGCGCCGCGAACAAACCATCCTCCAAAAGCGCGCCGTCCGCGCGTGCAGCTGAGGCAAGGGTATATGTGCTGCTCGGCGACGGCGAAATCAACGCCGGAGTGGTTTGGGAAGGCGCATTAGCGGCATCCAAGTACCGCTTGGGCAACCTGACGGCAGTTCTCGATTGCAACGGGATCCAGCAGACCGGCGCGACCGCTGACGTGCTGCCTACGAGGGATTTGGCTGAAAAGTGGAAGTCCTTTGGATGGCATGTTCAGGAGATCCACGGGCACAACGTGGCAGAGATTCTGGCAGCCCTCGACCGGGCAGACGAGGTGCACGCTCAACCCAGCATTGTGATCGCCCGTACGACTAAAGGTAAGGGAGTGAGCTTCATGGAATACGACCATCGCTGGCATGGGCAGCCTCCAAATGAGACACAATACAGGCAAGCGCTGGCTGAGCTTGAAGGAGGTCTATCATGAAGGCGCCGCTCACCTGGAGTTTAATGCGCCAGGCATATGGTCAGGCGCTGGTCCGCCTGGGTGAACAAAACCCAGACGTTGTCGTCCTTTCCGCAGATGTGTCTAATTCTGACTTCAGCGCGATGTTCGCGGAAGCCTTCCCGGATCGTTTTTACAACGTCGGAATTGCCGAGCAAGCGTTGGTCGATGTGGCAGCTGGTCTGGCTTATGCGGGCAAGGTTCCTTTTGCCAATACGTTTGCGTTCCTGTTTGCTACGCGGGCGCTGGAAATGATCCGCACTCACCTGTGTTACGGCGGGGCGAACGTGAAGCTGATGGGAGCCTATGCAGGTTTGTCTGATTCTTTTGATGGTCCGACCCATCACGCGATTACCGATCTGGCAGCCCTGCGCAGCCTGCCGGGCATGACGGTGGTTGTCCCAGCGGATGCGGTGGCGGTTGAGCGTCTGCTGCCACAAGTGGCTGCCTGGCCCGGACCGGTGTATTTTCGGCTGAATCGTAATGAGGTTCCAGTTTTGTTCGATGAAACCTATTCACCCGAGATCAGCAAGGGAATGGTCATACGGAAGGGCGGCGATGTGACCCTGATTGGCACGGGAATGCTGCTTCACCGCTGTCTGGAAGCTGCCCAACGATTGGAAGCGGATGAAAGTATTTCTGCACGCGTGATCGAAATCCATACATTAAAACCTTTAGATCGTGACCTCATCCTCCAGGCCGCGCGGGAAACCGGGGCGCTGGTAACCGCCGAAGAACACTCGACGATCGGCGGTCTGGGGGCTGCGGTTGCCGAAGTGACCGCTGGCGCAGCGCCTGTGCCAGTCGTCCGGGTGGGAATCAACGATACATTTGCCGAAAGCGGCCCCTATCTAGACCTGCTCGACCGTTACGGGATGTCGGTGGAGAACATTGTTGAAGCCGCCAGGTGTGCGCTTTCGTTGAAAGGCGGGCGAAGACCGGGTTGATGCGCTCATCCAGACATGAAGCGAAACCCGGTGTGTAGAGAAGGATTTGTTTCGCTCGAAGGAAAGGATTGTCTATTATGAACAGCCTGCAAGATAAAGTTGCCTTGATCACCGGCGCAGGGCGTGGTATCGGGCGAGCCATATCGAAAAAGCTGGCTCAGCGCGGGATGTCTATCGCCATCAACGATATTGATCTTGAATTGGCGCAATCCGCCGCCCGCGAAATCGAACAGATAGGGCGACCAGCGATAGCAATTCCCGCCAGCGTTTCGGATGTCAACCAGGTGAGCGCAATGTTTGAGCGCGTAGAAAGGGAACTGGGTCCGCTTTGGCTGTTGGTCAACAACGCCGGCGTCTTGACCACCGGGCCTACAGTGAGCTTGCCGGAAGAAGCCTGGGACCGGGCTTTTGACGTGGACGCCAAAGGGGTATTTCTCTGCTCACAGGCGGCTATTCGCGCGATGCTTCCGCGCAAGCGCGGCCGGATCATCAACATCGCGTCTATCGCTGGGCTGATCGTGCGCACCGGGCAAATCGGATACTGCGCCGCCAAAGCCGCCACGATCCATTTCACCCGCTGCCTGGCGGTTGAACTTGCCCCAGACGGTATCACGGTCAACTGTATTTGCCCGGGGATGACCTGGACCGAGATGCTCAGCAAATCGGCAGTTGAACGCGGGCTGGATCTGGATGCGATGGTAGCGCTGATCCCGGCGGGTCACATGGCGCAAGAGGAAGATCACGCCAATCTGGTGGGTTATTTTGCCTCGGAAGAGGCTGCCCATGTCACCGGTCAAGTGGTGGCGGTGGATGGCGCCCAAAGCCTGTATCATCCGCTGATGGTGAAGCCATGAGCGCCCCGTTGATACCCACTCGGATTTTGTACTACGGGCGCGATGAAGAACTGCCTCAGCCGCGCGTCCTGCGCGCCGGACCGCTTTCAGCGATCCTGGGAGAAGGTGACCTACGTGAAATACGGATCGGATACGCGGTTCTCTTGCGGCGGATTTATATGGCGGTGCGCGATCGCAATTGGGGCACCGTGGAGCCACATTTCTCCGATCTGAAAATCGAACAGAATGATGAAAGCTTTAGCGTATCTTTTAATGCCGCTCATATTGAAGGCGAGATTGACTTTGTCTGGACCGGCGTCATCTCCGGCAGCGCGAATGGAGAATTGTCCTTTAGCATGGATGGGCTTGCACGCCGCACCTTCTGGCGCAACCGGATTGGCTTTTGCGTCTTGCATCCAGCCGAATTAGCGGGTTCCGCAGCCGTTGTCCAGCATGTTGATGGCTCTCACGAAGAAGCCGTGTTCCCGCAGTTCATCAATCCCAGCCAACCCTTGCAGCCTTTTGCGGAGATGCGGGCGGTTAACTACGCAGTCCTTCCGGGTGTGCAGGTTGAGGTGCGCTTTCAAGGCGATATCTTCGAAATGGAAGACCAGCGCAACTGGACCGATGCGTCTTTCAAGTCTTTCTGTACCCCGCTCCGCCTGCCTTACCCGGTTCAGATCGAAAAAGGCACTCGCATCCGCCAATCAATCCACCTTTCGCTGCATAAAGAGGCTTCGGCGGCTTACTTTTTTCCTGCTGACGACACGCAGGATGTGATTGTAGAGTTCCACCCCGATTCGCGGGTTCCTCTGCCGGCGCTTGGGCTGGGGGCAGACAGCGCTGATCAGCCGCTTTCGGACGTCGAGATTCAGCGCCTGTGCCTCCTGCGCCTCGCACACTTGCGGGTAGATGTCGACTTATCCGATCCCGATTGGGTTGCAACTCTGGAGCGTCAGTCCCGCCAGGCGCATGATTTGGGTCTTGGTCTTGAATTCGCGTTGGCGCCCGACGCAGCGGCCCGGGCGGCTGTAGAGGAAGCCGAACGGGTGTTGCAGCGACTGCAAGCCAGGGTGAACGCTTGGATGGTTTATCCAAGGCGCGAGATATTTGCGGGCGGGTCGCCAATCGAAGCAGCTGTCAGTATCTGTCGGGCGACCCTCAGTCCGCTCTTTCCTGAAGTTCCATTGTTCGCCGGCACGAATTGGGACCTCATCTTCATGCTGCGTTCCATGCCTCCGTTGGAGGAAGTGGACGGTGTGTGTTTTTCAATCTCCCCGCAAATCCACGCCTTCGATAACGCTTCAATAATCGAGACACTTCTGGCTCAAAGCAGCGCGGTTGAGAGCGCGCGGCACAGCGCCGGCGGGCTGCCGGTGGCAGTCAGCCCGGTGACGCTTAAACCGCGCCTCAATGTCTATGCTTCAAGCCAGGTTTCACAACCCCCGCCGGACCAATTGCCAGCCGCAGTTGATCGGCGCCAACTCTCATTATTTACAGCCGGATGGACGGTTGGCAGCCTCGCTGCATTGACCCGCGCGGGTGTGAAGAGGGCGACTTACTACGAAACGACCGGATGGCGCGGGGTGATGGCAACCCAAGAAGAACCCCGCCTGCCTGCCCGGTTTCCTTCTCATGCGGGTCAGGTGTTCCCGGTTTATCACATTTTCGCAGACGTGGGTGAGTTCGCAGGCGGTGAGGTTTTTTCTGTTCGTCCCTCGCATCCGCTGCTGGTAAGCGCCTTGGGGTTGACGCAGGGGAACCGGCGCAGGTTAGTGGTCGCCAGCCATTCATCTCAGCGCCAGACGGTCAGGCTGCGGGGCGTACCGGCGGGTGCAGCTGTGCGACATATGGATGAAACAAACGCGGGTCAGGCTCTGTTTGACCCCGCGGCATACCGGTCAGGCGCTTGGAGGAACATACCAAAAACCACCGGCGAGATAGCGTTGAATCTCTTGCCCTACGCGGTGGCAACTGTGGATTGGATGGATCGCCCGGTTGATTAGCCCCTTCATCTTGACTGATAACCAGGCGCATTTCTTTCAGCCAGTCCCAGGACGCCAAATAACTGGCTATGTGGAAAGCACGGTAGTAAAATGAAAGCCCGTTCATAAAAAAACCGTTCTGGAGAAAAGGAAGAAAAAATCATGGCTTTCAATTTACGCAATCGCAATTTCCTCAAAGAGCTGGATTTTACGCCCGAGGAACTCAAGTTTTTACTAAAATTATCTGCAGAACTCAAGTCAGCAAAGTACGGCGGATACGAGCAGCAACGGTTGAAAGGCAAGAACATCGTCTTGATCTTCGAGAAGGACTCCACGCGGACGCGCTGCGCTTTCGAAGTAGCGGCTTATGACCAGGGAGCCAATGTGACCTACCTGGGATCTTCAGGCTCGCAGATCGGTCACAAAGAATCTATGAAAGATACTGCGCGTGTGCTGGGGCGTATGTATGATGGGATCGAATACCGCGGCTTTGGGCAGGACAGGGTCGAGGCGCTGGGTCAGTACGCCGGGGTGCCGGTGTGGAACGGGCTTACGGATGCATTCCACCCCACGCAGACGCTGTGCGACGTTCTGACGATGGTGGAGCACAGCGACAAGCCGCTGTCCGAGATCGCCTTTTGCTATCTGGGCGACGCGCGCAACAACATGGGTAACTCGTTGATGGCGATGGGATGCAAGATGGGCATGGACGTGAGACTGTGTGCTCCCAAGGCATTATGGCCCGAAACCTGGTTGGTGAACGCGTGTAAGGAAATCGCAGCCGCGACGGGGAGCCGTCTGACCTTGACGGAAAACGTGGATGAGGGCGTTCAGGGCGCCGATTACCTCTATACCGATGTGTGGGTCTCGATGGGCGAGGCGAAAGAGATTTGGGATGAACGCATCAAACTGCTCAAGCCGTATCAAGTGAATATGGAGGCAGTTGAGAAAACCGGCAATCCTAAGGTCAAATTCATGCACTGCCTGCCGGCTTTCCACAACCGAGAAACCAAAGTGGGGGAAGAAATCTACCAGAAGAGCGGGTTGGAAAACATGGAGGTCACCGAAGAGGTGTTCGAATCGGAACGCTCGATTGTGTTTGATCAGTCGGAGAACCGGGTGCACACCGCTAAAGCGGTCATGGTTGCGACTTTGGGAGATTGAATTTATCCCTTAAGGCGCAAAAACAAACCAATGATAAAATGGGCGGAACGGATGGCAAGCTGTTCTGATCCGTTTGATTAATAAGAACCAGAAAACTCAGGAGGTAATAACAGATGGTTAAACATGGACCAGTTGATATCTACGTTTTGGCTTTGGGAGAACCGCGCTTTGACGGTAAGGTTCTAACCGAGCTTGAACGGCAAGCAGAAGCCGGGGTAATTCGGGTGCTGGATGCAATGATTCTGTTCAAAGATGAAGTTGAGGAATGCTCAACGCTGGATCTGGAGGATCTGCCTCGTGACCAGCGCCAGACATTGGGCTTTATTGAAACTGGAACACGCGGCTTTTTCGACTCCGAGGATTCGGACGCCTTATTCGAAGGAATGTGTCCAGGTTCCGCAGTGGTTGCTCTAGCGATCGAACATGCCTGGGCGGTTACTCTGATCAATGCGTTGAATGCTAATGGAGTTGAAGTAGCATTGAATGTCCGGGTACCATCTTCGGTTATTAATGAGATATTTACATCTTAAGCGGGTAGCTAACTTCAGGAGGTTTGATATGACAGGATTAATACGAAGCATGACCAGGACTGCTGCGGTAGTCGGCACCGCTACTGCCACACGCAATGCGGTAGAACGCCGTCAGGCTGGTAGAAATGCCCAAGCGCACGTGCAGGCGATGAATGCGGCGTTAGCCCAACAAGCCCCACCGCCGCAGCCGGCTCCAGTGGAAGCTGTTTCTGCGGCAGCAGATCCGATCGAGCGACTCGAACGCCTCGGTGCGCTCTACGCTCAAGGTCTGCTCACGGATGACGAGTTCGCCACAGCCAAGCAAAAACTGCTGGCAGGCTGAGCGGGGAACAAAGACATTTCACGATCACGAAACCACCGCGGTGCTTTGGTGTAGCATCGCGGTGGTTTTACCTAACATCGGATAGTGGTCGGCGTAATTCAGGCGGGCGGGAAAGCCCGCTTCTGCTTATACTGGTGTCAATATCGGCGTCTGGTACCCCTCTGGTACGATCAGTTTGATGGGGATGAACGTGTTTTGAATCGGCTCGAAATACGCGGTCTGCAGAAACGTCGTTCCAGGGTGTTCTTCAGATTCTACGGGCCAAAATAGACTGCCTGCCTGATCTAACCGGCTGTGTGAGACCCCATAGTAGATCGGCGTCAGCGCGGCGATTTCTTGCATAATCTCTGCTGTATCGGTGTAATCCCAGTTGGAATACGCCGCGGGGGAAATTTGCCGCTCGATGCTGGGAAGGATCCTTTTTGCCAACTCCTTGAAGATCTGCCAATCCGGGCTAGCAGCGCCGATCGGTTCGATTGCCTGATGCACCATCTGGATGCGCCGCTCGGCGTTGGTGAATGACCCGGTTTTCTCGGCAAACGTCACTCCTGGGAGCAAGACGTCGGCGTAGCGGGCGGTCTCGGTCGCGACGCTTGTCTGATAAACCACGAATTCACAGGCGTCCAGGCTGCGCCGCGCTTGCCCGCCATCCGGCGAGACGTTCAACGCATCCTCGCCAGCGATGTAGAGCGCCTTCACCTTCCCCTCTGACACCGATTTGAGCATATCCCAGGCAGAGAGCCCCGGAGCGCTAGAGAGCGCGACTCCCCAAGCTTGCTCGAATTTCGCGCGTGCGGTTGAATTTTTGCAATTCTGGTAACCGGGCAGCCTGTTGGGCGTGGAACCCAGATCGCCTGCGCCCCGGATATTATTTTGGCTTCCTAGGAAATTGACGCCTCCACCGGGCGTATCGAGGCTGCCCAGAAGCCGCTGCAAATTGATCAGGCTTTGCATGTTCTGGCGAGCGACGGTTCGATCGGCAAGCCCATCGCTCATTATGACGGACAGCGGAGGTTCGCGTGTCAATATCTCCGCCGCCTCATAAAGCGCATCAATGGCTACGCCGGTCAGGTCTGAAGTTTTGCGAGCCGAATATTTCGCGACCGCTTCTTTGAGCTTAGTAATGTCTTCTGAACCCATCTGGCATTTGGCGTGATCTGCCAGGTGCTTTTCCAGAATAAAATGAATCAATCCCTGTACCAAGATTGCTTCGGTATTGGGCTTAGGGTAGAGAGGCAATGCAGCGTATTCGGCTATGTTGAAGAAATCGGGGCTGACAACGACCATTTTGATTTTGCGGCGCAGAATTGCCTGACGGATTTTTGCCCCGAAGACCGGATGCTGCTCGGTTAAATTTGATCCGATGACCAGCAGTGTGCCCGCTTTTGAGGCAATCTCGTCGAATGGGTTTTGCATCGCCGGGATTCCAGCCGCGTCGAGCAGGTGTTCGGAAAGGTCGGAGGCGTAAATATGGGCGCAGCAATCGATCTGATTGGTCCCGATTACCTGACGCGCCAGTTTTCCCAACAGGTAACTCTCCTCGTTCAGCAGGTTACCGGAACCTAAAATACCAATCGCATCGCTGCCGCCCGCCTGCCATGCCTGTACGAGACCATTTGCCGCAACCCGAAGGGCGGTTTCCCAATCTACGTCGACCCATTTTCCACGATCCTTTGGGCGCGGCGCAGAATCCAGTAAGTACTGCCGCACGCGCGGCTGGGTGAGGCGGGTCGAACTGTGGATAAAATCATAACCATACCGCCCTTTCAGACACAGATGCCGCTTATTGACGGTCGCAGGGTCGGTGTTCGACGTTACGCGAATAACCCTTCGACCCGGCACGTTATCCTGAACGTTCAAATCCAATTGGCAGCCTACCCCGCAATAAGCGCAGGTAGTGCGCACTAACCGGTCGGCTAAGCCGGCGCTGACCGACATCTTGTTATCCAGCGCGCCGGTAGGGCAGTACGCCACGCACGCGCCGCACGATTCGCAGCGCGCTTGCAGCATGGTCGTATCCGATCCAGCCACAATGCGCGCCTTGTAGCCTCGGTAAGACTGCGACCAAACGAAGCGCCCCTGAATTTCGGCGCAGGCTCGCACACAACGCGTACACTGGATACACTTATTCAGATCCACCCAAACGAACGGGTTGGGATCGCTGTCCACAGCGAAGGCTGGTTTCTTAGCCATGTACTGCTCGATATCGATCCCATACACCTCTGCCCAATGCGCCAGCTCATTTTCCCGGTCGATCCCCAGTTTGCCATTGTTTCGTTTGTAACCGGCGTCGTAATAATTCTGCAGCAACATGCGGAGGATTGCCTTGCGGTAGCGGGTGAGCGCTTCGCTTTCCGTGTTGACAACCATTCCCGGGTTGATTGGCAGAATGCAAGATGTCATCGGCAGGCGCGTTCCCTGAACCTCGACAACGCACAGCCGGCAGCCGCCGTACGGGCTGAGGTCCTTGTGGAAACAGAGCGTCGGGATGGCGATTCCAGCCATTTCCGCCGCCTGGAGTACGGTGGAGCCGTCGGGGACTTCCAGCGTTTGGTTGTTGATCGTCAGACTGATCATGGAACGACCTCCTCCGATTCGATCTCTGCTCCGGCTTGCGCCGACAACAGGTTCTGCTCAAACGGCGTCTTCTGGATGAACTGGCAAACCCCCGCGGCGCATTTATGTTCAAAGATGTGCTGCTCAACCTCATCTTTGAAGTGTTTAAGGATGTCCCGCACTGCCACAGAGGCGGTCTGCCCGAGCCCGCAGTTTGAGAGCAGTTCCATATCCGCTCCGAGGATCTTGAGTTCATCGATCATGTCGGGCGAGCCAAGCCCTTTTGAGATACTATCAACGATTTCGTAGCACCTCTGGGTACCTACGCGGCAGGGGGTGCACTTTGCGCAGCACTCGAAGCGGAAGAAGTCTAGGAGCACTTTTGCGAGATCGACCACACACGTATGTTCATCGCAGATCAGCATCGCTCCCGATCCCAAAGAAGCGCCGGTGCTGCGCCAGGATTCGAAATCCATGGGCGTGTCTTGCAGGCTGGCTGGCACGATGGAGCCGCTCGACCCGCCGGTTTGGACCAACTTGAGCCGAGCGCCTTTCTCCATGCCCTTTCCATAAATCTCGATCATCTCGCGCAGCGTGATCCCGAAGGGGACTTCAATGACCCCGGTGAAGTTGACATTTCCAAGGATGGTATAAATTTTTGTCCCACGGCTTTTTTCGGAGCCGAACTGGTGATACCACTCGCCGCCGTTGCGGATAATGTGTGGAGTGTTCGCCAGGGTTTCCACGTTGTTGACGAGTGTGGGTTTGCCCCATAAACCATATGAAGGCGGGTAAGGCGGGCGGGCACGCGGCTGGCCGCGCTTCCCTTCGAGCGATTCGATGAGCGCGGTTTCTTCACCACAAATATACGCCCCCGCGCCGGCGTGCAGATGGATGTGAAAATTGAAATCTTTACCAAGGATGTGGTTTCCCAACAATCCTTGTTCTTCCGCTTGGCGGATGGCATTTTGAAGCCGTTCAAAGCCCAGATTGTATTCGCCGCGAATGTAGATATACCCGGTCTCAGCGCCGACGGCGTAACCGGCAATCGTTATCGCCTCGATCAGGCTGAAAGGATCGCCCTCAATGATCAGCCGGTCTTTGAAAGTTCCAGGTTCGCTTTCGTCTGCGTTGCAAATGACATATTTGGGCTGGGCGTGGGCGCTGCGCACGAAATCCCATTTTCGCCCGGTCGGAAAACCTGCCCCGCCTCTGCCTTGCAGCCCGGACTTCTGAACCTCATCGATGACCTGTTCAGGGGTCATCTCGAAGAGCGCTTTTTCCAACGCGGCATAGCCATCCTGAGTGAGGAAATCAGCCAGACTCTCTGGATCCACCTGCCCTACACGCCCCAGCACAACCCGCTGCTGGGCGGGCAAAGCGCCAAGCCGGGCGCGCAGCCAGGCGATTTCACCCACTGGTTCGTGCATCTTACTCAAGAGAGATCGGACGATTCGTCCGTTGATAATGTGTTCATCAAACAGAACCGGGACTTCTTCGGTGGTAATCTGACTGTAAATGACCGCTTCAGGATAAATGATCACCAGGGGCAGGTCCTCGCGCTCGCCGACATCGCTGATTGTGCTCAGTTTTATTTCATCGTAAAGGTCTGCTTTGCGGATCTCCGTTTGAAACATCTGGAACACGTCTTGAGCGCCGCGTTCTACGCTTATTGGATCATTTGTAACCAGGATCATCGTTCGAATCGACTTCATCGCTCACCTCGCAAACGGTCGGGCTCATAGAGGGCTGGAATTCTCCGCAAAGCGGCAGTTATCTCGCTCATCGATACTTCGCCAGGATGTGAGGGATCTTTTCTGGAGTGACATTTCCATAAATATCTTGATCTACCAGAAACACAGGTCCAACACCGCAAACACCCAGGCAGCTAGTCTTCAGCAGCGTCCATTGATTGTCGTGGCTGGTTTCACCTGGCTGGAGCCCCAACTGTTCCTGTAAGGCTTCGATTACTTGCCGGCCTCCTTCGACGTGGCATGGCGCGCTGGCGCAATAGCGGACGACATGTTTGCCGGTTGGCGTTAGCGAGAACATCTGATAAAAGCTGGCAACGGCATATAGATGGCTGTCCGCCAGGAACAATCCTGCCTCGGGCGTGTTGATGTACCTGCGGATTTTCCCCAGACTCTCAACCGGAATGAAACCCAATTTCTGGTTGATCTCAGAAAGTATGGGAATCACCGCATCCCGGACTGAGCCATTTGCCTCGACTGCCTCTTGAATAATTCGATCCAATTCTTGTTCGGAATATTCATGGTCCGTTGCTATGCCAGGACACATATAATGCTCCTCTTCTCTATACTTGCTCGATCACGTTCTCTTGAACAATCATGCCATTGCCGACATGATCCAGGATGATCCTGCGTGCGACCTCCGGGGTCACTTTGCCGTAGATCACATCATGCCTGCCTGGGCGCTGGACGATCACAATGGGTTCCAGCGCGCAAAGCCCAATACAGCCAATCGGAGAAACTTGGACATCCATCAAATTCTCAT
>MWTA01000078.1 GCA_002050125.1 Anaerolineae bacterium UTCFX2 | reverse complement strand
TTACCAGCCTTGGAACGATCACGCTTTTTCGCTGTGTTGACGGAAAATTCGATTGCGTGTAAAATAGTCGGGCTGAACAACGAACGGGCCCATAGCGCAGTTGGGAGCGCGTCTCAATGGCATTGAGAAGGTCGAGGGTTCGAATCCCTCTGGGTCCACACAAAATTGCCTGCGGCGGTTGGCGCGTCGTCGACCGCCGCAGGGTTATCAGGCTATCGCAGGAGTACTAAGCCATCTGTCAGCGAGTTGGGAGAGTGAGGTGTGAGCCCGACACGGTGCCCGCAGAGCACAGACAAACCAGGGCTGAACTCGCCTGCTGCCGGGGGTAGGGATTAAACTTCCGGCTGGCTTCTTTAGTGAACCTGGTCCAACCGATCAGATAGCTAAAGACGGGTTTTGCCCGTTACAGCAATCCAGAGCGGCTAGCCCTGGCGCGGAGATTCAACAACGATCTCGCCTCCGCCGGTCTGGCAAGCAGGGTGGTACCGCGGAGTTCCCCTTCGTCCCTGAGAGACGGAGGGTTTTTAATTTATCTGAATAATGTTACCGCCTGGCAGCCGAAGCTGTACCGCAACCAGCGCGCCGGCAAATAACGGAGTTTTGATGCCTTTTCGCTGTCCTCAATGTTTGACCCCCAACACCCTGGAGATCGTCGAATCGATCGAGATCCCCTCCGACCGGCATTGTGAGGAAATCTCCCTCCAGGTGGTTGGCTGTACGGTGTGCACATTTCGCGGGTTAGCCGTCTATGAGGAACTCATCCGCGCGGTTGAGGTGGATTCCTGGCAGCATATCGGATATTGGGTCAGCCGCGACGCTGTAGAAACGGTTCTCCAGGCGATACGCTCCTGCCCCGATCCCCGCAACTCACGCTGCGCCTGCCCGGCTCACGCCAGCCTAGGAAAGAGAGACGTCTACGGCATCTGGCGCGGCTTGCTCGAAATGGAACGCAGTCACACCTTCTCGATGCGGCTTTGGACTGACTAACCTTAGTTATTTTGACGGAGAAAAGAATGGCCGAAACGGTGAATTACGACCACAAGGAAATTGAACCTCGCTGGCAGAAGCGCTGGGAGCAAGACGGTCTTTACGAAGCCAACATTGACCCGCAGCGTCCGAAGTATTACGCGCTGACTATGCTGCCTTATCCTTCGGGAGACATGCACATCGGGCATTGGTATGCCATGACGCCCTCCGACGCGCGCGCCCGGTTTATGCGCATGCGCGGCTTCAATGTGCTTTTCCCGATGGGTTTCGACGCGTTCGGTTTGCCGGCTGAGAATGCGGCTATCAGACATGGCATTCATCCAAAAGAGTGGACCTTTGCCAATGTCGCGCGCATGCGCCAGCAACTGCGGACCATGGGAACGATGTTCGACTGGCGCCGCGAGGCGGTGTCGGCGGACTCGAAATATTACAAGTGGAGCGAGTGGTTTTTTTCTCAGCTTTACAAGAAGGGACTAGCGTATCGCAAGATGTCGCCCGTCGATTGGTGCCCGCACTGCAACACCACCCTGGCGCGGGAACAAGTGTGGGGCGAAGACCGGCATTGCGAACGGTGCGGCACGCCAGTGATCAAGAAGAATTTGGAGCAATGGTTTTTCCGCATAACGCAATATGCCGAGGAACTGCTGGATTTTTCCCACATCGATTGGCCCGAACGCGTCCGTACGCTGCAACAAAACTGGATCGGGCGTTCGGAAGGCGCTTCGGTTGTGTTTCACACCGAGCAGGGCGACCCGTTGGAGGTCTTCACTACCCGCCCGGATACGCTGTGGGGCGCAACTTTCATGGTTCTGGCGCCGGAGCACCCGCTCGTAAAAAAGATCACGACCCCCGCACAAAAAGAAACGGTCGAACAGTATGTTTTGCAGGCTACGCGTCAGACGGACATCCAGCGCGAGGCGGCGGAAAAGGAGAAGACCGGCGTCTTTACCGGCGGATATGCCATCAACCCGGTGAACCAAGCGCGCATCCCGATTTGGATTGCCGATTATGTGCTGATGACTTATGGGACCGGCGCAATTATGGCGGTGCCTGCGCATGACGAACGCGATTTCGCATTTGCGATCAAGTTCGGCTTGCCGATCATCCCGGTCATTGCTCGATCGGACGGGTTGGTCAAATCCTGTGTTTTGAAGTCGGAGGTGCAGGAAGGCTTCGAGCCGGCTCTGCGAGCTGCCGCGATCCCGTTCGAGGCCGACCAGGCTGGCTGGCTGGTGACGCCGCGGTTAGATCAGGTCTCCGCCTACCGCGAGATTGCCCGCCAATACCTGGCAAAGGATGGCTGGATCGAACTGGTTGGCGCGGAATGGGCTTTTATTTTCGGAGACGCCTCATTAGAGTGGGACTCGGTCGAAGCGGATCGTGAAATCCTGCAGCGCTGTCAGGCGCGCCGCCCCGCGCTGGCTGGCTGCCGGACGGTAATGGAAATGCTCTGGCAGAACGAATGGTATCGCGATACGCTTTATCATGATCAATTTGGGATGATGATCCACTCGGGTGAGTTTTCAGGAACCCCGGGTGAAACTGCAAAGCGCCAGGTGATCGACTGGCTGGAAGCTCAGGGGATTGGCAAAGGCGCGATTAACTACCACCTGCGGGATTGGCTGATCTCACGCCAGCGCTATTGGGGCGCGCCAATCCCAATTGTTTACTGCCCAACCCACGGCGCGGTGCTGGTTCCGGATGACCAGCTTCCAGTTCTGCTGCCGGATGATGTTGAATGGCGCCCGACCGGAGAGAGCCCGCTCAAACTGCACCCCACCTGGAAGAAGACCACCTGCCCGATCTGCGGGGGTCCGGCGGAGCGCGAAACAGATACCATGGATACGTTTATGTGTTCATCCTGGTATCATCTGCGCTACCTCAGCCCCGATTACGACGCCTGGCCGTTTGATCCAGTCGAATACGATTACTGGATGCCGGTCGATACCTATACGGGTGGAATCGAACATGCCACCATGCATCTGATCTATACCCGCTTCTTCCACAAGGCTGGACGGGATATGGGCATCATGAAAGGGCCCGAACCGATGATCCAACTGCGCAACCAGGGCATCATCCTGGGGGAGGATTCGGAGAAAATGTCTAAGAGCCGCGGCAACGTTGTTGCGCCAGATGATCTGGTTGAACGTTATGGCGCAGACACCGTGCGCGCTTATTTGATGTTCTTCGCTCGTTGGGACATGGGCGGTCCTTGGAACAGCAGCGGCATCGAGGGAACGGCTCGCTGGATTCGGCGGGTGTGGGCGCTGTTCACCGAGACCCCTGCCGCGGGTGCGCCGGACCCGCAAGCCCGGCGAAGCTTACGCCGCAAGCTGCACCAGACGCTATGCAAAGTCACACACGATTACGAGAGCTTTGAATTTAACACCATCATCTCAGCGCTGATGGAACTGCTCAACGAGATGTACCGGCTGCGCGATCTGGGAGTGGCTAACACGCCGGAATGGCAGGAAGCGCTTGATCTTTACCTGCGCATGATGGCGCCCTCTTGCCCGCATGTGACCGAAGAACTGTGGATGCGCCTCGGGAAACCGTATTCGATCCACCAACAGGCGTGGCCGCAGGTGGATGAAGAGGCTGCCGCGGAGGCTGAGATCACTTTGGTGCTGCAGGTCAACGGCAAAGTGCGCGACCGCATTCAAGTCCCGGTCGACATCACCCAGGAACAGGCGCAGGCATTTGCGCTGGCAAGCGAGGTCGTTCAGAAGCACCTGGGCGGAAAGCCGCCGCGCAAAGTGATCCTGGTGCCGGGCCGGCTGGTGAACATCGTCATCTGACCCGGGATTGCGGTCTTTTCATGCGAATATCATCGATTTTGCAAAATACAAAGTATAATAGGGTGCGTCGTTGTTGCAAGCATTGAACGACGCACCCGCTCTGTTTGTTCACATTCCCCGACCAAAAGGAGGGAAAAATGAATAAGATGCAGGTATTGATTATCGATGACGACAAAGATACTGCGAATTTCTTTCGTTTGGTCCTGGAACTGGTGGGGTTTGAATGCGAAATTGTGAATTCTGCCAAGCATGCGCTTGCCAGATTAGCGGCTTCTCAACCAGATTTGATCTTGCTGGATATGCGCCTGGGTCTAGAGATCGGAGGCGAGGATATTCTTTATCAGATTCGCTCGAACCCGCGTTTGGATCGAACGCGGGTCATCATCATCACCGCGTACCCCACAATGGCGGAACCGGTTTCCAACCTGGCGGATCTGATTTTACTCAAACCGGTGGACGTCGAACAACTGCGCACACTAACAAGCCGGCTGATGCTGCGCAATACGGGCACCAAGCGGATCGAATTCCGCGACCCAGTCACCGACCTGTACAACCGTGAGTTCTTCGTCACCCGGATCGAACATGCCTTTGAGCGCTTCCGCCGCTTTAAGGATTTCATGTTTGCTCTGCTGGTCTATGAAATTCAAGCCAGCCCGGTCTCGGCGGACGCCCCGGCGCTGGAAGACTACGACCCCTTGTTGCGCTTTGTCTCCGAGCGGCTGCGAAGGTGTTTCCGCCCGACAGATACCATTGCCCGCCTGAGCGGCGAGCAATTTGCCAGCCTGCATGAAGACTTAAAGCAGCCTGGCGATATTCATATCCTGCAAAAACGCCTGCGTGAGCGCCTGACGGATCCCTACGAGATCGACAACCATCAATACAGCCTGCATTTCTCCACCGGGGCGGTCCTCAATTCACCGAAGTTCGCGACCTCTCAAGAGATGCTGGAGCGCGCGGTGCAAGCGATGACACAAGCCCGCGAGAGAGGCGTTGACGAGCTCGAAATCGTCCAACTGGACGATTAGCCTGCACGGGTGTTTTCCCGCATCCAGTTTAGATAATCTTCCAGACCAGCTTCGACCGGAAGCCAGAGGATTTCCGGGGTGGTGTAGCTGTGGTGGCTGCGCAGGAAGGTTTCGATCGCGGCGTAAGCCGAGCGGCGGCTTTTGATGAGCAGCAGGAACTCCGGCTCTTGATGGGCTCGACCTTCCCAGACGTAATGACTGGTGATCTGGATGATTTGGACGCACGCGGCAAGCCTTTCCGCCACGAGGCGGCTGGCGAGCTGGTTGGCTTCTTCCGGGTCGCTTGTCGTTGTGAGGGCTACCCCAAATTCCGAATTGAAGCCCATCGTTAAGTCAATCCTTTCTTGCTGAGGTAATAATGCCAGAAAAGGCGCGCCGCAACCGCCCGCCACGGGCGATACGCCGCGCCGAGTTCTTCCATGCGCTGGGTGTCGGGGGTGTGCGCCAGGTTTTTGACCGCCTTCACTGCGTTTGCCAGCGCCAGGTCGCCGGTGGGCCAGGCATCCGGGCGGCGCAATGCCATCAGCAGATAGATCTCCGCCGTCCACGCGCCGATACCTTTCTGCTCCGTTAGCTTGGCGCGCGCTTCGTCGTCAGCGGCAGTTTCCAGCCAAGTCAGGTCCAGCCGTCCCTCCAGGATGGCGTGCGCCAGTTCGCGGCAGTAGCGGGTTTTCTGGCGGCTGAAGCCGATCGTCTTGAGTTGGGCGTCGTCGAACTCCAAAAAACTTTGCGGCGTCAACGGCGCTGCCGCTTTTTTGAGGCGGTCATACGCGGCTCTGGCAGAGGCAAGCGATACTTGCTGCTCGAGGATGATGTACACCAACGTGGGAAAACCCGGCTCGCGCTGCCAGAATGGCGGCGGTCCGAATTCCTGGATGACCTGCGCCAGGTCTGCGTCGCGTTTAGAGAGTGTCTTCAACCCTTTCTGGTAATCAATCTCGCTTAAAGCGCCCTGAATCATCTCTTAGAATCACATCCTTCCCATTCCTTGAATTCGACAAACCCGGATTACAATAAATCTGCAGAAGAGCATTTTTTTACATTGAGATGTTGGTACAATAGGTAATGATACCAATAATTTGGAGGAATCCGTGCGCTTCGAAGAATTGAACTGGTTCGACGTTGAGAACTATCTCCAGACGGAAGACCGGTTGATGCTGGTGCTGGGCGCCTGTGAGCAGCACGGCTATCTCAGCCTGCTGACGGATGTGCGGATTCCGCTGGCGCTGGCGGATGCTGCCAGCGCCCAAACGGGCGTGCTTGTTGCGCCCTCGCTCAATTTTGGCAGCTCCAGCTATTTTATGGGATATCCAGGCACGCTGAGCTTGCGCGTTAGCACGCTGCTGAATCTGGTCGAAGACCTGGTGCGCTCTGCCTACCGGCATGGCTTTCGGCGCCTGCTGATTTTGAATGGTCATGGGGGCAACGACCCGGCGCGCGGCCGGCTTTACGAAATAGCCGACGAGCTTGCCGGTCTGCGGCTGGCATGGTACGCCTGGTGGACGTCGCACAGCGCAGAGTCTTTAGCGCAGAAATACGATCTGCGTCCCAGTCATGCCAACTGGATGGAGGCGTTTCCATTTACCCGGGTCGCAGAACTGCCTGAGGTCAAAAAACCTCCGCCGCACGTCCCTGGGCTGCTTGGCGCAGAGGAAGCCCGCCGGGTCTATGGAGACGGTATGTTTGGCGGAGCCTACCAGGCGGATCCGCAAATCATGACCGAGCTTTTCGAGACCCTGTTGAAAGATGTCTTATATCTGCTCAAATTCGAATAAATCTAGGGCGCTCTTAGGATTTTCAAATCCTTTGATAAAACGAAATCGCATAGATAACGAGGTGATCAAAATGACAGAGAAACAAATTGTTCAGGCTGAAAAAGCCCCCAAGGCGCTTGGGCCCTACAATGTCGCCAACCGGTTCGGCGAGTTGGTGTTTGCTTCGGGACAACTCGGACTGGACCCAGCCACCGGAGAGCTCGTCGCCGGAGGGGTCGAGGCGGAAACTCGTCAAGCCCTGACAAATTTGCAGTACGTCCTTAAAGCTGCGGGCAGCTCGCTCAACCGGGTGCTCAAGACCACCGTGTTCTTGAGAGACATGGGCGATTTTGCCAAGATGAACGCGATTTACGGCGAATACTTCAACGTGGATTTTCCGGCTCGTTCCACGATCCAGGTTGCAGCCCTTCCGAAGGGCGGCGCTGTGGAGGTCGAGGCAATTGCATATCTGGCTAAATAACCCTGCCCGGCGGGCAGTTCTCTGAAGCTAAACTTTGTCCTACCCGAAGGCTATAGCGTGGAGGTCAGCCGTTATTTTAGCGCCCCGGCTGGCAGGACCGCGCGCATGCTGCGGGATTGTATCTGAGCTTCAGCCCCGGCTTAGCCACTGGATGAAATCTGGCTGCGACCTAAAGAATGAAAATTCCGTACTACCGCCATTTCTTTGCGAGGGTGCTGGCGTAGCGCCATGACCAGCGTCTCGATCGTTGTCCCCTGTTACAACGAACAGGATACCATCCAATTGCTTCTGGAAGCAATTTTCGCCCAGTCATTTCCACACGACGAGATGGAAGTGATCATCGCGGATGGGCTTTCCAAGGACCAGACCCGCCCGCGGATCGAAGAGTTCGCGCGGGCGCACCCCGAGTTGAAAGTGCACATCGTGGATAACCCAAAAGTCACCATCCCAGCCGCGCTCAATCGCGCGATTAGCGCAGCCCAGGGTGAAATCATTGTACGCCTGGACGCGCATTCCATGCCGGATTCCGAATACGTCGCGCGCTGTGTTGCCGGGCTGGAACAGGGGCTGGGCGATTCGGTCGGCGGGGTCTGGGAAATCCAACCGCGCAACGCCAGTTGGCAGGCGCGGGCAATCGCCCTGGCAGCCGCTCACCCGCTGGGCGTTGGGGATGCCCATTATCGCATTTCCCGCAAGGCGCAACTGGTGGACACCGTGCCGTTTGGGGCTTTCCGGCGCAGTCTGGTTGAGCGTGTTGGTCTATATAATGAAGACCTGTTGACCAACGAAGATTATGAATTCAACGCGCGCGTGCGAGAGGCGGGCGGCCGCATCTGGCTCGACTCCATGATCCGCTCGGTCTATTTTGCGCGGCCCACACTTAAGGAACTTGCGCGGCAGTATTGGCGCTACGGCTATTGGAAAGCCCGCATGCTGCGCCGCTATCCAAAGACTTTGCGCTGGCGGCAAGCGCTGCCCCCGGCGTTCATTGTCAGTTTGCTGGTTTTGGCAATCATGGCGATTTGGCAGTCCTTCGCAGGCTGGTTATTCATGTTAGAATCCTCGATCTATGTCCTGGTTCTCTTGCTGGCTGGAATACGCCTGGCATGGGAGCGGCGCGACCCGGCGCTGGTTGCAAGCCTGCCTCTGGCAATTGCGACGATGCATTTTTCTTGGGGCAGCGCCTTTTTGTGGAGCCTGATCTCTGGATGAGTGATAATAAACCATCTCAACGCACTTATCGCTGGCAGTTGCGCGTCAGCGAACGCCGCGCGCTGTTGATCTTAGGGGATCTGCTGGCGGGTCTGGTGGCGTTAGGAATATCGCTTTACTACTGGGGCACCAGCGAACGTTTCATGGGCTTCTCGCTAGAGTTCCTGCGCAAGCGTGTCCCGATCTGGTTTTATTTGCTGCCGCTGATCTGGCTGGTCTGCCTGTTGATGATCGAGCTGTATGATGTGCACCGGGCTGGCGATCGCGCATATTCGATGCGCGGCGTGGCTGGCGCAACCGCCCTCGGGCTGGTGTTGTACCTGGCGCTATACTTTTATTACAACGCTCCTCCCATTTCGCTGCTGCCGCGTCGGGGGGTGGCGTCATTTTTAATCCTGATCTTTGCGTTCACCCTGGCATGGCGTTGGTTGTATATTTCTGTCTTTACTGGACCGCAGTTTAAGCGCCGGGCTTTATTGGTTGGCGGAGGGAAAAGCGGGCAGATGTTGCTGCGCGCCATCAATTGTCTGAACACCTCGCCGTTCACGATGGTCGGCATTATCGATGACGATCACCGCAAACTGGGCACAATAATCCAAGATGTCCCGGTCATCGGCTCCAGCGCTCAGCTTTTGGGCGTGGTTCAAGAGAACAACATCTCGGATATCATTGTGGCGATCTCGGGCGATATGCAGGGCGGCATGTTCCAGGCTTTGCTGGATGTCCAAGAGCAGGGGGTTGAAATCATCCGCATGCCGACCGCTTATGAGGAGGTGCTCAACCGCGTGCCGATCATGATGCTGGAAGCCAATTGGATCTTGAAGTCCTTTGTCGATGAGTTGCGCGTGTCCGTTTTTTTCTTGTTCGCCAAGCGGCTGCTGGATATTCTGGGGGGCTTAATTGGCACGCTGGGAATGCTGCTCGTCTTACCATTCATCACTGTGTTGACTTTACTGGATGACGGGCTGCCAATCTTTTACAAACAAACCCGCTACGGTAAAGGCGGGCAGCCATACAACATTCTGAAGTTTCGCACCATGCGGCTCGACGCGGAACCGGATGGTCAGCCGCGCTGGGCGCGCGAAGATGACGAGCGAGCCACCCGCCTCGGACGCCTGCTGCGCAAGACCCATCTCGATGAACTGCCTCAGTTCTTGAATGTACTGCGCGGCGAGATGAGCTTGGTGGGTCCGCGCGCGGAGCGTCCCGAGTTGGTGGAGTATTTCCAGCAGCACATTCCGTTCTACCGGGCGCGGCTGCTGATCAAGCCGGGGATCACCGGCTGGGCACAGGTCAATTTTGGTTACGCTTCCAATATCGATGAAACGATCGTGAAGCTGGAATATGATCTATACTACATTAAACACCGCAACCTTTTCATGGATCTCATGATCCTTTTGCGCACCCCAGCCACCGTATTGGGATTTCGAGGTCGATAACACGATGAGATCGAGCATTTTCATGCGCGGCAGGTTGATCTTGCTGGTCGATTTGTTGTTGATCGTCGTTGCGGCTCTGGGAAGTTTTGCGCTGCGCACCGATCTGGGTCCGCTGTTCACTTTCTACCTGCCGCAAGCTTATTGGCTCCTGGGGATAAGCCTGGTCGTCAAACCGATCGTATTTTATGTGTTTGGTCTTTACCGCCGTCTGTGGGTGTACGCCAGCATCCAGGAACTCAAGCTGCTTGTTGTGGCGGTGTCGGTGGCTTCGGTGCTGGTTTCGCTTGTGATCGTGGTTTTGCATGCTGTGCAGGTCATCCCCTTCTTTCCGCGCAGCACGCTGCCAATCGACTGGCTGCTCACGCTAATCCTGGTGGGCGGTTTCAGGTTTTCGCTGCGCATTCTTTCCGATTTCCAGCAGGCTTCAACCGCGCCGCAGAAAAGCCTGCGCAGGGTCTTGATCGTTGGGGCAGGCGACGCCGGCGCGCTGGTGGTGCGCGAAATGCAGAAGAATGCAAACTTGCGGCTGCAGCCGGTGTGTTTCCTGGATGATAACCAGGATAAGCTCAAACAGCAGATTCATGGCGTTCCGGTGGTTGGCACGCTGAACGAACTGGCGCGCACGGTCATGCTGCGCCGCATCCACGAAGTCATCATCGCCATCCCCAGCGCCCCGGGGAGTGTTGTCCGCCAGGTATCCGATGTCTGCCGGGCGCGCGGCATCCCTTTCCGCACCATGCCCGGTATGTACGAGCTCATTGGCGGCAAAGTTAATGTGAGCCGGCTGCGCGAAGTCGAAATCACCGACTTGCTGCGGCGCGAAACAGTCCACATCGACGAACACCTGGTCGGTCAAAGCCTCAGCGGGCGGTGTGTGATGGTCACCGGGGCGGGTGGATCGATCGGGCGCGAACTGTGCCGTCAACTGGCGCGCTGGGCGCCGCGCTCGTTGGTTCTGCTTGGGCACGGAGAGAACAGCATTTTCGAGACGCTGTTCGAAATGCAGGAGAACTTCTCTTCACTGCCCGTCCTTCCGGTGATCGCAGACGTGCGGGACATCGACCGGTTGAATCAGGTTTTTTCTGAACTGCGTCCTGAGATCGTCTTCCATACCGCAGCGCATAAGCATGTCCCACTGATGGAGGTCAACGTCGAAGAGGCGGTTGCCAACAATGTCTTGGGGACGCGCAATGTGGCTGAGACGGCGATCAACTTCGAAACCCGGAAGTTGGTCATGATCTCGACCGATAAAGCCATCCAGCCTTCCAGCGTCTATGGGGCGACGAAACGTTTGGCTGAAATGCTTGTGCTGGATGCAGCGCGGCAGTCTGGTCAGGCTTACTCGGTTGTGCGTTTCGGGAACGTGCTTGGCAGCCGGGGCAGCGTGGTGCCCTTGTTCAAGCGCCAGATCGCCAACGGCGGGCCGGTTACGGTGACCCACCCCGACATGAAGCGCTTCTTCATGACCATTCCCGAAGCCGTGCACCTGGTGCTCCAGGCTTCTGCGTTAGGTCACGGCGGGGAAGTGTTCATCCTGAAAATGGGCGAGCAAGTGCGCATCCTTGATCTGGCTGAAGACTTGATCCGCTTATCGGGCTTGGAGCCTGGAAAAGACATTGAAATTGTGTTCACCGGAATTCGCCCAGGCGAGAAGCTCAGCGAGGAGCTTTGGGATCAATGGGCGCAATATGAGACCACCCCTCATCCGGACATCTTGCTTTTAGCTGAAGAAAACTTGCTGAGCGGAGCCAGCCTCCAGCAAACGGTGGATGAGTTGATCCATCTGGCGCGCGAGGGCGATTCTGCTTCGATCATCAAAATCATGGACCGCTGCATCCCCGGAGCGGCGGTGCGCAGCCAGCCTACACCGGATCTGATCTCTTATATTTGAGAGGGTCATTCCCTTTGAGGTTTTCGAATTGCCCGAATTGACGCCCAACGAGTGGGACATTTTTCTGGTTGACCATCCGGAGGCGCACATTTTACAGACGCGCGCCTGGGGGGATTTAAAGTCTTCGTTTGGATGGAAACCGCGTTATCTTGTTTCCCAGGCAGCCGCATCGGGTGAAAAGATTGGGGCGCAGATCCTGTTCAGGATACTCCCTTTTCGGTTGAGCATCGCCTATGTCGCTAAGGGACCAGTAGGCTGCGGGGCGTTCACACACCATCCGGAATTCTGGGGCGAACTGGACCGGCTATGCCGGCAGGAAGGTGCGATATTTCTCATTATCGAGCCGGATTTATGGGATGCGGAGTTGAAGCTGGAACAGAGCGCGCTCAAGTCAGCGGGGTTCGAGGCGGGCTTCCAGACGATCCAACCCTGCCGAACGCTCGTGGTGGATCTGCAAGGCAGCGAAGAGCGGGTATTAGCGCGCATGAAACAAAAGACGCGCTATAACGTCCGCCTGGCTCAAAAAAAGGGGGTCAATGTACGCGCCAGCGCGGACATCGCGGCTTTTTACCGATTGATCCAGCTTACCGCTGAAAGGGATTTTTTTGGGGTTCACAGCCTGGAATATTATCAACGGGCAAACGCGCTGTTTTCATCCGATGACCGCTGCGTGTTGCTCTTAGCGGAGTTCGAGGGCGAGCCGATCGCGGCGTTGATGGCTTTCCGGCACGGCGCGCGCGCCTGGTATTTTTTTGGCGCTTCGGGGAACGAGCACCGTGAGCGCATGCCGGCTTATCTGCTCCAGTGGGAAGCGATGCGCTGGGCGCGGGCGCATGGCTGCCAGACTTATGATCTGTGGGGCGTTCCGGATGCCGATGAGGCTGAACTGGAGGCTGAATTTACCCAACGCCACGACGGTTTATGGGGTGTGTATCGCTTCAAGCGCGGTTTTGGGGGCGAATTGCGGCGGTCTTATCCGACATTGAACCGGGTCTATAAGCCGGCGCTTTACCGGCTCTATCAATGGCTGGCGCCCAGGTTGTTTGGCAGGCAGAGTTGAGAATGTTCAGCCAATTTCGGGGAACTCCTGAGACCTGGAATAAGTTGATTGCGCCTCTGCCCGGCGCGCACGTTTTACAGACCTGGGAATGGGCGCAGGTCAAATCGCGCCATGGCTGGCAGCTTCTGCCGCTGGTCTGGCAGGGGAGAAACGGGGAGACGCTGGCGGCAGCGATGGCGTTGATGCGCTCTGTTCGGCTTGCGGGGCGGGAAACCGGGCTGCGGGTCTTTTACGTTCCGAAGGGACCGCTGCTGGATTGGCAGGATGGCGGCTTGCGCCGCCAGGTGCTGAGCGACCTTGCCGAGCAGGCGCGGCGTAAACGAGCAATTTTCGTCAAGATCGACGCGGATGTGCCGGTTGGGTTTGGGTTCGCGGGGCAAGAAGGTTCTGCGGATGCCGCGTTGGGTCTAGCGGTGCAGGCTGAGCTGGGCGAGTCTGGCTGGCGGTTATCAGAAGAACAGATCCAGTTTCGCAACACCCTTACGTTGGATTTGAGCAAGGACGAAGAAATGCTGCTGGCGCAGATGAAGCAAAAAACCCGCTACAACATCCGGCTGGCAGAACGCAAAGGGGTGAGGGTTCGTGTAGCTGAAGTAGATGAAACCGGTTTGCTCTACCGCATATACGCCGAAACCGCGCACCGCGACGGGTTTGTCATTCGCGAGGGAGCCTATTACGAGGCGCTCTGGCGTTTGTTTTTCAAAAACCGGCTGGCGGAGGCGCTGATCGCTGAAGCGGAGGGCAAACCGTTGGCAGCGCTGGTGATCTTCCACTTCGCGGGGCGGGCGTGGTACATGCACGGCATGTCGACCCAGGCGCAGCGCGAAAAAATGCCGAACTATTTGCTTCAATGGGAAGCCATCCGGCGTCTCAAGCGCCTCGGGATTGAGACGTATGATCTGTGGGGGGCGCCCGATGAGTTCAATGAAAGCGATCCGATGTGGGGGGTGTTTCGGTTTAAGGAGGGCTTGGGGGGGCAAGTAGTGCGCCACATCGGCGCCTGGGATTTGCCCCTGCGTCCGATGTTATACCGGTTATATACTCACATTTTGCCGCGCCTGCTCGATGTGATGAGGCGGCGCGGAATTGAACGTACGCGCCATCTGGTTGGATAATCTCCTAGATATAAGGAAAATGAAATGAAGAACCTGCCTCATTTAAAAATTGCCCATCTGCCCACCCCGGTAGAATCGCTGCCCAGGTTGACCGCCAGCCTGGGTGGACCGAAAATCTGGGTCAAGCGCGACGACCAGACCGGGTTAGCCCTGGGCGGGAACAAAACGCGCAAACTGGAGTTCCTGGTCGCGGAAGCCCAGGCGAACGGCGCTAAGACGTTGATCACCGCCGGCGCGCTGCAATCCAATCACTGCCGCCAGACGGCGGCTGCCGCGGCGCGCTATGGTTTTGATTGCATCCTGGTGCTTTATCCGGTCGACGCGTCGGGCGGCTCCGAAGACAGGCTGCCATCCCTGTCCGCCAACCTGCTGGTCGATCGTCTGCTTGGCGCTGAAATTGTCCTGACCCGCCGCGCCGAGCGTGAAGCGACCCTCGATCAGACTTTTCAAGCAGCCTGGGCGGCGGGTCGGCGCCCTTACCTGATCCCTTACGGAGGTTCGAACCCCAGCGGGGCGGCGGCTTACGCAGTCGCCATGCAGGAATTTCTCGCCCAGCAACTGCCGGTCGATTGGATCGTGTTTCCCTCGTCTTCGGGCGGCACCCAGGCAGGGTTGGTTGTGGGCGCACAAGCGTTCGGCTTCCAGGGGCGCGTCCTCGGGATCAGCGTTGATGAAACTACCGAAACGCTCAAAGCGCGCGTTGCCAGCCTGGCGACTCAGACCGCCGACCTTTTGGGCGAACGGTTCACCTTCGCAGCCGAGGATATTTTGGTGAACGCAGATTATGTGGGAGGCGGATACGGCGTGCCAGGTCCGGGAGAGCGCCGCGCGATCGACCTGTTTGCCCGTAAGGAAGGCTTGCTGCTCGACCCGGTTTATACCGCCCGGGCGGCGTTTGGGCTGATAGACCTGATCCGCAAGGGCTTTTTTGCCCCCGAGGAGCGGGTGCTTTTCTGGCACACCGGCGGCGCACCCGCTTTGTTTGCCGATAAATATCGCGATTGGCTGAGCCAGCCGCAGGCTGACTGAGATATGTCCAAAAAAGCCGAAGCTCTCAGCGTTTAGCTTTCTGGTTGATGACCGTTGGATGAGGGCTTGTGTTGAAGGCGCGCGTCGGGCGCCGGTTTTTGGAACCGCGCAAAGAAACGCTCTAGAACAGCCATATAAGATAACCGGCGGATCTCCAAAGCCGATTTGCGCGCCAGGTCTAGATCCACCGGGAGCGTGCTAAAAGTCCCGATCTGGTATTGGTCAACCAGCTCTCTGGCGGGCGTTTCGGCGGCAGGCAGCGCTTTACCCAGCGCTAACGCGCGCTCGGCGGGCGTTTCGGTCAAGCGGGGATGTTTGCCGAGCCGTGAAAGGCTGCGGTTGATTTCGAGATAAGCTTTCGAGAGGGGAGGCAGTTCGGCTCGGCGCGCCCAGCGCTCGACAAAGCGCGGCGGGCGCAGCCCCAGGCGCTGGAAGGTTCTTTCGAGGATGAGCGGAAACGGCGGCACCTGGATCGGCTTGGGTTTGGGGGCTTGCTCAGCCCAGGCAGCCAGTTTGCGGACCGACTCCGGAGGAGTCAGACCGAGGCGCAGGAAAAGGGTTTCTAGCAGCGTTGGCGCGGTCGGCAAACCAAAAAGCGGCAGGGAGATGAGCGCCAGGGCTAACAGCAAAATCCCAACCGCCAGGCTGAAGACCCAGGATACCCTGCGGAGCGGCTCGGTTTGGCTCCCGGCGCTGGCTTCCTGGCTGGCTGCCTCCCGCAGGAGCGCCAGTTGCTCGCGCTTATCCTGTTTCAGGGCGGTCAGTTCTTCTTCCAGGGTGGGCGCGCCGTTTTCCAGGTTCTGGTCGCTTTCCAGGCGCACCAGGGCTGGCTGCGAGGCGGTTGGCTCGAACTCGACCCAGCCGTAACTTGGGAAAAACACTTCGGGCCAGGAATGGGCGTCTTTTTGGCGGACGATATAGATTTGTTTGTTCGTCAAGGCGTCGATTGCCTGACTGCCCAGCGCTTCTCCTTGGGCATATCCGGCTGCCCAGCGCGCCGGGATGCCCAGCGCGCGCAGCATGATAATTTCTGCCGAGGAATAATAATTGCAAAACCCAGCCCGCGACTCGAATAAAAACCAGTCGATGGGTTCCTGGTTCGACGGGGGTGCCTGCTCCAGGACCTGGACATAGCGGATGTTGAGGCGCAGGTAATCTGTGATCGCCAGGGCTTTGTCGTATGGCGACTCGAGCCCGGCGGTGAGACGCTCTGCCAGTTCCCGCGTGCGCGGGGTGATCGTATCAGGGAGCTGAAGATACCTCTCCTTCACCCAGCTTGGATAGTCCGTGTGATCTGAGCGCAGATCGTCGGCGGTGGGGTCGCTAAGTGAAGCCAGGATGTCATAGCTCTCCCCGGGGGAGATGGATGGATCCGCCGAAAAAGTGGATATATCGATCGTTCCGTCTGAATTCTGGAGATATTCTACTTTGCCGTGGCGACTCACCCACAAGGGCTGCGCCGGGGTGAACAGTGTGGTGATGTGCGCGGCGCTGATGATGGAGAAACTGCCCAGCCAGCGGCTGTTGCCCGGTTCGATCGGGAGGTCCTTTCCGAAAGGATCGAAATTTTGCGTTCGATCGAAGTTTGCCTGCCACTGCCCGTTTTTATAGGTGTCGTAGACGCGCGCCCGCCAATACAGGCGCGCCCCGGTGGGCAGATCCGCGGGGGCGCTGGCGCGAAACACCTGGGCATCCGTCAGCACCGAACCCCGCCCCAGCGAGGAGGTGGGACTGTAAACGGCTGTGTAGGAGAAGACGGTCGCTTTGAGCGAAGCAAACGCGTTCTCGAAGTTGTTGACCGATTCATCCCAGGCGGTGCGCACGGGCTGCCAGAGGCGCGCCGCCTCAGGCAGCGCCTTTGCCAACGCGGGCATGGTCCAGGCGAAGATCACGATAACGAAAGTGATCAGGATCGTGTAACGGATAAAATCGAGACCGATGTGGGGCGGAATCGTGGCGCGGCTGTTCTGCCACTGGCTGTGATGCTGGACAAATACCATGCGGGCTGCCAGGATCAGGCTGAAAAAGAGAAACGCGGCAAGATACCAGACCCGGCTGGAAACCACCGAATCGAACGAATGGATTACAAACATCGTCAGACCCGCCGGCAGCACTGCCAGCCAGGCGTCGCCGCGTCGGATGAGCACATATCCCGCATAAACGGCGATCGTCCAAAACAGCGCAAACATAGCAACCAGGAAGAGCAGCGAATCCCTTACCGGTTCGTGCAGAACCAACTGGTTGATGATGATCTGCAGCCGGCTGATCAATATCACCATGCGCTCCAGCCAGGTGTAATTCGCGGGCAGGGTGGTCCCGAGCTGCCAGGGAGCGGCGAAGGCGCCGTAGATCACGGCAAAAAAAGCGGCAGTCCTGGGGGAGAAACGGCTGTATCCGAGCGCCAGCCCGGCGATCAGGCTGAGGAACACCAGCGTCTGTACTAGAAAAAGGTGCGCGGTCCAATCGGTGGCTACCAGGCGCGTGCCAGCAGTCAGCAGAGCCGCCATCAACAGCAGCACCGCCGGGAGATCCCACCAGCGCACGGGGTAAAGATCAGTTTTCATGATAAACCGCGCAGACTGATCCGCTAAGAGCGTTCACGCCTACTTTATAACATAATTATCGGAGCAAAAAAAGCCCCCGCGCGGCGGCGAAGATTAAGGTGTGATAACAATTAAGTTGGATCGCTTAGAGGAGCAAGAAGGTCAGCAGGGCATACAGCGAGATGCCGCCCACAAATAGGATTCCAGCGAAACCAGGCTCGCCATCGCGGTTTGCTTCGGGGATCATACTTTGCGTCACCATGGTCAAAAGAAAGCCAGCCGCGAGGGCAAGGAGCGCCAACCGGACAGCTTCGGACTGATTGCGCAGCAAACCGAAACCCAGGACTGCGCCACCCAGCATACAAACCATAAATAAGAACGAAAGCCGGCGGCGATACTCTCTGGGTATGCCCTGTCTTTTTGCCGTAGCAATCGTAAGAAAAGCCAGCGGCGCGGCGCTCAGCGCCAGACTAAGCGCCAGCAGCAGACCCATGCTGATGGACACCGTTGAGCCGACCCCGATCAAGACGCCATCCACCACAAAATCCACCAGCACGCCAATAAAAAGCCCGATCGAAGGCGCCGTCACAGAACTTGTGGAGGCGGACGCTAACCGGCGCACAGCCAGGAATTCAATCAGCACGAACAACCCGCCGCCCATGAAAAAAGCCAGCATGCCGATTTGAAACGCGCCGCCGCGCAGCGCCGCGGGCATCAGGCTGAACGCCACTAACGCGGTGATGATCCCGGCTGCAAATTGCAGCGCGGCGTTGACCGCGCGATCGGGCGCCTCGAACCGTTCGGCTGCCGGCGCGCCCAGGTAGGTCAGGAAAGCCGCGACGCTGGCGATGATCAGAACAAGCAGAAAATCATTCATTCAAAACAACCCGGTGCGGCGCGCCAGGTTGTGCACACGCCGCACCGAAATGTCAGGCTGTCAAGCCAGGCTGTTGGCGCTTTACACACCCGGCAGATAACCCGGTCCGAGTGGAATTCCAAGCAGGAACCAGACGATGAAGAGAACCGTCCACACGATCAGGATGATCACCGAATAGGGCAGCATCAAGGCAACGATGGTTCCGATGCCGGCGTTTTTCTGATAACGCTGTGCAAAGATCACGATGATCGGCAGGTAGACCATCAACGGCGTGATGGCGTTCACCGGCGAGTCAGCGATCCGGTATGCGGCGAGCAAGGTTTGCGGCGCAACCCCCAGCCGGATAAAGAGCGGGACGAAGATCGGCGCAAAGATTGCCCACTTCGGGAGGGCGCCTGGCATGATGAAATCGAGCAGCACGATGACCAGGATGAACCCGATCAACAACGGGATCGCCCCGAGGTTTGCCGATTCGAGCAATTCCGCCAGCGAAACAGCGATCAGCCGGGGTAGATTGCTATAGTTGAAGAAGGCAATGAACTGGCTGATCATCAACAGCATAAAGACCATCCCGCCCAGCCCGGAGAACGTCTTGGTGACGGCTTTGATGACATCGTTGGCGCCGCTCATCGTCTTGGCGCCGATGCCGTAGCAGGTGCCGGAAACCAGGAAGAACAGCATGACGATAAACAGCAGGCTGTCCATAAACGGCGTGTTACCGACGATGCTTCCAGTCTCCGGGTGGCGCAGCGGCGCTCCCGGGGGCAGGGTCAGGAGTAGAACCAGGACGAGGATCCCCAGGAAACCGTAAGTCGCAAACTTCAAGCCACGCGCCTCACCCTCAGCAGCGACACCCTCCGCTGCCCCGCCGTCATCCAAGCCTTCCTCGGGCACGTACTTGCCGAGGCGCGGCTCAACCAGGCGCTCTGTGATCAGCATAGCCACAAAAGCCATGATAAACGAAAAGGCGACTGAGAAGAAGAAGTTGGCGACGATCGAAATCGGCTCCCCCCCGGTAATACCGATGGCTTCATTGACGATCTCGGTGATCATGGCATCTATCGGTGCAATGATCGGGTTCACCATGAAGATCGTGGCGACACCGGCAAAGCCTGCGGCCAGCCCGGCGAGGGGGTGTCGCCCCACGCTCAGGAAAGCCGCCGCGGCTAAGGGGATGAGGATCAAATATCCTGCGTCCGAGGCGATGCTCATGATCACACCGATGAGGATAAGGATGTAGCTCAGCGCCTTACGGGGCGAAACCGCCACCAGCTTGCGCACCAAGGCGCCCATCATCCCCGCCTCTTCAGCCACGCCGGCGCCCATCATGGCGATGAAAGTGACCGCTATGACGCCGAAGCCAGCAAAGTTGCTGACAAACGACGAGAAGATGAAGCGGATGCCCTCTACCGACAGGAGGTTGTTCACCGTGATCGTTACTTCCTTAAGCTCAAACATGTCTTCTTGGTAACGATCAGATGGCGCCACCACCCCTGGGTTAGTGGTATCCTCATAGTAATCATATTCCGTTTCGGTTTCGACGGGTACCGCAATGGTTTCTGTGACGCTGGCGCCTGCCAGGTCCAAGACGGCGGAGAGCAGGATCACAAAGATAATCAGGTACAAAAACATGAGAACAGGGTGGGGGACTTTGTTGCCTATCTTTTCGACGGCGTTGAGCAGCCCCTGCATACCACCCGATTGTCCTCCATTTGCGACTTTAGCACTCATTTATACCTCCTCCAAGATGATTGATTTTCCGATCATGCAGTAATGGCTGTTGTGCAGGCGCAGCGCGCCTTGAAAGAGCGCTGCGCCCGGATAGCACGAAACAGGCGATTATACATACCCTTTCAGAAATTCGGCGAGCAGACGCACGCCCACGCCTGTGCCGCCATGTACGTCGTAGGATTTGGCTGGTCGGTCGACCCAGGCTGTACCGGCAATGTCGAGATGCACGAAGGGAAAGTCGCCCACGAAAGCCGCCAGGAACGCCCCAGCCGTGATCGAACCTGCCGCCCGCCCCGCGATGTTCTTCAAGTCAGCGATCTCGCTCTTGACCATCGCGTGGTACTCGTCCCAGAGGGGGAGCTGCCACACCTTCTCGGCGCTGAGTTCGCCGGCGCGGCTGATCCTATCGACCAGGCTCTGGTCGGTGCCCATCATGCCGGTAGCATGTGCGCCCAGCGCGATGATGATTGCCCCGGTGAGGGTCGAAAGCTCGACGATCGCGTCCGGTTTGTAGCGCTGGGCATAGAACAACGCGTCGGAAAGGATGATGCGCCCTTCGGCGTCGGTGTTGAGCACTTCGATCGTCTTGCCGCTCAGCGTCTTCACGATGTCGCCCGGGCGGTAAGCGTTGCTGCTGGGCATGTTCTCGGCGGATGAGACCAGCCCGACCACATGCAGCGATGGCTTGGTCTCGGCTACGACTTGCATCGCGCCAAAAACGGCAGCCGAGCCGCCCATGTCCGACTTCATGGTCTCCATTGCGTCGGGCGGTTTGAGGGAAAGCCCGCCAGAATCAAAGGTCAGACCTTTGCCCACCAGACAAATGGTTGGCGTGCCCTTTTTAGGCTCGCCGTATTCCATCACGATGAAGCGCGGCTCGTTAATGGAACCTTTGCCGACCGCTAGGATCCCGCCAAAGCCCTGTTCGGTGAGCTGAGCTTTATCCAGCACAGTCACTTTCAAACCGAGGCGCTTGCCCAGCGCCAGGGCTTCTTCGCCGAGTACGGCTGGGGTCAAGGCGTAGCCCGGACCGTTGACCAGGTCGCGGGCAAAGTTCACCCCGCGGGCGGTCGTTTGACCGGCAGCGGCGCCGCGGCGCGTCCGTTCGACTGTTTGGCTGAAGACCGTGGCGCGCTCGACCAGGAAAGTCTGCTCGTTAGCCAGCCCGGTTTGGTAGCGGGCAAAACGGTAAGCCCCCATATCCAACCCTTCCGCAAACGCCTGACCGGCTACTTCGGCGTCCAGGGGCAGATCGCCGTTGACGGCGACCGTGATGGCGGCGACTTGCAGCCTGCGAGCCTCCTTGACGGCGGTCGCGCTCGCGCGGCGAATGCTCTCGGCGCTGACAGCTTCGCGCTTACCCAGCCCGACCAGCAGCAAACGCCGCGGCGCAGCCGCGCCGCGCGGGTAGAGCAGCAGCGTTTCGTTGGCTTTGCCGCGAAAATCTTTGGGCTCGAGCAGGTCTGTCACCTCCGACGGCAGTGCAGCGTCCTCAAAAGTCGCCAGCATCGCCAGATCGGATGGTTCGTGCAGCAAGTTGCCCGTCTTTACTGTAATTTCCATATCTTTCTCCTTTTCTGTATAGTAATAATAGGTTGTTTCTTCGTTTTCCAACTCTAACGCTTTCGCGCTTTCTTTCACGTTTTAGGGGCGCGGCAGCGCCGCTAACTCGTCCAGATAGGTAATCGCAGTCTCGATGCCGCGGTGGAACATCGCCAGACTGTAGTGCTCGTTTGGTGAATGTAAGCCGTCGCTGTCTAACCCGTAGCCCATCATGACCACCGGGATTTTCATCAGGTCATAGATATCTGCCACGATTGGGATGCTGCCGCCGCCGCGCGTGAATACGGGAGAATATCCCCACCCTTTTTCATAGGCGCGGGCAGCCGCCTGCATTTCGGGCAGGTCAAAGGGGATCAGCGCAGGGTTACCCTTGGTCACTAAGCTGACGCTGACGGTGACGGTGGGCGGGGCAATCGATTCGATATATTGTTTGAGCAGTTGGTAGATCTTATCCGGGTTTTGGTTGCCGACCAGGCGCGAGCTCAGTTTTGCGCCCGCTTTGCCCGGGATGATGGTCTTCGGTCCTGGACCACTCCAGCCGCTCCACAAGCCGTTGATATCCAGGGTGGGGCGGGCTGAGACGCGCTCACGAATGGTGTAATTCTGATCGCCCCAGACCGCCGGCACGCCGGTCGCTTCCTTGAACTGCGCTTCGGTGAGCTCATTCTTAGCGATCATCTGGCGTTCTTCGGGCGTGAGCGCGGCAACGTCATCATAGAAACCTGGAACGGCGATGGTATTGTCGGGGTTGTAGAGCTTGCCCAGTATCTCAACCAGAGCCAGGGCGGGATTGTGCACTGCGCCGCCCCAGAAACCGCTGTGCAGGTCTTCCTTGGGACCTTGAACCTCCACCTGGATGTAGGTCATGCCGCGCAGGCTGTGGGTGATCGCTGGCTCTTCGACGATGCGCATCGATGAATCGCTGATCACGCAAACATCCGCTTTGAGCATTTCCAGGTTTTCCTTGATGAAAGGCGCCAGGTTTGGAGATGAGACCTCCTCCTCGCCTTCGAGCAGAATCTTGAGATTGACCGGCGCGCCTCCGGTCCGCAGATAAGCTTCGAGCGCTTTGACGTGGATGAAAAGCTGGCCTTTATCGTCCGTCGCGCCGCGGGCGTACACCTTGCCATCTTTAACGAACGGTTCGAATGGCGGCGTATCCCAGCCGTCTTCCATGTCGGCTGGCACCACATCGTAGTGACCGTAAACTAGCACGGTTGGACGATCCGGTCCAGCGCCCAGCCACTCGGCGTAAACGACCGGGTGACCGGCTGTCGGATAGGTCTTTACATTTTCAAGACCCAGGCTGCGCAGGTGTGTTTCGAGCCATTGCGCCATCTGGCGCACATCCTCGGCGTGGGCGGGGTTGGCGCTGATGCTGGGGAAGCGCAGCATCTCGAACAGCTCACTTTGAAACCTTTCCGCATTGGTTCGGGCAAACTGGATTGCTTCATTCGTATTTTTTGACAAAGATTAGTTCCTCGCTTTCAGATTGTATTTTAGCTGATGCCTTAGAAATCTTGATGTTTAACTAGCTGCTTTCTGCGGGTTTCTGGGACGAATTTTCGAATGAATCGACGATCACTTCGCCGGGGACATAGTCTGGCAGCTTGCCGGCAGGCAATATCGCCAGCGCCGCCACGCAAGCCAGGGTCAGGAACGAGATTTTTAGCGCTTGCAGGCGCGCCTCCACGTTGATCTCAAACACCTCCGCCTCCTGCCTCGGCGTCAGGTCGGTTTCTTCCAGCACATCGTCCAACTGTTCGTTGCTGATAAAGTCGATCTCATCCAAATAGGTAGTATTCTCAACCACCACATCCGGGATGACCGGGCTGCGGAGCAAGCTGTTCACAACGATGATGCTCAAGACGGAGACTGACAGCACGCTGGCAAAAGCCGTGCCCAGCCCGGTTGCCAGGTTGTTGGTCGTGCCGCGCAGCGCCCCCACATCGCCCGCCAGCTTCTTAGGTGAAGCGGATACCAGCACGTTGAATACCAATGTCAGCAGCGCTCCTTCTCCCAGACCGATCACGATCAGGCTGAAGATCACCAACGGAGTGCCCCAGTCATTGCGGATGGCAATTGCCAGCAGCGCCAGCCCAATGGCAACGATGATAAAACCGCCTCGACCGATTTGGCGCGGGGTGAAGCGCTCGAAAAGACGCACTACCATGGCGGTGGCTATAAAGATCGCCAGCGAGTACGGGATGACCGCGATCGAGGTTTGGAGGCTGTCGCCTCCCTGGACGATCTGAATGTAAAGCGGGATTAAAAAGTTAATTGCCGGTCCCAAGGCGGCGATGATGAATAGACTATAAGTAGCCGCGCGTTCTTGGGGGGTGTCCAGCACCTCCAGCGAAAGCAAGGGCGCCTTACCCTGCGCCTGCCGGCGGTGCGCCCAGATAAAAAACCCCTGACCGATCACGATCCCTACTACGATCATGATTGGCGAAGGCGACATCCCCAAGACGCTGACCGGCGCATCGGGAGAAGCCAGCAACATGCCCCAGGCTTTGAGGTTGTTGAAGCCCAGACTGATCAGCGTGATCGACAAGGCTGCCAGCAATGCGCCAATCCAATCGATCTTGACGTCCCGGTCGGCTGGGATCGACTTGAAACGAAAGCTCAACAGAAAAACCACAATCGCGATGCCTGCGATCAGCCAGAAGGATGGGCGCCAGCCCGCCAGCGTGCCGATGATGCCGACCACCAGAAAAGCCAGTATGCCCGCTCCGGCTTGGGCTGAGCCCAATAAGCCCAGGGATTGCGACTGTTGGGCGCCCCGGTAATGGTTAGCAATCAGCACCACCAGGGTGGGGACAATCAGCGCCGCCGCCACTCCGGCTAATGCCTGCGCCAGGAAGATCCTGCCGGTATCCTGGCTGAGCGCCATCACAGCCATCGACACGCCGTGCAGCGCCACGCCGATCTGAAAAGCCAGGCGCGCCCCGATCAACTTGCCCACCTTTGCGCCCAGCATGACCAACCCGGCTACCGCCAGCGAGTAAATCACCAGCGCCGTGCTCACGGTAGTGGGTGAGGTGTCAAACGCTTCGACGATTTTTCCAATGGACACCGGAAGTGCGCTGACGTTGAAGCTCATCTGAATTTGCGCCAGGGCAATGATAATCATCGGCAGCCAGGAGGCTTGCACAGCCTGCTGCAAGTCTCCGGCTGGTTTGGGTTTATCTGGCATGCAATTTCCCTTTCAGGATAATATTCCTCATAGTTTTTTTGCTTTTCAGAACGAAGCGGTCAGAGTTCCGGTTTTGAAGCAAAGAGGTTTAGACCCAAGCGTTCGGACAGGTACTGGGTGGCGAGCTTGCCCCGAACGCTGTTTCCAGCATCGTCGAGCAGCGGCGAAAAAACGCCCAGGCTGCCTTTTCCCGGCGAGACGGAGACGATCCCGCCGCTGACCCCGCTTTTTCCAGGCAAGCCGATGTCGTACAGCCAATCGCCGGAGAATTCGTATAACCCAGCGCTAGCCATCACCGCCAGAACGTGCGGACAATGCTCGGCGTCGATCACTCGCTCTTTGGTCAGCGGGTTCACGCCGCCATCTGCCAATGTAGCTCCCATCACTGCCAGGTCCTTAGCCGAGACGTTCAAGGAACATTGGCGGGTATAGATGCTGGTCGCTTCAAGGGGGTCAAAGTAGATGCGCCCGTAGCTTTCCAGCAGCCGGGCGATGCCCTGGTTGCGCTGGTTGGTTGCCAGCTCCGATTGATATACCTCGTCGTTCAGTTCGAGCTGGCGCCCCGCAAAGCGTGACAACCCCTCATGAATAAAGCTCCATTTAGCCTCGGCGCCTTTCCCGGGCGCCAGGCTGGTCGTTGCGATAGCCCCGGCGTTCACCATCGGGTTCATCGTGCGGCTGCGGTTCATCTCGATCGCGATGACCGAATTGAAAGGGAGCCCGGTGCTGTTGACGCCGATCTTCTGATGCGCTTGCAGCGCGCCGAGCGCTTGCAGTACCAGCGCAAATACAAATGGTTTGGAGACGCTTTGGATCGAGAACTCATGGGCGGCATCGCCGGCGGAATAAACCGCGCCATTCGTCCCGACAACGCACAGACCGAAAAGCGCTGGCGGCGTACTGGCAAGCGCCGGGATATAATCGGCAACCTTGCCAGTGTCATTGCTTTTGTACTGCCGGTAAGCCAAATCAACCAACTGCTGCACCTGCTTTGCGGGCGGGAGATGACCGGTCGAAATATAAGCAGGTGAGCTTGGCACGTCAGTCATTGAACGCGACTACATATTCACTGGTTAAGTAAGTGGGGGGGGCTTTGAAGCTTGTGTGATCATAATCCGAATCAATGCGATGCCTGTAATTGTCCCAAATCGCTGCTGGAGGTCGAACCTTCAAGGCAGACATATGTCTGGACGATTTTACCATATTAATAAATTATGTTAATCTATGTGATAATTATATCAATCTATGTAATAGTTATGTCAATCGCGAGCCCTGGCACGGCTTTCATAAGCTCGCAGAAAGCCGCCTAAGTGGAGTGAACCAGGCGCTGCTGCGGCGTTCTCTGGCGCGGCTGCCTGACGGGTTTGGGCTTAATGAGAATCATGCCTGTGCCTGAACCAAAATTACGATGTGATTAAATTATGGTAAAATTCGGGTAAGACCCCTGGCGCATAAATGGGGGTTTGTTGTGTGTTATCCTGAAAAAATAAAAATCGACAGGAGATTGCATGCAGACTCAAGACTGGCTATTTGTGGGAATTTTCATTGTACTTGCTCCGTTATTTCCACTGATTGCCCTGTTAATTCCAAGAATCATTGCCCCCAAAAAGCCAAATCCCATCAAGATGGAAACCTACGAATGCGGCATCGAATCGATCGGTCCAGCCTGGGTCCAGTTCAAAGCCCCGTATTACATCTTCGCGCTGATCTTTCTGGTTTTCGATGTCGAAATGGTTTTCTTGTATCCCTGGGCTGCCTCGCTTAACCTGCTGCCCCTTTACGCGGTCATCGAAGGTATTATCTTTGTGGCAATCCTGTTTGCGGGTTTGCTGTATGCCTGGCGAAACGGCGCGTTGCAATGGGCTTAGGCTATGCGGAACACCCGGGTGAACATGATTGAATGTAACAAACGCTTATATCGACAAAAGGCTGACGGAAAACTCCTCAGCCTTTTATATGTTAACCTGTTGTCAGATCGGCGCGAACCCCAGCCGGGTTGCGAACCGGGCGCGGTGTTCGCGCAACGTTAGAGGAGATTTTGTATGACGGATCCGATCAACTTGATTGCGGAATGGCTGAACGGGCTTCTGGTCAGTTGGGGGCTGTCCTCCGGATGGGTCACCTTCATCATGTCGCTGCTGGGCGTCCTGGTCATTGTTGTATTTGTATTGGTGACGGATATTTTCCTAGTGTGGGTGGAGCGCAAAGTCGTTGCGCGTTTTCAGGATCGTTTGGGACCGAACCGCCTGGGACCCTTTGGGCTCATCCAGCCGCTGGCTGACGTCATCAAGCTTTTGATTAAAGAAGACATCACGCCGGTGGGGGCGGACCGAGTGCTGTACAACATCGCGCCGATCCTGGCGCTGGCAACCGTGCTGGTGCTGTGGGCGGTCATTCCGTTTTCGCCGACAATGTTAGGCGCCGATCTCAATGTGGGGGTGCTATACATCGTCGCGGCGGGGGCGATTGGAACCTTGGGCATCATCATGGCGGGCTGGGCTTCGAACAACAAGTACGCCCTGCTGGGGGCGTTCCGCATGGTTGCTCAGATTGTGGCATATGAAGTGCCGATGGTGATTGCGTTGCTGATCCCGGTCATCCTGGCGCGCTCGATGTCGATCAACGACATCGTCAACCGGCAGTCGATCTGGTTTGTCGTGCTGGCGCCGGTTGCGGCGTTGGTGTTCCTCATCAGCGCCATCGCCGAGTTGGGGCGCGCTCCGTTTGACCTCAGCGAAGCCGAGTCCGAGATCGTCGCCGGGTTCCACATCGAATATACCGGCATGAAATTCGGAATGTTCTATGCCGGAGAGTTGCTGCATGCGCTGACGATGGGCGCGTTGTTTTCATCTTTCTTCCTGGGCGGCTGGCGCGGTCCGTTTGCCGAACAAATTCCCATCTTGGGTGTGTTCTATCTGTTCTTAAAAGCCTTCTTCATCTATTGGGTGATCATGTGGGTGAAGTATTCGCTGCCGCGCATCCGCATCGATCACATGTTGGATTTCAATTGGAAATTCTTGACCCCGCTCATCCTGGTAATGGTCTTGGTCACCGCGGTTCTGGATAAACTGCTGGGAGAGCCGGGCACGCT
>MWTA01000088.1 GCA_002050125.1 Anaerolineae bacterium UTCFX2 | reverse complement strand
GGCTATGTCGATGACATTATCGAACCGCGCGAGACGCGTCCAAAAATCATCGCGTCGCTGGCAGCGCTGCGCGATAAGCAGATTGCGTCACCTATGCGCAAGCATGGGAACATCCCCGTCTGAGCAAGGTGATCAATGTCGTCAAATCTGATTCTTACACTACAAATCACCGCCATCGGGATGGGGCTGGTTTTTGGCGCGATCATCCTTTTATGGGGTGTGATGGCGCTGCTGGTTCGGCTCTCCGAGGAGAGCGAAAACGACAACGAGGAAGTCATTATCATTTCGGCAGGCAAGCCGGTTGACAGCGATCAAAAACAGCTGGCAGCAGCCGCGGCAGTTGCGGTTGCGCTTGCCAAGCAGAACAATACAACCGAGCCGCGCCCATTTCCACTGCCGCCCACTGCCACGGTCAGCGCCTGGCAGGCGGTGCTGCGGACGCAAATGCTCGCCAAGAGAAGGTCGGGGAGATGAAAGTTACAGTAACTGTTGATCAGAAAAATTACGAAGTTGAGATCGAAAGCTTATTTAGCCGACCGATTGTCGCAATCGTCGAAGGGTCGCGATATGAGGTTTGGCTCGAGGAAGCCCAATCGGTTGAAACGCCAGCCGAAAAAGCCCCGGCTGCTAAAGCAGAGGAGATGGCGCCCCCAGCAACGGGGCACGTTCCATCGGGCGCCACGCTGAGCGCCAAGACCATCCGGGCGCCGATTCCAGGCGTGATTGTTGCCATCCAGGTGAAAGCCGGCGACCAGGTCGAATTCAGCCAGCCGCTGTTTACGATCGAGGCGATGAAAATGAGAAATGCGATCCGGGCTTCCAGGGCAGGCGCGGTCAAAGAAGTTTTCGTCTCGATTGGGCAGACGGTCAACTACAACGACTTGCTGCTGGAATTCGTGGAGTAACCCGTATGCCATTTAACGAATTGGCTTCTGAACTCATGAAGGGCTTGATCAACTTCACGCCTGGGAATGCCCTGATGATGCTGGCAGGCGGGTTATTGATCGCCCTGGCGATCCTGAAAGAATATGAGCCGGTTTTGCTCTTGCCGATCGGGTTTGGCTGCATTCTGGCGAACATCCCGCTGACCGGCATGACCGAGGGCGGCGGGTTGTTTGCCGTTCTTTATCGAGCAGGGATCAGCACTGAACTCTTTCCCCTGTTAATTTTTGTCGGTGTGGGCGCAATGATCGATTTCAGCCCGCTGCTGGCTCAGCCATCGATGGTGCTAATGGGCGCAGCCGGGCAGTTTGGAATCTATGGCACGTTGATCCTGGCGACGCTGCTCGGATATCCGCTCAACGAGGCTGCCTCCATCGGCGTGATCGGCGCGATTGATGGCCCAACTTCGATTTTTGTGGCTTCTAAGCTGGCGCCGGAGCTTCTCGCCCCGATTGCGGTCGCGGCTTACTCCTATATGAGCCTGGTGCCGATCATCCAGCCCCCGATTATGAAGCTGCTCACCACCAAGTCCGAGCGCAAGATCCGCATGGAATATGCGCCCAGACCCGTATCGAAGCGCGCCCGCATCCTTTTCCCGGTGATCGTTACGATCGTGATCAGTTTACTGGTGCCCGACGCGGCGCCGCTCATCAGCATGCTCATGCTTGGCAACCTGCTGCGGGAGAGCGGCGTGGTTGAACGGCTTAACAAAGCTGCCCAAAACGAAGTCGCGAATGTCGCCACGCTGTTCCTGGGCTTGACCATCGGCTCGACAATGTCGGCGCAAAGCTTCTTGAACCTGCAAACCGGAGGCATCCTGGTTTTGGGTCTGGCTGCGTTCATCCTGGATACCGTGGCGGGATTGTTGTTTGGTAAATTGATGTCTTTTATCACCCGCGGAAAAATCAACCCGTTAATTGGCGCCGCGGGGATCAGCGCGTTTCCAATGGCAGGACGGCTGGCAGCTCAAATAGCCCAGGAAGAGGATTTCGACACCTTCATTCTCATGCACGCGATGGGAACCAATACTGCGGGTCAGCTTGGAAGCGTGATTGCCGGCGGGGTCCTTTTAGCGATTGTGAGCGGCTTGATCTAACGCTGGCAGCAATAGGGGGATTATTCTTAGGGAGTGGCTAAATATTAATCATATCCCAGCTTCAACTCATTTTTTCATCACTCATTTTTCAACAAACCGATTGGTTTCCCATTTTATAATTTATAATATGGCGACGAGCAAGCCAAATCTCAGCATGTCTTAAACCAAATCAGGAGATTTTCCCAATATGAGCATCAGTCGTCTGGCTAGATCCATTGCTCCATCGCCAACCTTCGCGCTCAACGAACAGGCTCGCCTCATGCGCGAACGCGGCGAAGCGGTAATCAACATGGGGATCGGCGAGCCAAAAAATAAAACCCCAATTTCAGCCGTCCTGAGTTCGGCTTCAAAATTAAACGGCGGAGACATCAAATATACGCCGCCGGACGGGACGCCCTCGTTGAAGAAGTCGATTATTTGCTACACCGAGGATCATTACAACCGGATTATCGAGCCCGAAAACGTGATCGTCTCCTCCGGCGCAAAGCAGTCCATATTCAACATCCTTTACAGCATTCTCAATCCGCAAGACGAGGTGCTGTTATTTGCCCCCTACTGGGTGAGCTACCCGGAGATGGTCAAAATGTGTTACGGGGTTCCGGTTATTCTGACGCCGGAGGACGGATCCTTCATCCCGCGCATGCGTGAAATTGAGGCAGCGGTCACTTCGTACACCAAAGTCATCATTTTGAACAGCCCGAACAACCCATCTGGGGCAGTTTTTCCGCCGGAGCTGGTCGCCGATATTGTCGATTTCTGCGAGCGAAAGAAGATCTACTTAATCACCGACGATATTTATCACAAGCTCGTATTCGATGGCGCGCAAGCCGTTCCAGCCTACGAATTCACGACCAAATCGGTTGACGACTCGATGATCATTGCGGTGAACGGGGTGGCGAAGACCTACGGAATGACCGGTTTCCGCATCGGCTGGGTAGTCGCAAACCGGGAACTGGTCGAACTGATGACGAACGTTCAGAGCCAGATCACCTCGTGCACCTCGATCCTGTTACAGGCTGCCGCAGAAGGCGCGTTGAACGGTATGCAAAGCGTCGTCGAAAACCTGCGCCTGACGTTTCAGAACAACCGCGACATTATGATGCAGGAACTGAAAACCTTTAACGGGGTTCGCGTCACCAAGCCCATGGGAACGTTCTATGTTTTCCCCGATTTTCGAGCCTACAGCAACAATTCGCTTGAACTGGCAAAGTTTCTGCTCGAGCGGGCGCAGGTTGTTACCGTCCCTGGAAAAGAGTTTGGGATGGAAGGACACCTCCGTCTGAGCTACGCGGGGACGGTGAAGGACATTTCGGTTGGGATCGAACGCATCAAATGGGCACTCGACCCCAACTCTCCCAACGAAATCTACATTGGCGATCGCAAAAAAGTGAGAGACTGGTTATGAACAACATCCTGGACATTAAAACCCCGGCAGAGGCGCAGGCATCCGCCCTAAAGAGCGATTACGGGTTGGACAACCACGGTCTGACCAACCTGAACAAGGTCTATTGGAATCTGCCCACCGAAGCCTTGTACGAAGAGGCAGTTTTCCGCAACGAGGGCAAAATCACGCTTGCGGGCGCGCTGACGGTAAACACCGGCAAACACACCGCGCGCGCGGCAAACGACAAAGTGATCGTGCGCGAGTCTTCGACGGAAGGCCATGTTTGGTGGGGTCAGTACAACCGTCCCTATTCCACCGACAAATTCGATGATTTATTCCAGCGCGTTCAGGGATACCTGCAGGGCAAGGACCTTTTTGTTCAAGATTGCTTTTCCGGAGCAGACCCGGCGTACCGGCTTCCGGTTCGGATCATCACGGAGCAAGCCTGGCACAGCATCTTCGCCCGCAACATGTTTATCAGTCCTGAGACGAATGATGAGCGCCGACATTTTGTCCCCAATTTTACGATAATTGCCGCGCCCGGTTTTAAGGCATTTCCGCAACTGGATGGAACGCCCTCGAACACGGTTATCGTGATCAACTTCGACCAACGCATTTGCATCATTGGAAACTCCGGTTACGCAGGCGAAATCAAGAAATCGGTGTTCACGATCATGAACTACCTGCTCCCGCTGGATGGCGTCATGACCATGCATTGTTCGGCAAATGTCGGCAAGCAAGGCGACACCGCGCTGTTCTTCGGGCTTTCGGGAACCGGCAAAACCACGCTTTCCGCTGACCCTGCGCGCGGTCTGATCGGCGACGACGAACACGGCTGGAGCGACGAGGGGATTTTCAACTTCGAGGGCGGTTGTTACGCCAAGGTGATCGCCCTTTCCGCGAGCGCGGAGCCGCAGATTTACGCCTGCACCCAGAGGTTCGGCACGCTGCTGGAGAACGTGGTCTTCGATCCGGTCACGCGCCTGATCGATCTCGACGACAATACGCTGACGGAAAACACCCGCGCCTCCTATCCTTTGGAATTCATCGACAATGCAATTCCAGAAAAGCGCGCCGGTCATCCAAAGAACATTATCTTCCTGACCTGCGACGCTTCGGGGGTGATGCCTCCGATCGCGCGCTTGAACGCGGACCAGGCGCTGTATCACTTCATCTCTGGATACACTTCGAAAATCGCCGGCACGGAAATCGGATTGAGCGAAGAACCCGAGATTACGTTCAGCACCTGTTTTGGGGGTCCTTTTATGGTTCATCACCCGGTGTACTACGCCGAACTGCTGCGTAGAAAGATCGAGCGCTATCAGGTCTCCTGCTGGCTGCTCAACACCGGCTGGGTCGGCGGACCGTACGGGGTTGGAAAGCGGATCAGCATTCGCTACACTCGCACGCTGCTCAACGCGGCGCTGGATGGGCTGTTGGACAACGTCGAGTACACTCAGGATCCGGTTTTCGGCTTTCAGGTCCCGAAGACCTGCCCCGGAATCCCCGATGACGTGCTCGACCCGGCTTCCTCCTGGACGTTGCGCGAAGCCTACATGAAACGTTATCGTGGGCTCGCCTCGAGGTTTGTGGACAACTTCAAGAAGTTTGCCACACCAACAGAAGATGGCGGCATCAGGATCGAGGAAATCGAAAAAGCGGGCCCTCGAATTTGAGGCGCCTCAGCAGGATACAAAAGCCGGGTCAGCGCCCGGCTTTTGTATTTATATTTGGTACAATGTTGTGAAGGGAAAGTTTGGTACAAATCGCGCACGTGATCGATAGATTTGCAAAAGGGGCGGGTTATGTCTTCTCAATATGAGCCTTTGATACAACAGGCGCTAACCGAAGCCAAGAGGGGAAACAAGCGGGGCGCAAAAAAGATCCTGGCTCAGATCATAAAACAAGAGTCCCAAAACGCGCGAGTTTGGTATTTGCTCAGCCAGGTAGTAGAGAACGAAGAACAGGCGATTTACTGTCTTCAGCGGGTCCTAAGAATTCAGCCCGACAACGCCCAGGCGAAAGAACGGCTGGAGAGGCTCAGCAAACATGGGTTTACAACGCCTACCGCTGCTGCCGAAACACAAAAAGGTATTGCGCCCAAGCGTTCCAAGCGAACTAACAGTAAAGTATTCCTCCCATGGGTCATTGGGTTTCTTATCGTATGCCTCCTGTGCGTTTGTGGGGTTGTTGGGATGGCTGGTGTCTCCCGCTTTGTGACTGCGCCACCGCCGCAGCTTTCAAATGAAACAGGAATTTCTCAGGTAATTGATCAACCGACCCTTGAACTGGCGCCTGCCGCTGCCGCGCCAAAACCCACGGAGGTTCCCCCTCCAACTCCGACGAGTTCGCTTGCTCCCACGGATACGCTGCTTCCGTCGCTTACGCCAATGCCAACAGGTCAATCGTTGTCCGATCTGGGTAACCCGCCCACTTGTATCCCGCCAAATGCACGCTTTGAGATTGGGTTTGTAACCAGGGTGATAGACGGCGACACGATCGAGGTAGAGATTGATGGGCAAAACTACACCGTGCGGTATATCGGGATGGACACGCCAGAAACCAAAAAACCCGGCGAACCTGTCCAATATTTCGGTCCGGAAGCGGACGCGAAAAATCGGGAACTGGTTGAAGGTAAGAAGGTTGTATTGGTCAAGGATGTATCCGAAACGGACCGGTTTGACCGCCTGCTGCGGTACGTCTTCGTCGGTAATTTGCACGGCGCTTTTGTGAACTACGAGCTGGTAAAGCAAGGTTTTGCGAAAGCAAAATCCTACCCGCCTGATAAAGCGTGTAACAGCTATTTCCAGCAGGCGCAACAAGCGGCGCAGCAGGCGGCGCTCGGCATTTGGAAGCCGACGCCCATCCCGTCGATCACCCCGATTATGCAACTGCCCGCGCGCGGCGGAGGCGCGCCCTGCGACTGTTCGGGACCAGACTTGAATTGCACAGGTGACTTTAAGACTCAGGCACAAGCCCAAGCCTGCTTTAACTATTGTAAATCGTTAGGCTTGGGCGATATTTTCGGACTTGATAAAGATGGCGACGGCAGAGCCTGCGAAGATCTACCCTGACCGATCCATCGGTCTTGCCAGCCTCATTTGAGATATTTCAAGCCGGACCCGGTGTTGAAAAGCACCACTTTTTCCTCAGGCTGCACCCAACCGGATTGCGCCAGTTGATGAAACGCCGCCAGTGTGGCTGCACCTTCGGGGGCGGCAAATATACCTTCTTGCTCAGCCAGCTCCGCCTGGGCTGCCAGGATTGCTTCATCGCTGACCGCAACCGCGGTTCCCTGGCTCTCACGCAGATTGCGTAAAATGATCTGGTCGGCAAAGCTCTTTGGGACGCGCAAACCCGCGGCGATCGTGTGCGCGCCGGTCCAATAATCGCAGAACACGGCGCCTTCGTGAAAGGCTTTGATCACCGGCGCGCAGCCCTCCGCCTGGACGGAAACCATGCGCGGCCGTTTCATGTCTTCGAGCCAGCCCAGGGCTTCCATTTCTGCAAAGGCTTTCCACATCCCCACCAAGCCGGTGCCCCCGCCGGTGGGATAGATGATCACATCAGGCAGAGTCCAGCCGAACCCCTCCGCCAGCTCGTACCCCATCGTTTTCTTACCTTCAGTCCGGTAAGGCTCTTTGAAAGTGGAGACGTCGTACCAGCCTTCTTCGCGGGCTTTGACGCCAGCCATACCAGCGGCTTCGCTGATCAGCCCATCGATCAGGATCACTTTTGCGCCAGCGATGCGGCTCTCTTCCATGTTGGCAAACGGGGTATCTTTGGGCATAAAAATGCACGCCTCAGTTCCTGAGCGGGCCGCGTAGGCAGCCATCGCGCCCCCGGCGTTGCCAGCCGTAGGAATGATGACCTTTTCTATGCCCAGTTCCTTGGCTTTTGAGATAGCCGCGGAAAGCCCGCGCGCCTTGAATGAGCCGGTTGGGTTCATGCTTTCGTCTTTTACGAAAAGATGATGGAAACCAAGCGTCTCTGCCAAGCGCGGCACGGGCAGCAATGGCGTATCCCCTTCGCCGAGAGAGACCTGGTTTTCTATCTCGTACACCGGCATGAGCTCGCGCCAGCGCCACATGCTGCGCGGGCGGCACTTGAATTCATCCCGGTCTAGCACAGATTTGGCGGCTTGCAAGTCATATTCTGCCAGCAGCGGCGCCTGGCAATCCTGACAAAATGTCTGAACTGTGTGTGGATCATAGTGCTGTCCACAGGCTGAACAATATAAGTGTTTTAGATAGGACATGGCTGCGATGCTCACGCTACGCTCGAGAGAAATCCTTCGACTCTAGCCCAGAGCTCCCGGATGTTGATTGGTTTTGCCATGTAAACATCGCATCCGGCAGCCAGCGCTTTCTCGGCGTCTCCCCGCAGAGCATTGGCAGTCACCGCGATAATGGGAACATAGACCAAGGAACTCTTTCCGCTGTTTCTCAACCGCCGAGCGACTTCATAGCCGTCGATATCGGGCAAATTGATGTCCAGCAGGATTAAATCGGGTTGGTTGTGCTCGGCAATCTCCACCCCTGAATGCCCGTCCTGCGCCCACAGAAATTCATAACCGCGCGATTCCAACGCCCGGCGGACCAGGGTCATGTTGTCCACATTGTCTTCGACGTAGAGTATCTTATAAGCCATGAATTTGCTTCTCCGTTTCTTTATTTTCGCCGCGTTCAGGCAGAATTAACGCTGGTCTAATTATCCGCGGTTGACCGGTAATTCGACGTGGAACGACGCTCCTTTGCCAATGCCTTCGCTCTCAGCCCACAAGCGACCGCCGTGCATTTCGATCAACTTGCGGCTGATGGGCAATCCCAGACCGGTGCCGCCCACTTTGCGCGTGGTCGAGGAATCGATCTGGCTGAAGGCTTCGAAAATGTCTTCCAGTTTTTCTTCGGGAATGCCGATACCGGTATCGCGGATATGGGTTAGGATGCTTTCTCCATCAGCTCCGTTATCGCTTAATTCCATCTCGATTAATATACCACCCATCTCGGTGAACTTGATTGCGTTTCCAATCAGGTTGATAAAGATCTGGCGCATGCGCACCTGATCGGTCATGGTCACCCAGTCCTGAGATGGATCGGCGTTCAATTCCAGTTCTAATCCCTTTGCTCTAGCCAGCGCGGCGCTCGTCATCAGCACGTCTTCGATCAGTTCGAAGATGTTGGTCGGTTCGGGTCTCAGGCTCAAACGACCCGCGTCGATTCTTTCCAGGTCGAGTACGTCGTTGATGAGGTGCAGCAGGTGTCTGCCGTTTTTCTCGATCAACTCCAGGTCGGCGCTCATCGTCTCGGTCACCGGGCCATCCAAGCCTTCCATAATCACCTGCGCAAAACCGAGGATGGAGTTCAAAGGCGTCCGTAGTTCGTGGCTCATATTTGCCAGAAACGCCGACTTCATGTTGTCCAATTCCCGCAGCCTCTCCACAGTTTCGAGTTGTTCGGCGTACAGACGGGCATTTTTCAGCGCCACGCCCACTTGCGCCGAAAGCGTGGTGAAGGTGCGGATATCGTCTTGGGTGAAACGCCCAACCCGGTCTGACTGCACATCGAACACGCCCAGCAGTTCATCGGCGACAACCATCGGCACTGCCAGTTCGGCGCGCGTATCCGGAAGGTAGGGGTTCGGTAGGAACGCTGGGTCCTGATTTACATCGGCGACAATCTGCCCAACCCGGGTACGAGCTGCCCGCGAGACAATCGAGGCTTCTTTCTCATACGGGATCGACCAGCCAGTTCGAACCAGCGCGTCGCCCACTTCGCCCGCGCCGACTGCCAGGTTCAACCGACCTACTTCTTCATCGTACAGATAGATATGCGCATGATACAGGTCGAACCTTTCTTCTGTCAAATCGACCACGCTTTGCAGCAGCACGGTCGGATCAAGGATGGAGGCGGTCGCGGTACCCACATCTGCCACCGCCTGGAGCTCGACTGCGCTGCGCTGGGTCTGTTCCATCAGGCGGGCGCGTTCCAAAGCCTGCGCGACCTGCTCCGAAATCGCTTGAAGGAATTCGCTCTCCTCCTCGTAGAACGGATTCCCGTCTTCGATTTCAAGCCCCAGGACGCCAATTGGCTGCCCCTGTAACGACAGTTCAGAGAAAGGTTGATAACCGGCGCGGGTTGCGATAGCCGATGCGCCTAAATTGGCAATTGTTTTCAGCGGATAAACTGACTCTGATGAAATCGGCGACACCTCTTCGCGATTGAAAGTGTAGCCGACCACCTCTGCGCCATCGGGTTGGGACCAACCCGACCAGGCTGGTGGACGCGCCGGCGCCGGCATCGCGATGTCTTCCTCCAATATGCCAGGCTCCACGTCTGCGTCGGGAAAACTTAGCAGCTGCTCCTGGTCTGGTTCAGGCTCAAAAGCGGCTGCTGCCGGGAAGGCAGAGAATAACTCATCCAACCGGTTCTTTAGATCGTCATTTTTTGACATGATTGCAACTCCAGCGCCAATGCCCGGTATTCTTGGGCGCTTCTTGCTTTTCTGGCATACAAGTTGATCGGTCTGCCAAACAGCGAGCTTTCCTTCAATTTCGCGTCGATTGGAATGACCGTATCGAATAGCCTGTTTCCAAATTTCTCTCTGAATTGCTCCAGAAACATCATGCTCATGCGCGTGCGCCGGTCGAACATCGTAATCAGCAGACGATATTCCAACCCGGGATTGAGGTTCTTTTTAACCATGCGCAGCAAGTTGGTGTAGGCGCGAAACGACTGCATCGAGAAAAAATCGCAGGTCACCGGCACGATCACGAGGTCGGAGACGGTCAACGCATTGATGGTCAACGGGCTGAACGACGGCGGGCAGTCGAAGAGCACAACATCATAGAATTGATCCTTGAGCGCATCCAGGCTGGCGCGCAGCCTGAACTCATAACCGTTGACGCTGTGCAAGAGCTTCTCCACCAGGATCAACCCCCGGTTGGACGGCAAAATGTCCATGCTCAAAAATTCGGTTTCGCGGGAGACTTCGTCTATGTTCGCCTGGAGCAAGAGCACGTCGCCAACCGTCCGGCGCAGACTATCGGGGTCAACCGTCAGCGCCTGGGTGAGATGGGCTTGTGGGTCCAAATCTACCAGCAGTACGCTATAGCCTTGCTCTGCCAGGCTTGCGCCAAGCGAGAGGCAAGTGGTCGTCTTTGCCACCCCGCCCTTCTGCGAACTGATCGATATTCTCAATCTATTGTTTGATTCTGGAATATCCATTTTTTACTCCATGCTCAATTCTCAGGTTCATCCTTGACCGTTCCGCTCTCATTCAAGTAGATATATGCGGTTGAACCGAGAACCCGCCCGACTTGCTCCACGGTCTTTCTCATCACACCGTGAACATCGGTCGCGCTGAACACCTGGGCGGTCACTTCGCGGATATTCTGCTCCTGCCGCGCCCGCGCCCGCGCCCGCTCCAACAAGAGCTGGTTTTGCACGGCAATGGCAGCCTGACCGGCGACAATCATTGAGTGTTGGAGGTCGGATTCATTGAACTCCACGTTTTCGGGATAGAAAGCCAGCACAAAGCCGATCGCGGCGTTTCCTAGAACCAGGGGCGTCCAGACCGCAGATTTAACTCGATTTCCATCGGATCCATTTCCGTCTGATCCGACCGACCGCGTCAGGCTCACGAACTGTTCTTGCTCGCGCAGATCGTGCAAAATCACTGGCTGATCCTTTTCCAGACCGGCGAAGGGGGCGCCAAGCTGCTCGAAAGGAAATCTGGGACCCATTTTTGCGAGCTTAATCGCCTGCGAAGCCACCGGGATGCACCAGCGCGGCTGGGTTTCATCATCAAGCGGCTGATCAAAAACCGCCATTAGAATCCGCTGGTTCGCCTGGGTCAAGTTCGTGTTTTCGATCAGCACCTCGAGGATTTCTTGATAGCCTCTGGCTGAATTCATCCGGGAAATCATGCCGTACAGCGCTTCTGTCTCTTGAAGCGCCTGCTGCGTTTGGGCGCTGAGCCGCAGGTTTTCAATGTGCGCAGTCAGGCGATCGGAAATGACCTGGATCAATTCGAGAGAATCTTCGTCCCTTGTATTCAGCCCTTCAATCAATAATTCCCCGACTGACTCTCCCCGGACGTTGAACGGCTGACTCGTAACCGATTCGTCCTCGTTTATCTCGACCGCGCTGGCCGGGGTGATCTGCAGTTGATCGTAAGTATAGCCAAGATCCTCATCTTCCAATGACTGAAGATAGTCATCCCAGCCTTGCCGGGTGAGCCGGCGCGCCGCTTCTTCTGCCTGCATGCGGAATTGCTCGGTTTGGCTCATCAAGCGCAGGCTATCGATCTGGCGGGCAATTTGATCGGCAATCGAACGGACAAAATCCCGCTCGCTTTCCGTCCAGGTTTGGTTGGGGTCTTTTTCGAGCACGATCTTCCCGATCGGCTCGCCAACGATCTCAATGGAGTTCGACAGGATCTCGTCTTTCTGTTCTGGCATCAGAACATCATCCAGAGGCTGGATCGCTTGACGGTCATAGGTGAAGCCAATGCGCTCCTTGCGGTCGATTGCATCGAGGTATTCATCCCAGCCCTGGCGCGAAAAGTGGCGCGCCTGGCTGAAGACTTCCTCCTGCGCCGTTTGGATTTGATTGATGAGATTCGCGTTTTCAATTGCAATGGCAAGCTGTCCGGCGAGCGCCTCGAATGCCGGTAAATTCTCGATGGAAAGACCACCTGCCGCGCGCGACTGCACGTCCAACACGCCGACCACTCGTTCACCTATGCGAAGCGGGACCGAGAGCTCGGACCTGGTCTCAGGCAGCAGCGGGTTGGCGCGAAAGATCGGGCTGGCGGAGGTGTCGGAAACGAGCACCGGGCTTTTCTGCGAGGCAGCCAATCCGTTGATCGACCCCCCGCCAACGCTCAGCCGGTGCGCGCGCCCGAGCAGTTCCCGACCTGCTTCACCCGTAGCCGCCTGCAGGATTAAGGCTTTTCCGGTTGCGTCCAGAAGATAGATTTGGGTGTGATAAAGTCCAAAGTTTTCCTGAATTAGCTCTACAGAGTTGTTCAGCAGTCGGTCAAGCTCGCGCTCCTGAGAGAGGGTTTGACCGACTACACCCGCCAGTTCCAACTCCTTCGTTCGTTCTTCGACCTGCAATTCAAGATTTTGGAGGGTCTGTTGTAGCTGCCCCGTCATCTCGTTAAAGGACGTGGCGAGCGTTCCAACTTCGTCATCGGTTTCAATATTGGCGCGGGCAGCCAGGTCTCCTTTGCGGATCTCCTCCGCGGTTTGCGTAAGCCGCACGATCGGGCCGGCAAGGAATTGCGAGAACAACAATGCCATCCCTGCCACAATAGCCACAATCACCGCGCTCAACAGCCCGGACTGCTGGACCTGTTCGCGAACCGGCGCAAGAATTTCGTTTCTGTCTTGATAGGTCAGCAGCCACCAGCCGAGGTTCCCAATGATCGGATTATCGCTGACAGATTTTACATACGCCCAACTATAAAAACTGTCTTGCCCCATATAATCCAATTCACCGTATGGCTGATCCCCCAGTTTGGCGATTTTCTCTACGGAAGGCATATCGGCGGTGTACAGCAACCCACCTCTCATCACTCGGGTGGGAATGCGGGGATAGGTTGGAAATCCCGATTTGCTGGGGATGAGCAGATGAACGTTGCCCGTCTCGCCGGGCTGCAGGTCTGCAAACACGCCAGCCACGCCGTCCATCAAATAAGTCGTCTGCAATATGCCGACGATCTTTGAAGTCGCCAGATCGACAACCGGAACCGCAAACTCCAAAACACTCTTTTTCGCCTCGTAATCATAAAAAGGAGCGCTGATGTAAATTGCGCCACTGCCTTTTTGATACGCGGCGTTCCACCAGTAGTCACCCCCGTGATAATAACCTGTGTTCAAGTCGGTCGAGGCGACCAACCCGCCCTGGGTATCGGTCAAGGTCAACTGGGTGTTATAGGGAGAGATGTTCAGAAATTGCTTCAATTCCCGCGCGGCTTTGTTTTGCAAGACCGCGACGATCAATTCATTCGAATAGTCGCCCACAGAAACGCCTGTTTCCCACTGCTGAGCCAAGCCCTCGATCCGTTTGACGTTCTCCTCCGGGTTGTCCGAGTATGCCAGATTGGCGGGGATTAGCATCTCCTGGAGGGTCGTGCTTGACGCCAGGGTCAACAGGTTGTCGATCTGGTTATCCAACAAATCACCGACTGCCTGCCCCTGGCTTTCAGCCACGCCTGAAAGCGCCTGTCCAACCCGCTCGGTGAGCGCGGCTTCGGTTCGGGCGCTGCTAAAATAATTCATGGTGTACGTTACCAAAAAAGCTACGACGAGGAACGCCAGGATCAACTTATTTGTCAAAGAGAGAAAGCGAAATTCTCGCAATAGAACAAGCAGAATTGAAACTAAAACAATCCAGGCGAGATATTGCATTCCCAGAGTTGTGAATGGGGCGCCCTCCAAAGCGAAGGGGGAAATTACTCCGAACAACCTGGTTAGCAGCAAAATAAGAATTCCCCAAAATACCGCCCATTTCATCTGGGATTGAGGCAAAACCCTTGCCCCTATGTAGATAATCAGCATAAATCCGGCGACTGAAATTTCAGCAAAATCTCCCCTCACAACTAAGGAGCGGACAATCAGCAGTTGAGAAAATGCAAGCACCAGGATCCAACCCGCCAGACCCGGTTTTCCCTGGCGGCTGGCGATGGCGGAGATGATCGTGCCGAGGAAGGTGAGGCTCATCGACGCCGGGAGTATCCAACCGGATTGTGAGGGCGCGATGCCAGTCTGATAAGCCGTGTAAACCAGACCGATGAACGAAAAAATCATCACCACAAGTGAGATCAGAAACGCGCCGCGCGATTCTCTGGACAGCGGATTGCCCGTTTCCGTTTTGACGCTGGGTTGATATTCCTTTATGTTACCCATATTGGTTTCCCTCGGTCATTTTCTGAAAACCAAACCAATTGTGCGAGATCAATTATCGGATGAGCGATCATGATACGCCGGCGATAATTTGACCGTAATCCGGGCTGCGTCCAACTCGCGCCCAAGCTCACGCACAGCAACTTGCAACGCGCTGCCGATTGATTGGGTGTTTTGGATGTGCTGAATAATTTCGTTGATCCGGGAAGCCCGCGCGGCTTGCCGCTGGGTTTTTGAATACTGCTGCGAGTTGTGCAGCGCAATGGCGACCTGGCTGGCAATCGAAGAAAGAAGATCGACGTCTTGCTGCCCGATCCCCCCGACGCTGTCATCCTGGACGTCCAATGCGCCCAATACCTCGTTGCCGAGGACGATTGGCACGGCAATCTCGGATTTTGTTTCTGGTAGCAGCGGATTTGGCAGCCATTGCGGGTCCTGGTGCGTATCCGCAACCACGTTCACGACGCCTGTTTCGCACGCCCGACCGACCAGACCTTGACCCAGCTTCAATTTGTGACCCTGCTCTACCATCGTCTTGCCGGCTGCGCCTGTGCCGCCGACCATGTTCAAGAAATCTCGTTCTTCATCAAATAAATAGACCTGAACATGGTAATACCCGAAAACTTTTTGCAATTGGGTCACCACCTCGCTCACCAGTTCGAGCGGATCCAACAAGGTGGACAAACGACGGCTGACGTCTGCGCTCAACTCGATCGCCCGGGTGCGCTCTGCCACCCGCAGTTCCAGCCCTTGCAGCGTCGATTGCAGTTCCTCGGTCATCTGATTGAACGTTGCGGCTAGCTCGCCCACCTCATCCTCGGTTTGGATTGGAGCGCGCGCTGAAAGGTCGCCTTGACCCACCCGGGCTGCCACATGGGTCAGATTCACAATGGGCTGAGCGATCATCTGCGATACCAAAATGGCTGTGCCAGCCATAGCCAAAACCAAGAAGATCGACAAGACAATCGAAATCTTGTACTGGGTATCGACCGCGCCCATTGCGGCGTCAACCGGTTGACGAGTGATCACCAGCCAGGGCGCATTCTTGAGCGGCGCCACCGTCGAGAGCGCCGGATCGCCCCCGCTGGCATAGTCACCCGGCGAGGTGAATGTCTCAGATTGCCAATCTTTCAGCCAGCTCACCATATCAGGCTGATTGGTCGTCAAGGTTTCAAGCCCGCCTTCCGGGAAACGCCTTTCAGACTGCAAACGCGCGATTGTGTCAGGGTCAAACGAATCATAAGATCTATAGACGAGCCCATAGTTACGGCTTTGAGCTAGACGCAGAAAATATTCATTGTCGACCACAACTGCATAAAGCTCATCTTCTTTGAATTGATTTGCTAAACTCATTAACTCGGATTGCAGCACATACGCGTCATACTCGTACCTCAGGATGCCGAGTTTGTTACCCCCCTCACCCCAAATCGGGCTGCTGAAAACGATCGCCGGACCGTCGTCCAGAAACAGGACTGGCGAGACATAGAACTGGTAAGTTTCTTTTGGGTATACGAAATAATCAAATTCGGCTTCACTGCGACCGATTTTCTCGGTGTCGGTATCGAGAACGTTCATGCCATTGATGTCTAAAAGGGCGTAGGATCGAATTAAACTGGAGCGTCGCTGTTGAAAAAGTCTTAAAGTGCTCAGAACCTTCTCCCTATTCTCATCAATCGACCTTAACTCTGGCGGAAGTGAAAGGTACTCCTGGAATTCGGACAACTGGGCGTCAACGTAGGCGTTATCAAGCGAGCGCGCTAAGAAACCATCCAAAGATAACGCTACCTGCTGGGCATTAGAGGTCAGCCCTCTTTGGGCGTCAATCGTCAAGTTGCGCGTTAGCCGGATCGTAGATACCGCAGTTAAAATGAGTAGCGGAACTAAAGTAACTAAAATAAATGACAAGATCAATTTCGAGCGCAAACTGTAATGTCTAAATTGGCGCAGGATAACAAATAAAGCGACCACGACCATCACGCCGGTCACAATGGAGATGACTGTGGGTTTCCCGGGGGCAGCCAATCGTGGACCAAAGAAATCCATCAGCAGGTTGTACAGCGCTGCCGCCGCAGCAGCCACGATTGCATATACGGCGGGCTTGCCTTTCAGTGTGGCAGAAGCGATGCCGGCGATCAGCATCAAGGTCAGCAGACCGATTTGCAGTCCCATTCTCGAGGCGATAAACGGAAACGCAAATGAAATAACCAGAATGCTGACGACCAATTGAGCTATTCCAGCCTGATGCTTGCCGATTCTAGACAGATACGCCCCCACAAAACTGGTTATGGCGAGGAAGACAACTCCAATGATCGAGCGCGGGTTGCCGATCGTACCTGGTCGAAAGATTAAAATCGCGAGAACGCCCAGTCCAATCAACGCTGCAACAACACCGAAGAGCAGACTAATTTGAAACGCCCGGGTTTTTCGGGCGGCATCTTCAACGCTCCTGTTTTGAAATTGATCCGGCGTGGAATCGCTCTGGTTCATTAAGTCCTCCATTGATCTCATCTAATTCCTTTGCGGATCATTCAGTTCCAGTCCGATTTGGATGCTCCCTCGATTGCTCCCGAGCGCTTCGGTTAGTCCGCGGAGCGCGATCTGCAGCACGGTTTCAATCGACGAAGCGGATTGGATCTTCTGGGTTAGCGCGCTAATCTGAGTTTGATGTTCAATCTGTTCGAAGGCAGTTGAGATCAAGCGCGCATTTTCAACTGCGACGGCAATCTGGTTGCCCAACGCTTTGAGCACTTCAGCCTGTTCGGAGTGAATACCGTTGATTGCGTTGTGCTGAACGTCCAACACCCCCAGGACGTTCTCGCCAATCGCCAGCGGTATGGCAGCCTCGGATTTCGTCTCAGGCAGCAATGGGTTTGGGAGCCAATCGGGGTCAACGGATGTGTCGCTCACCAAAACGACTTGATTTGTCTCAGCCGCCCGCGCCACCAGTCCCTTTCCCCTGGAGAGCTGGTGTTTCCGATTCAAAAGGATCTTGCCTACGTCGCCGGTTCCACCGACCATGATGAGGTTTTCATTCAATTCATCGAACAAATAAATATGAACATGATAGAAATTGAAAATGCGTTGAACTTCTTCAACGACCGAGACCGTCAATTCGTGGAGATCGCGAATGGACGCCAACCTTTCAGAGACCCCAAAGCTCGCCTGCAATTCACTGGTGCGCGTCTCGACCTGCTTTTTAAGCGCAGAAAAGGTCGAATGCAGCTGATCCGTCATCTGATTGAAGGCGGCTGCCAGCTTGCCTATTTCATCCGGGTAGAATACAGGTACTTTCCACTCCAAATCGCCTGCGGCGACGGCGGTGGCGGCGTCGGTTAACAATCTGACCGGCTTAAGCAAAAATCGGATCGCGACGACGGTGAGGCAGAAAAGGATAATCTGACCGATCAACGCGATCAGGATGGTCATGCGCTGCAGGGATGCCAGCCCGGCTTTAAACTCGGCGGGCAGAGCCTGTACAGCAACTGCGGTCGAGAGGCTGCGATGGATCAGCCCCAGTGTGGATATCAGGATAAGAGTCGAAATTAGCATCACCAGGAGGACCAGCCGGGTTTGAAGGCTGGTTCTACCGAATATCGTTTTACTTTGAAATAAGACGTTGTTCATAATCACATCCCTGTAGAAATCGAGGCGCCTGTTTAGTCAGATCTCTATTGCACAGTTCCATCGGCTCAGTTCTATCGCTTAGCAATATGCAAGTTGCTTGCCCAAATTACCCTTTCGAACCGTTGGGCGTTTGCCCATTGGGATCGAATTTAGAATTCTCAATTGCCAACGCAGCCATAAACCCAAGGGCTTCAACAATCTCCAGATGTTCTTTTTTAAAGAAATTTGACCTCCGCTCGATGACAGACAAAACGCCCCAGGTTTTATTCAAACCGATAACTGGCACAAATGCTGCGGAGAATGATTCTCCGCCAAGATCAGCGTCCAATTCGGGAATTGAGCGCGAGTCTTGGAGCAGCACGCTGGACCCCGAAGAATAAGCCGTTTCCTGCGCATCATGAATCATCATCCCAATATGCGGATCAGCCGCCAGGGCTTCCGGCGACAGCGCACTCGGGTTTGAACACCAGATTTGCGATCCATCTGACAGGTTGATTTCGAGCCAGACGTTTTGTACTCCCAAACCATCTGCCAGGTGATTGGCGAGCGCAGATGCGATCGATTCAATCGAGTTTTGTCCACGGAGATCCTGGCTCAGCTTTGGAAAAATTGCCAACTCCATGTTCTTGCAGCGCAGCGCGTCTTCGGCTTGTTTGACGCGCAATTTTGAGTGGATTCGCGCCGCCAGTTCGCGCCAATCGAACGGCTTGATGACATAATCATCTGCGCCGAGCAACAGCCCGTCTCGGATATCTTTCGAGCCAATTCGCGCCGCCGTGACGATAATCACAGGAATGTGTTTGAGATTTAGGTCCTCCCGAAACTCCCGCAAGACCTGAAAGCCATCTTTCTTGGGCATGCTGACGTCTAACAGGACAAGATCCGGCAACTCGGCGCGGGCAATGTTGAGAGTCTCTTCACCATCCCAGGCAGGGAAGAACTCGTATCCTTCACTGACCAGGCGGGTGCGCAGCAATTTAAGATTGTCGGGATTATCGTCTGCAACCAAGATTTTAAAAACATGTTTGCAGTCCGGTTCGGTCAGATTCGTTGCTGGTGGGCGCAGTTCTTCAATCACACAGCGCACAATTTCTCGAATTCTTTCCGGTTGGACGGGTTTTACCAGGTAGTCTTTGACGTTTAACTGGCGCGCTGCGACCGCTAATCCTGGCGTGTCGTAAGCGGTAATTAGAATGATGTGAGCGGGTCGTTTCGCTCCATCAAGCTTTTCGATTAATTCCAAGCCATTTATTTCTGGCATCATAAAATCAGTGATCAGGATATCAATCCCCCGCTCATCGATTTGATGGATCGCTTCCTTGGCGTTCAATGCGGTGAATACTTCGACCGGCGTCTCAAATTTCGTGAGCACCCGAGCCAGCATTGTAGCCGTGTTGGGGTGATCATCGACGATGACGATTCGGATAGGAGATTCGGTATTCGGATCGTTCATACATTCACTCAAATTGAACTCGAGCAGCCCATCTATCCTGAATAGATTATCCTCTCAATCTCATCAAGATGGGGTTGGTATTCAATTGTCTTTGTTGGGGAGTGTTTGCGGCTCGGGACTTAATCCAGCAACAAGCGATACCCTATCCCGCGCGCGGTGAACAGATTTTCAGCCAAGCCACCCTCACTTTTTGAGGCATTGCGGATCATGTGGATGTGCCATTTTGCGAGCTCGCGGGCTTCAGCCAGACTAACCTGATAAGACTGGGATTCTTGCACCAATGTTCGATAATCGACAACCTCGGGAGAATAGCGGGCAAGCACATACAAGTATTGAAAAGTTGCTGGCGGCAAATTTAACACTTCTTCGCCATAAGTAGCTTTTTGAGCTTTCAAGTCGAGGATCAACCGACCTTTTTTGAGGAAGCGGTCTGTGGAATCATGGATATGGGATACCTGCGGCTGGCTGCTGATTGGGTTCGCCTCCAGTTCAGTCAGCTCCCTTTGCAGATGAGCGATTTGTTCGCGCAGGCTATCTTTTCTTCTTTCAACGCGTTGCTCTTCAATAATTACCCGAACCCTGGCAACCAAAATCTCCGGGTTGAGCGGTTTCTGTAAATAATCCGTCGCCCCCAACCGCATGGATTCGATGGCTGAAGCCAAAGAACCATACCCGGTCAACATGATGACCGAAAGCCGCGGGTATTTATGCTTAAGCTGGCGCAATACCTCCACCCCATCGATATCCGGCAAGTGAATGTCCAAAAGAACCAGGTCGAGGTTGTCATAATTCTCGAAAGTAATAGCCTGTTGACCATTCGAGACTTCATAGGTTGAATAACCCGCGTTCCTCAAGATGCGCACTAACGATGTGCGAAGAACTTCCTCATCATCGATAATCAGCACATTTCCTGGCATTTTCATCCTTCGCTATCAGATCGGTTCTTTGGTTTCGCTGCGCGATATCGAATGGCGCGACATCTCGGTCGGCATAATAATTCGGAAGGTTGTTCCAAGTTTGGGGCGGCTTTCAACTTCAATCCTGCCATGGTGTCGCTGCACAATATCATAAGAGATTGCCAGACCCAGCCCCGTGCCGCTTTCTTTTGTGGTGACAAAGGGATCGAAGATGTATGGGAGGATGTTTGGATTAATAGCTGTGCCTTCATCGATAATTTCAAGCTGAGCTTCTTTTTCCTTAGCCCTGTGACTGGTGATGACCGTCAACAGACCCCCATTGGGCATCGCTTCGACTGCATTCAAACACACATTTAGAATTACCTGCCGGCACTGGTCGCGTATCATGGGCACCAGCGGTAATGCGAGGTCCGGGAAGAATTCAAATTGAATTTTGTTGCGCCGCAAATGGGTATTTAATAGCGCCTGGACCTCGAGCACCAGCTTGTTGAGCGATTCGGATTGGATCTCTTCCGCGTTGATCGGTCGATATATTTCGCGCAGACGGGAAATCAAACTCGCCATTCGTTCCGTTTCAGCTAAGACGGTTTCCAAATCCTTCTTGGTTTGTTGCGAGAGCGCTTCATCCATTTGTACGAGGTAGAGCGCATTTTGGATCGCCTGAAGCGGATTGTTCAGCTCGTGGGCTACCGAAGCGACGATGCGACCCAGCGCAGCCAGTTTCTCGGCTTGCACCAACTGAGCGCGGATGGATTTTTCATGTTCGAGGGAGGCTTGCAGATCAGCATAAAGGCGGGCTTTTTCAATTGCCAGCGCCGCCTGGATGCCCAATACGGTCAACAACCTTTCGTCGTCTGCGGTAAAAACGCCCGGGTTTGGGCTGTGCACGCTTATGGTGCCTAGGTTCTTTTTCTCGATTTGAATGGGCGCTACTAAAAGCGAACGAACAAGCGATGCCCCATCTCTTACCGGAACAAATCTGGAGTCCTGTAAAACGTCTGAAACCAATATCGGTCTGCCAGAGGACAAGACCAACCCAGCGATCCCCCTTCCGGGTTTGAGGTGCAAACTGCTGCCAGAATCTGAAGCGCCAGAGCCGGAAACCGCCATCGGTTCCAACCGCGTGCCCGTGGGATCGAGCAGGTGCAGCGTGGTTCGATTGGCGTTAAGGATCAGGGATGCCGCCGCCTGGGCAATCTGCCCCAGGGTGGTTGGCAAATCAATCGTTCCAGCCAACATCTGGCTGATTCTAAATAAAGCCTGGCTTTCGCGGAGTTGTTTTTCGAGTTGTTCAGAAGTCAGAGGGATTTTGCTGTCCAACCCTGCACCTCAACTATAAAGCCCAAGCCAATAAAACGCCAACCAAAGCCAGGATTATGCCTAAGTGCAAGAATAAATTCGCGCTAACAACCCAACCCAGTCCGGGGAAAAATTGCAGGACGCCATTGACCAGGATCAAGACAATGCCGATGATGACTGGCAAGCCTTTTCTTGCCGCGAAAAAATTGGATAATCTGTCAAGCGATTGGTTAAATTTTCGCATGTTTCATCCCTCAAGTTTCTGGTTGCTGTTCCTGGGAAAATTTTATTGTAGTATTGGTCCTCCTCGCTCGTCTTCGGTTGAAGGATTCAAGACGAAGGGTCTGAAGCGGGACTTGAGCCGAACAGGGATATTGCCCTGAATTTTAACTCCGCCGCGCACGTGTTCTACTTTTTCAACCTGACCCAATTCATGGAACATTGAGATCAATGCGCCTTGCTGATAGGGAAGTTTGACCTCAAGATGCTCGTATGTTGAAAACAGCCGTTTGGATACCGCACTTAACAGTTCCGATATACCACTTCCCGTTAAGGCGGAAATTGGAACGGCGTTCGGAAATTGCGCCAAGGCGCCCTCGACCTGGTCGGGGTGTTCGAGTTGGTCGATTTTATTCAACACAGTCAAGACCGGTATATGGCTGGCGTCTATCTCGTCCAGGGTTTCGTAAACCGCCTCGGCTTGCGCCAGGGCGCTCGGATGTGTCAGATCGACCACATGGAGCAGCAAATCCGCTTCGGAAATCTCCTCCAATGTCGCCCGGAAGGCGGCGACCAGTTCGGTTGGAAGTTTCTGGATAAAGCCTACTGTGTCGGTAATCAGCACGAGATGACCGCCAGGCAGCTCCACCCGGCGCGTAGTCGGGTCAAGCGTGGCGAATAGTTTGTCGGCGACAAAGACATCGGCGCCCGCCAGCCGATTGAGCAACGTGGATTTTCCGGCGTTGGTATAGCCTACCAGGGTCACTAATGGCAGCCGGGAACGATTGCGCCGGGTGCGATACTGCCGCCGGTGTGTGCGCACTTTCTCCAGTTCTACTTTCAAGTGATCAATGCGCCGGCGAATGTCTCTTCGGTCAACTTCGAGTTGGGTCTCGCCAGGTCCGCGCAGTCCAACGCCGCCCACACTGCCAGTGCGCCCGCCGCCTCCCCCAGCCTGGCGCGCTAAATGTGTCCAGGCACGAGTAAGCCGCGGGAGACGGTATTCATACTGCGCCAGCTCGACTTGCAGCGCGCCCTCGCGGGTGTGAGCGTGCTGCGCAAAAATATCCAAGATCAATGCGGTGCGGTCGATCACTCGAACGTCATCGCCAAGGATGCGTTCCAGTTCGCGCAGATGCCGCGGGGAAAGCTCTTCGTCGAAAAGCACAACTTCAGCCTGCAGTTCCTGCGCCAGCGCGCGGACCTCTTCGACCTTCCCTGACCCAATGAACGTCTGAGAGTTGGGATGGTTTAGTTTTTGGGTTGCCTCGCCGACGACCTCAAGGCCGGCAGTCTCCGCCAGAAGCGCTAATTCTTGCAGCGAAGCATCTAAGGACAGAAGTTCGTGTTTGCCTATGAATTCCACGCCAACGAGGAAAGCGCGTTCTTTGGGCGGTGAGGTGGGTTCTGGCTTTATCCTGGTCATAATGGCTCAATGTTCCCTGCTAGTGGATCCGTATCCTGGTCTTCGGATGGCACAAACAGTTTTGCCAGCTTTGGATCGTGCGGGGTTGTTCGAATGGGGAGAAGCACATGAAAAGTCGAGCCAGGGTATTCGGTTTCGTTATATCCGGGCGACTCAATCCATACGGAACCCCCATGCGCTTCGATTATGCCGCGCGTGATCGATAAACCTAAGCCGGGACCGCCGCCTTTGAATTTCGTCTTGCCGCTGGAATGGAGCGAGGTGTTTCCTACCCGCCCGAATTTTTCGAAAATCACAGAATGATCTTTCGGATCGATCCCAATTCCGGTATCGCTGATGGTGATTTCGATAAATCCCGAGAGTTTTCTGCCATCCACCGTAATTTTCCCGCCATCGGGTGTGAATTTAATGGCATTGGTGAATAAATTTCGAAACGCCTGGTAGAGCCGCTCATTATCGGCAAAGATCATCTCCTCACAGCCCGAGAAATCGCGGATATCTAATTGCATTCCGCGCTCATTAATCACCCCCTCGAATTCGTCTTTGAGGACCAAAAAGAGGCGGTTAAACCACATCGGCTGAAGGTTGAGCGATAACAAATTATTGTCGATCATGGAAACATCAATCATATCGTCAATGATTTGACGCAACCGGTTGGCGCCATTTTCTATCCCGTTCAACAAAACTTCTGGCTGAACCTGTTCGCGTCCTTGCAGAATCACCTCGCGCACCATGGAGGAATATCCCTCGATCAATGTCAGAGGGGTTTTCAATTCGTGGGCGGCGATAGCAATAAAATCCGATTTGCTTTTATCGAGGCGCTGCAAATTCTTGTTGGCAAACTCAAGCTGCTGCGAAATGTGTTCGATGTTCTTTTCGATTTCCAGTTGCGCTGCAAATTCAAAACAATGCAGGAATATCGGCAGGAGGTCATCGATGAGAGTGAACGCATCGGGTTCTGGCAGGTTATCACGCGCAATTGCGAAGGTTAACTGGTGTATCTGGTTCAGGATTGCCGGTAGGCTTGTTTTGCGAGCTTCCAAATCCGTTTGGGTTCGAGCTAATACCCAGTCGCGCAACAAACCCTCCATCAATGTTGGATCATGGGAGTTCACCGATTGCAATAGTCGCGCGAAGAATTGTTCGAGCAGCTCTTCGAAATCCGGACGAAGGTCCTCGCTCTGCGCGAGGGTTTGGGCAATTTGGCTGATCCAGAGGTGGTGAATTTTGTCGAGCGAGTCTTTGCTGGTCATTGTGTTTGGTTTTCAGGTATGTTGATGGCTATACTTAGTTTTTATGTTGATTTTCAATTATAAAAAAGATCCGGGACGCTAAGTCTTCGATATCGTTCAACGCGCGTCGTGAATATGCCGCGGCACGCTCGCGTTTTCCACGTGGAATTGGTTCGGGCAAAGGCGGCAATATTCCGAAATTTGCCTTCATGGGCTGGAAGTCTTGCGCGCTGGCATGAGTAATGTAATGGCACAACGCCCCTAACATGGTTGTGGGCGGCAAAACAATCAGTTCTTCTCCGTGGAGGAAACGCGCTGCGTTCAAACCGGCGAGTAATCCAGTTGCGATATTTCCGACATAGCCCTCGACGCCGGTGATTTGACCGGCAAAGAACAGTCCAAGCCGGTTTTCCGTCTGCAAATTAGGGCGCAATATGGTTGGCGAGAAAATGAATGTATTGCGGTGCATTTGACCGTAACGGCTAAATTCAGCCTGCTGGAGACCGGGGATCAGGCGAAAAACCCGCCTTTGCTCCGCAAACTTAAGATTAGTTTGAAACCCAACCATGTTGTAAAGCGTACCAGCGAGATTGTCCTGGCGCAACTGCACCACCGCATAGGGTCTTCTCCCATTTCTCGGATCGATTAATCCGACTGGACGCAGCGGTCCAAAAGCCAGGGAATCCTGCCCACGGCTGAGCAAGATCTCAATCGGGAGGCAGCCTTCAAAGTAACGCTCGACTCCAGCCCGCACGCCCGTTTCGATCATTTTCTCAAAGTCGTGCAATTCAATCTGTTCAGCGTTTGCCAGTGCCTGAATAAATTCAGCGTATTCCTGCTCGGTCATGGGGCAGTTGATGTAATCGCCTGCGTCTAAATCGCCGCGATCGTAACGCGAGCCGCGGTAAGCAATTGTCATGTCAATCGATTCATAGCTGACGATTGGCGCGATTGCGTCGAAAAAAAAGAGCTGCTGTTCTCCGGTCCATTCCCCAATTGACGCTGCGAGCGCGGCAGAGGTCAATGGCCCAGAGGCGATCACAGAAACCCCATCCGGTATTTGATGCAGTTCTTTGCGAACCAGCGTGATATTCGGATGAGAAGTAATTGTCTCGGTCACGGTTTTTGAAAAAAGCTGGCGATCAACCGCCAGGGCTCCACCGGCTGGAACGGCGCACTCCTGGGCTATTTTTAGCAGCAACGACCCTAAGCGCAATGTTTCCGTTTGCAGCAGACCGGTAGCGCGATCGGGCAGCTTGGATCCCAGCGAATTCGAACAAACCAGTTCCGCCAACCCCGCGGTTTGATGGGCGCCCGTCTGCACGCCAGGCCGCATCTCATAAAGCTGGACGCGCACCCCCCTTTCAGCCGCCTGCCAGGCTGCCTCACATCCTGCAAGGCCTCCACCGACTACGATTAATTCAGACATCTCTCATGTAATTGTACCAAGAAAGAGTAGTATAATTTAATTTTGAAATTGAAAGGGCAGCATACATACAGAATAGTTTGTCTGTCTGGAATAAAAATTCAGAAAAACCTGTATCGGAGAATAAAATGAACCTTGGTCCAACTGAGTTGATCATTATTCTAGTGATCGTATTGATCCTTTTCGGCGTCGGTCGAATCAGCAAGATTGCCGGCGAAATGGGCAGCGGTATTCGGGCATTCAAAGATGGCATCCAAGGCCCCGACAAAGGAAAAGATGCCCAGGACAAACCGGAAACTGAAGACCAAGAGAAATCTTGAATAATTTGATATCCTATAATTACTGGACCGCCTCCGATTATGGGGGTGGTTCTTTGTAAACGAGTTTCATCCTTCCCAGCAGAGAATTACGCCTGGTTTACACCCCCAGTGAGGCCTAAATCCCAATGACTTCATTCCACAATTTCTTAAGCAGATTTGCGAGATTCACACCGGTATTCTTCCTGTTTTTTCCAGTTTTCATTCAGCCGCAAGTTTTCGTTCAACCGCAGGTGAGCCTGGCGCAGCCGATCGTTCAGGCGGTTCTCTTCTATTCCCCATCCTGTCCGCATTGCCACGACGTCATGGAAAATGTCCTGCCGCCCTTGGTGAAGAAATACCCTAATCAGCTTGACATTGTTGGGATAGACGTGTCTCACCCGGTTGGTCTCGAGTTGTATCAGGCTGCAATTATAAAGTTCAATATTCCAGAAACCCGCATGGGCGTCCCTACATTGATCGTCGCCAACGAAGTTCTGGTTGGCACGGATGAAATTGAAATACTCTTTCCCCAGATCATCGAAAACGGCTTAGCGAAAGGCGGATTTGCATGGCCCGATATCCCAGGGCTGGCTGAGGTATTAGACGTTCAGGAGCAAGCGGTAAACCAGGTTACAACTGCACAAGAGCCGCCCCCGCCCACCGGTCCGGCTTTCGTGCAAAACTACTTACGAGACCCAGTCGCAAACAGTATTGCCGTGGTTGTTTTGGTTGGAATGATCGTTTGCGCTGCGCTCGTTCTTTTCAGCTATCTCCGAGGCGCAGAACACAAATTTATCTCTTTTCCGGAGTGGTTGCTGCCGGTTGCAGCAATTCTTGGTTTTGGAATTGCATTCTACATGTCGTATATTGAGCTAACCACAACGACTGCCGTATGTGGACCAATTGGCGATTGCAACAGCGTTCAAGAAAGCCCCTATGCGACGCTCTTTGGATTTCTTCCAGTAGGCGTTTTAGGGATGATTGGCTACCTGGCGATCCTTATCGCCTGGATGTTAAAAACTTATGGACCAAAAACGCGCCAAAAGTTTTTTACAATTGCCATTTGGGCAATGGCTTGGTTTGGCGTGCTGTTTTCGATCTATCTAACTTTTCTTGAGCCTTTTGTGATTGGGGCTGCTTGCGTTTGGTGTATATCAAGCGCAATTGTGATAACAGCGATCCTTCTTTTTACGACCCAGCCCGCAAAAGCAGCGCTGGCAATGGACGATTCCGCGTTTGGGGATGATATTTCCGACGAAGAAATCCTTGTCAAGGATTCGCTCTAATACGATTCTTCCCCATCCGTGATCCGAGGATCGAGACCCGATCAGGCTTTGTCGACGATGATAAAGGCGTTGGGCTCTTCTGCTTGAACGGTCACCCTCGCCGATGGAAAGTGAAAATAGCCGCCAATTTTTTCGGGCGAGGAAAAATGGCTTCTCATTAACGCGAGTTTTTCAGCCAATGCAACCAGCTTAACGGCGACGAGGCGCGGATCCGGCTCTTCGATAATCAACCTCCCGCCAGGTTTTAGCAATCTCCATAATTCAAGCGCAGTCTGCTTTTGATCCGCGACGTGGTGAAAAGCGTCTACCATAATGGTGCAACAGAATGTCTCATCCTGGAAGGGCATTTGTTCGCTTGGAGCGCAAACAGCGGCTAAACCATCCTTCTCGAGCGCTTTCGTAAGCATCCGCTGCGAAATATCTGCAACCACGACGCGATAGCCTGCTGCCGCAAAGAATTGCGAAATTCTTCCCGTCCCGCCGCCTACATCCAGGATTTGAGAAGCCGGATCCATTTTCATAAGCGATAACAGCTTCTCTGGTTTTCGCGGCCGGATCACCAGCTCGTAAATTGGCGCCAGCAAATCAAAGTGATCCCACATCTCGCAAATCCAACCCTATCAACAACACAATTGCGGTCAGCCTATTTTCTAATCATGGGGAAAAAAGTTGGGTTCTGACGCAGGGTGGCTTTGACATTCAGCAGAATAAAATTCCGCTGACAGTCAGCGTATGTTTGGACTGCCATCCTTGGCGTGAGCGCGGCTCCGGTGATATCCAGTACCTGCATAAATAATGTTGCGTTTGATGCAACGGGCTGGTCGGCGATTTTGAATGCAAATCCGGCTGGTCCGAGTTTTATCTCACCGCCGCTGACCCCAAGCAAGTTAATTGGCGTTCCTTGCAGCGTCCCATCTAACTTTATAATTTTGCCAGGCATGGGATTGCTCGTTGAATCAAATAGCTGACCGCCTATTCCAGACCAATTGCATCCCGCCGCCGGGGCAAGAAAATTCGAAATACTTGTGGGAGTTCCGATTTGTGGAACTAAGAATACTTCATCGGACAAGCCGAGCGTTGGCGGTTTTTTCGCGCCTAGATTGAAGACCAAGAGCAGCGCTGCGAAAATATACCAGGGCGGGCTTGATTGGCTGACGAACACTTCAATACTCTTCGCTTTCGTCTAACCAGATTTCATCGTCTTCGTCTTCACCCTCTAGGTCTTCCCATTCGTCCAGATCTTCTGTCTCTTCTCCCCAATCTTTCTCTGAATCCAGATCGTTCATGCGGGAATATGTCATGCATCCTGCATCCGGATCAATTTCAACTGCTGCAGCGCCACAATACCCGTCATCCAGAAAAACACAGTCGATGTAATGGCATCGAATACGCGGCATCTTGTTACCTCCTATAAGGCGTAGAATTAAGTATTATTCAAAACTGTCAAGCAGCCAGGCTTCTACCTGTCCGCCGGACGGCAATGATTTTACCCCACTTGGGATTAAAAGCAAAGCATTTGCCTGAACTAATGATAAGAGATTTCCTGAACCTTGATGACCGGTTAATCGAGCAACGAGCTCCCCGTTCTTTTTGGTGACGATAGCCCGTAAAAAGGTTTCCCGTCCATCCGAGCGGACTTCCTCTTCGAGTTGTACCCGGATCGAGGGGCGCAGGAAATCAAGGCTGCCTTGCATCTGGATTATCGCCGGGCGCACAAACACTTCAAACCCGACAAAAGCAGATACCGGATTTCCAGGTAGACCAATGAATGGACAGCTCATATAGTGTCCAAATGCGAGGGGCTTGCCCGGACGCATATTGACGCGCCAAAAATCCAACTGTCCGTCTTGTTCGAGCACGTTGCGGATGAAATCCAGCGCGCCAACGCTGACGCCAGCCGAGGAAAGGATCAAGTCCACGTTCAAATCAATCGCTTTTTGCAGCGCTTGCCTGACGGTTTCGGGGTTATCCGGGACAATTCCTAAATTAACTGCTTCAGCCCCGGTTCTTTCGACCAGCCCAACCAACATAGACATGTTTGCGTCATAGATTTTTCCTGGGATTAGCGGCGCGCCCGCGGGGAGCAGTTCATCTCCGCTCGATAAGATGGCAATTTTGGGGCTGCGGCTGATATTAATCTTTGAGAGCCCAAGCATGCTCATCAAACCAGCGTCTTGCGGGCGAATCCGCTGACCTTTAGCCAAAACAACCGCCCCAGCCGGGATGTCTTCCCCGCGTCTACGAATATTTGCTCCGGTTTGAATCGGTTGATAAACCAAGAATTGAGAGGGGGCTGATAAAACCGTTTGCCGGAAGTTGAAATTGGTCAGCTCAACCGGGACGACCGCATTCGCGCCAGTGGGGATCGCTGCACCGGTCATGATCCGGACGGCTTCACCGTTCTGAATTTCTACGTTGACCAGACTACCGGCTGGGATGTCTGCTACGACGTTAAGCGACACTGGCGTTGTGCGCGATGCCTCCAGCGTATTTTCGGCTTTAATTGCAAAACCATCCATCGCTGAATTGTCGAAAAGCGGAAAGGCAAATTGAGCCTGGACCGGCTCAGCCAGATAACGACCAATCGCCTGATCGAGCGAAATCTCCTGGACGTCCAAAACGGGGATTTTGTCCAGGATTCTCTGGCGAGCCTCACTCACAACTAACAATTCGGTCTTTTGATTCATCTGGGGTGAAATTATGCTGCCTATCAGCCGGGGCGCACTCGGTGAGCTTCCATTACATTGGGCAGGTTTTCCAGCCGGTCAAGCAACTGGCTTAGCTGGATAATATCGCGCACTTCAAGGATCAGGTCGAAGACTGCCATATTGCGAGTGGTCTCAACTTTTACGCTGGGCATGTTTACGCCGGCGTCAGCGATGAGCGTGGACACATCTCTCATCAGACCATCACGATCAAACGCCTTGATCCGCACCGGAACCGGAAAGGTCGCGGTCGGTTCCCCCCAGCTCACACGCACCAGCCGCTCTCGGTCGCCGATTCTCAGGATGTTGGGGCAGTCCTTGCGGTGAATCGTCGCGCCCCTGCCGCGAGTAATATACCCGACGATTTCATCGCCCGGCGCAGGATTGCAGCAACGCGCAAAATTGGTCAACAACCCCTTGAGACCTAAAACTGAAACCGCTTTATCAGTTGGCGCGGCGCTCGGTTTAGAAACTGGAAGCCATTCTTCAATGGTCTCTTCCTTCCCCCCCAGCGTGAGATGTTTAACCAGGCGTTGAGCGGGAAGATCGCCCGTGCCAATCGCAACGTATAAATCTTCGATCGATTTGAGATCGAATTCGCGCGCCAGCCGGTCGAGATTAGTATCGGTCAGCCCGAGCCGGCGCAGCTCTTTGTCAAGCATGATCTTGCCCATGCTGGCGTTTTTCTCGCGCGCCTGCTTTTTAAACCATTGACGGATTTTTCCACGCGCGCGCTGTGTTTTTACCAATCCCAGGTTGGGGTTCAGCCAATCCAGACTGGGACCGCCGCGTTTTGCAATCAGGATCTCAACTTTATCTCCAGTTTTTAATTTGTAATCCAAAGAAACCAGTTTGCCGTTGATTTTCGCGCCGCGGCAGCGGTGACCCACATCCGTATGCACCTGGTACGCAAAATCGATCGGCGTAGAACCGGCTGCGAGATCGATAATGTCGCCTTTGGGGGTGAATACATAAACCCGATCTTCGAAGACCTCGCTTTTCATACTGTCGATAAACTCGCCAGCGTCTTCGACGTCCTGACGCCATTCCATCAAAGAGCGCAGCCACAAAATCCGGCGTTCATAATCATCATCCCGCGCTGATCCTTCTTTATAGCGCCAGTGCGCCGCAATGCCATATTCGGCGTTCTGATGCATTTCTTGCGTGCGAATCTGGATTTCCAGGGTGTTGCCGTCATCATAATTGACCGCGGTATGGAGCGAACGGTAGAAATTGTCCTTGGGCGCGGCGACATAATCGTCAAATTCGCCTGGGATGGGCCGCCATTTTGAATGGATTGTCCCCAACGCGATGTAGCAAGTTGTCGTATCTGGCACGATAATCCGCACACCCCGGATATCATGTACAAGATCAAACGGAATGCCCTTTCGCATCATTTTTCGATAGATCGAATAGATGTGTTTAGGGCGAGCCGAGATATCTGCCTGCACGCCGACGGCGCTCAAGACTGATAGCAAATTATTTTTTATCTTCTGCATCTCTTGTTCGCGCTCGGAACGGCGCCCAGCAAGGTTTTCAGCAATTTCACGGTATTTTTCTGGATTGACGTAGCGAAAGCTCAAATCTTCGAGTTCCCATTTGATCTGCCAGATGCCCAGGCGATTAGCCAGAGGCGCGAAAATGTCCAGGGTCTCCTGGGCGATCCGGCGGCGTTTGTGCTCGGGCATATGGCTCAAGGTGCGCATGTTGTGCAGCCGGTCCGCCAGCTTGATCAAGACCACCCGGACATCTTCCCCCATCGCGAGGAATGTTTTGCGCAGCGTCTCTGAAACCAGGTCGTATTTCCGGCTGCGAAACATCTGTTCAGCCTGTTCGTGGGGACCCGCCTCGCCGCGCCTTTCAGCAATTTCGGATTTTTCCCGTTCCTCAAGTGCTTCCTTCTCTTGCTGATCGCCGCGGGAAACCCGCGGCAGATGGGTGAGTTTTGTCACGCCATCCACCAGGCGGGCTACTTCGTCGCCGAAATCGCGCCGGAGATCTTCGAGCGTGACCTCGGTGTCTTCGACCGTATCATGGAGAAGCGCGGAGGCGACCACAATTGGCGGCACCTTCATTTCGGACAGAATCGAAGCCACTGCCACGCAATGGTAAATATACGGTTCACCCGAAGCTCGTTTTTGACCTTCATGCGCCTTTTCTGCAACCCGAAAGGCGCGCAAGACCAGCTCTTTATCTGCCGGGCTGTACGATTCGGGTAAATTCTGGAGCAATTCTTCGATCTGCATTTTCTTATGATAATTCCTGGGAATAGTATAACATTCGCGGGTTTTTCTTGAAGTAAGGAAACTTGTGAAAATCGAGAGGAACACGGCGTTACCGTGCGTCTCTCGATTGCCCCTCGATGGGAAGCTGTTTTAAAGCGGGTCTTACTATTTCATGGGTTGAGATTTGGTTGGGCGGTCGATCTCTCTTCAGTTACCAGCGGTGTAGGCGAGCGGGTAACGTCAAAAGTCGACTCCCATTTGTACAACTTCAGCGGACGACTAAAGAAATAAAGTTCCATAACCCGCCGAAAGATTGGGGCGGCTATTTTTGAGCCTTCGCCCGCATTTTCGGCGATCACGACAACCGCGATATCCGGCTTATCTTCACGATTTTCGCTTGAATAACCTGCGAACCAGGCATGAGGTTTTCCCGTCGGAGACGTTGCCGTGCCGGTCTTCCCCGAGATCGTCACTTTCAGGTCATTCAATTCTCGGTAGGCGGTGCCTTGCGGCGACTTGCTATTGGGAACGCCGAACATCGCCTCGCGGATTAATTCCAAATTTACTGGCAGCAACGGAAGTTCGGCTTGTTTTTCAGCTTGGAAGCTCCGGATCACGTCGCCATCTCGGGTGACTATTTTCTCGATCACCTGGGGCTTAAAAAGCGCGCCGCCGTTGCCAACTGCCGCAATGAAGCGGGCAACTTGCAGGGGGGTCACGAGCAGATCGCCCTGCCCAATTGCCAGGTTGGTTGCATCTAATGGGCTGCCAGGATCGGGCACATTGCCCGGCTCCTCTTCTACACCCTCAACGCCCGTCAGACTGCCCAAGCCAAACCCGCGCGCCATTTCCGAGATCTGGGTAGTCAAGCCCGCATTGTACAGGTCTGATCCGATGTGATAGAACCAGGGATTGCACGATTTTATCAAACCTTCGGGCAGCGTAAGCGTGCCACTTGGTTTCGTTTCGCCGTCCTCCAGGAAATACTCCCAGGTCCAATCGTACAAAGTGACGCCGGGCAGCTCATCGAAGGTGTATTGGCAATCATAGGTTGAATCTTTAGTAAAACGCCCACTCTCCAACCCGGCAGCCATCGTGATGATCTTGAACACAGAGCCTAAAGGGTATTGTCCTTGGGTGGCGCGATTGTACTGCGGCGTCCGTGGATCGTTCACAATTTCAGAAAGCAGGGTGTTCCAGTTATAGTTGTCTGTCTCAAACGCGTTGGGGTCAAACGTGGGCGATGAAGCCAGCGCAAGCACCCTGCCGGTATCGCGTTCGAGAACCACAATAGCGCCGTTGAAATACGAGAGAGCTTTCTGCACTTCGCGCTGAAAATCGCGGTCAATGGTGGTGTAAATCGCCTGACCGGAAACGCTCGGCGCAGACCCCAGTTCGGCGACTGGCTTGCCCTCGGGGCTGAGAACATAGATTGTCCCGCCCGGCTGACCCATTAAAACCTCTTCGCCCCACAATTCAATGCCCTTACGCCCTACTCGATCATCGGCGATATAACCGTTTTGACGCAACTTGTTTAATTCATCCTGCTGGATGGCGCTGACATACCCAACGAGATGAGGCGCTACGCCATTGTCAAAATATAATCTCCGGTTGTATCTGGATACGACGACTGAACCCCAAGATGACAGTTGCTCTAACCGGCGAGGATCCTGATCGGCAGGCGCCTCGCCAATCGGGAGGTATTCGCCTGGATATGCGTTAGAGATCATGCCGGCAATGGTGTCCGACCGATAGCGCGAGAAGCTAGAAAGCAGCGACAGTAACCCGCCTGATTTCTTCAGGTCCACATAATCCGGCCAGACGCCAATCGCGACGGCTTCGGTTTGCGCTGCTAAAAGATTGCCATTTCGATCAAATATAGATGCCCGCCCGGTCCAGGTTTGGTCCCGGTCGAAGGCGAGCGACTGCCCTCCAGCCAATTCAGGCATAGCAATAACCGGGTTCCAATGAATGCGCCAATCCCCGTTTTCCAGGCTTAGCTGCATCTTCATCTCGCGCGACAGATCGCCAAGGATTGCCGAGTGGTAGGTCACCCGATAGGCGACCTCGGCTGCGGCTGGGTTCAGGGATTCGGAAATGATTTCATAGTCGATACTGCTTACAGCCCCCTCGTTCATAATATTATTAAGGGTTGAACTTAACCTTTCGATGCTGGTCTCTACCTTCGAAGACTCGGATAACAGCGCATACATTTCTTCGAAATGACCCGCTTTCCAGGAATCCAGAAAGCTCTGCGCGGTTATTTTCGCCGCCGGAGGTTGGGTGGTCTTCACCTCCGGGGGGAGCAGCGTAGCAAAATTGGTCGGGGTAGGAATTGGTTCGCTCGGACGGCAGGCGCCAAGGGCGATCGGAAGAATCAAGCAAAATATGAACAGACCAACCCGAAGTTTTTGGGAGATTTCACTACGCAAATACATACCTCTTTTGAACATTCTTTATGTTTGTTCGAAAATCGATCATAAACGATTTTTATACTTCGTGCAAGAAAGGTCTTTTTTTATGAGCGTTCATTAATACATCCGGGTTTTCGGCGGCAAGCGTCAGCGGGTCGCCGGCGCGCTTTCGCTGGGCGCCAGAGGATAGAAAGCAAACCGCGCTTGCAGACAAATGTCGCATTTGTTTTCTTTTCGCAAGTGGGTATAATCTCCGGACTTGACATTGGGAACCGCCTTGAAAGACAATACGTCTCAGTATATTGACCGCGCGAGAGGCTTTCTACAGGTGAAACGAGCCAGTAAAATCATAAAAATGAATGGGCATAACTGGAGAACAAATTTTATGTTTTTTCGTTTCTTGACGAATGTTAAATCTGGGGTGTGGCTTGGCATCGCCGGATTGGCGCTGTTGATTCTTGGAGTCGCTGCAAAAGCTCAGGCACAAACCCCCGCTTCGAACCAGACTTCTAGTGTCGAAATGACGGCTTACGCGGCTTTCGAAGGTAACTTCAAGTACGGCGAATGGCTGCCGGTTCAGGTTCTTTTAAGCAACAACGGTCCAGATTTAGACGGCGAGATCCGCATACCCGTTCAAAGCTCTGGCGGCATCACAAATTACTCTGCCCGGGTCGAACTCCCCGCAGGAGCGCGCAAATTGATCACGGTTTACGCTCTGCCAAACAATTTCTCGCGGCAGATTAATGTGGAATTGTATTCAGGGGAGAGTTTAATCGTATCACAGCGCGTATCCGTACAGCCTAATCCCAACGTAGATTACTTTGTCGGCATCTTTTCACCACAGCGGGGAGCAATTTCGCTCATCAACTCGGTCGACATTCCCGGCACAAAACGCCCAAAGGTGCTGATCGACGTTCCTCTGGATCAGCTTCCTGGAAAATATGAGGGATTGCGGGCGTTCGATCTGTTGATCATCAATGATCAGGATACGTCCACGCTAAAACCTGAACAAAAGGCGGCGCTGGAAACCTGGGTTCGCCAGGGGGGGCGACTGGTCGTTGGCGGGGGCGTCGGCGCTGGGACGACAATTTCGGGTTTGCCAGAGACCTTATTCCCCGCCACGTTCGAAACCACAGAGCTCAGGGACAAACTCCCAGTGCTGGAGGCGTTCAGTGGAAACGAGCACCCAATCCGCGTGCCGGGTCCTTTTGTGATTGCCAAAATCCAGTCCGAGAATGCGCGAATATTGACTCCGGCTGGAGATGACGCGCTTATTTATGAATGGGGCATTGGCGATGGGTATGTTAACTTCATTGTGCTGGATCCTGCAGTTTCACCTTTCGACGCCTGGCAGGGCGCCACCGCTTTTTGGGAAAAGTTGATTACACCCGGATCCGCCTACCCGGACTCCTTGCCCACGGACGTGTCCTCGCACCAATTGTTCGCCAGCAACATGCCATATGCCTTGTCGAATTTACCCATGCTCGACCTGCCCTCCGCGCGCGGGCTGGCATTGATGCTGGTATTTTATATTTTGCTGGTAGGACCGGTGAATTATCTTGTGCTTCACAGGATGAAACGCTTGCAGCTTGCCTGGATTACGATTCCAGTCATAACGATCATCTTCTCGGCGGCTTCGTTTGGGGTCGGATATTTGCTGCACGGTACCGACATCTTCGTAAATAAAATATCTTTGATCCAGGTTGCGCCAACTGGCAATGCTAAGTACGATAGCTTTATCGGGATATTCTCGCCGGCGCAGACAGCTTACCAGGTTGAAGTTCGCGGAGGCGGTTTGGTCAGTCCCCTTTCACCGTATTACGATCCCTGGAGTTCACAAAGCCCGCCCACCAGTATCAGCCGCTCGATCAAGCTGGTACAGGGAGACCCAGCGTTCGTGGAAGGGCTAAGCATCGATCAATGGTCGATGCAAAGCTTCATGTCCGAAGGATCGATCGCCAAATTTGGAACGGTGCAAGCTGACCTGGCGTTAGAAGGCGATGCGTTGGTTGGGACGATCCGTAACTCGACCCAATATACTTTCGAGGATGCTGTAATCATTTTTGGCACGAAATTTGCTTCGCTTGGCGCTTTAGCGCCAAATGAAACAAGCGAGGTGAATATCCAGCTAAGCGATTTAGGAGGACCGAACTTTGGTATGTCGCTGAGTTATTTGATCTTTGATCCTGCGCTGAATTCCAATTCTTCACCGTCTGAAAGACGAAAAGCTGAATCGCGAAGAATTATTGTAGAGAACCTTTTTGACCGAACCCCACCCGTCCTCTCATCCAGGCGACTCGAAAACTCGAGCATGCTCACATATCAGGCGCCAGTGTTTCTGGGCTGGATCGATCAGGCGCCGCCTGAGGTCAAAATCGTCGGGGCGGAACCCGGTGAACAGACGACTTCCGCGGTGATATTTCCGCTCACTTATAAATCACCTGAGTCCGGACCCGTATCCATACCGGTCGGTTTAATCCCCGGCAGACTGGTTTCTGCGCCCTTGAGCGGCGGATCTTGCGGTCCATACGGGACAACCACGGTCTACATTTCCCAGGGAGAAGCAATATTCGAGTTCGAGATTCCCAACAAGATGACCAAAATGGATGACGAACGCCTGAAATTGGGTCTTTGGTCAGACAGCGGGCTTTCAGAAACCATAACAGCCGATCTTTATGATTGGGTAAAACAAGACTGGATCGAGCTTACCGGAACCAGCCAGGGCGTAAACCTGATCCCGGATCCTGCGCCATTTATCGGCAGCGATGGGCGCATCCAGGTGCGAATCCAGGGAGGCAACCTGAATAGCTGCATTTACCTCGCCTTTGGCTTGGAAGGAAGCCTGCCCTAAGCCTTGGATAGGGACGAGCATGTCAGAAAAGTCTCAAAGGAAATCCTGATGTTCGCGATTACCACCCGGGATCTCACACGCAAATTCGGCAAAATCTACGCGGTTGATCATCTCGACATGCGCATTCCGATTGGCTCGCTTTTTGGGCTGATTGGACCAAACGGCGCGGGGAAAACTACTACCATACGGATGCTAGCAGGTCTGCTCGAACCGACCAGCGGAGAGATCCGCATCAACGAACTCTCTGCACAACAATACCGGCAAGAAATCCAGTGGCAGGTTGGTTACATGCCGGATTTTTTTGGCGTTTATGACGAGTTGTTGGTGTGGGAGTATCTCGATTTCTTCGGTCGCTGTTTTCGCCTGGATGGTCACAAGCGCAAGCAAATCATCGACGAATTGTTGGAACTCGTCGATCTGACCGAAAAACGCGACGCATATGTTCACACCCTTTCGCGGGGAATGCGCCAGCGTTTATGCCTTGCGCATGCTTTGATCCACGATCCGCAGGTGCTTTTGCTCGATGAGCCGGCTTCGGGGCTGGATCCGCGCGCCCGGGTTGAAATGCGCGAACTGCTGCGCGAGCTGCGCTCAATGGGAAAAACCATCCTGCTCAGCTCGCATATTTTGCCTGAGCTTGCCGAGCTCTGTGACCGGGTCGCGATTATGGAGCGCGGCCGGCTCGTAGTGCATGGATCGCTTGAAGAAATTCTGCGCCAGGTCACCCAGCGCCGCTTCTGGAAAATCCAGGTTCTGAACGATCCGGTTCGGGCGGCTGATTTAATCGAGAATTTTCCACGGGTACTCTCTTTTGTCGAAGCCCAATCAAACAACCGCCCCGCCCATTTCGAGGTCGAGCTTTCTGGCGGAGATGAAGGGGCAGCCGATTTGCTTGAAAGAATGATCCATGAGAGGATCCGAGTTTCTGCTTTTGCAGAATCGCTAAGCGATCTTGAAGAGGCTTTCCTAAAGCTGACAAAGGGTGAGGAATCTGCGTGAACTGGATTTTTCGTATGGATAAGCCCTTGGATGTAAATCCAATCATTGTGAAAGAGCTGCGCTCAAGAATGCGCGGGATGAGGGCGTTTCTGACGCTTACGGTGTCGCTATTATTCATGGGGCTGATCCTCTACGCGCTGTATCAAGTCGCCCTTGCATCCTCGCAATACTCGACCAGCCCCATCAGCCCACAGGTTGGGCAAATCCTTTTTACCGGGTTGGCATTCCTGCTGCTTTTCCTGATCGCGGCGATCACACCCTCGATCACCTCGGGCGAGATCAGCGGCGAGCGCGAACGCCAGACCTATGAAATGTTGATGACCACGCCGCTTTCGCCGGCTCGGATCTTATGGGGCAAGCTTTTTGCCTCGATGGGTTACGTCTTTCTGATCCTTTTTGCAGCAGTACCCATGGCTAGCCTAATTTTTATTTTTGGCGGGATCAACGCGCGCGACATGATCAAGGCGCTGATCGCACTGGTTGTTATTACGGTGATGTTTGGCGTCATCGGTCTCTTTTATTCGACCCTGTTGAATCGCAGCGGTCGAGCGACGGTTTTGACGTACCTTACAATTGGGCTGTTGCTCTTTGGGCCCATCTTCGCCGCACTGCTCTCTGGCATTCTCAAACAACAAGAACCGGAACGGTGGCTCATGACGCCGAGCCCGATTATGGTGCTCGCTTCCACGTTTCAGCCTTCGATCAGCCCAGACAGCATCTCCAGCGCATTCTGGATGCTTGGAAACCCGATATATTGGATTCTAGGCGCCGCTCCGATCGATCAGTACAGCATCCCAAGACCCGCCTACCATTATGGGCTGCCGCTCTATTTGCTTATCACCTTGATTCTTTATGGGTTGTCGACGCGGCTGGTGCGACCAATCCGCAGGTGGCAAATCCGTTGGTACGAAGTTTTACTCGCCTTTGTTTTGCTGTTTGGTTTGCTGGGTTTGGTGGGTATCGGCTATCTGGCATCGACCAATCGCTATGAAAACATCATTATTGCCAGCCCCACCCCAGTCATTGAAACCACAGGCGCCCCTGTTGAACAGACCGCGCCAGATCTGTTAACGCCGACGCCGGAACCGCTGGGACTATCTCCCAATCCCCGTCCGGTAAGCGCCATTCAAGATTAGTTATGCCATGATGGAATTAGAAACTTATCTAAGCCAATTCCGCCGCCGGATCAGATTGCAAGATACGCTTGCCATGCTCCAAACCACGCTTTGGATACCAGCCGCGCTGGCGATTGCGATTCAGATAATTGGACGGCTGATCCCTGTGCCAGATCTGGCGGTCTGGACGGTAATCCCTTTCCCAGTCTGGCTAATCGTTGTGGCGGGGTTGGGTTGGCTTGCGCCTAAGTCATTGATGACCGCCGCCCGAAATGTTGACCAGGCGCTTGGACTGAAAGAGCGGTTGTCAACTGCACTGGCGTTTACGAATATCGACCCCAAACTCACTTCATCAAATTTGCTATCCGGTTTAATCATCCGCCAGCGCGAGGATGCGCTTCGGGCTGCCGCTGCAGTCCATCCAGAGCAGGACTTACCCATCCCGTGGCATTGGAAACCCGCGGTAGTTGGCTTAACACTGCTCGTCATCAGCCTGCTGCTGACCCAAATCCGCAACCCGATGACCCTTTTGCTTCAGGAGCGGGCGGCAATCAAAGAGCAGGCGCAGGCGCAGGCTGAGAAAATTGAGGCTTTCAAAGAAAGCGTCGAGGAATCAGCCCAGCTTACAGACGAAGAAAAACAGGAGTTGATAAAAAAGTTAGAGCAACTGGCTGAAGCGCTGCGCAATAACCCGGGCGACCTGGAACAGGCAATTGCCGACTTGTCACGCTTTGAAGAAGCGCTGCGCCGGGATATGGATCCAAGCCTGGGATCAACCGAAACTTTGCTGCAATCATTTGCGAACCGCTTATCCGAGCTTGCCGGTTCGCAGGACGAATCAGGTAAACAAGATTCTGCCTCAGAGGCGCTCCAGGCGCTCAGTGAGAAGCTAGACGACATGTCACCGGCAGAGCGTGAACAGCTCGCGCGCAATCTGGCGCAAATGGCTGCTTCATCGTTCCAGTTGGGGAACAATTCCTTGGGTCAGTCCCTCTCAGATCTGGCTCAGGCGATTCAAGCGGGCGATAAAGACGCCGCTCAACAAGCTGCGATCGCCTCCCAAGCGAGCATGAAGGAGCTCGAAAAACAGATTTCCAGTCAGCAGGCGATCCAGGCTGCTTTGGCGCAAGCTCAAGCCAGCCGGCAGGCGCTTTCACAGACTGCGAAGTCTACCTCGCCAAATTCGGGTCAGGCTGGCGCGCAAAACCCTGGGGCTGCTCCAGGTTCAGGAGCGCAACCGGGCGCTGGCGGTGGATCGTTCGCGAACCAACTCCCTCCCGCGCGCGGCGGACGAACTAATGTGCGCCCCCAAGGGAACGCTGCCGATGCGCCGCTTGGGAGCCTGGACAACCAAGTCTATTCACCCTGGGAGCGCCCCGGGACGAGCGAAAACGAGCTGTTTATCCCCGGGCAGGAACTCCAAGAGGGTGAAACGACCTCAATCGAGGGTCAGTCGCCGCAAGCCGGAATCGCCAATCCCTCTTTAGTGCCTTACAATCAGGTCTTTTTTCAGTACCTGTCCGCGGCGAACCAAGCCATGCAAAAAGATTTTATTCCTGGAGATCTTCGCGACTTCGTGCGGGATTATTTTGCCTCGCTGGAGCCAGGAAATTAGAGAGGAATTTTGACCAGACTGGAGCAATGATGACAGATCAACCACCCACCCCAGAACAATTTCGCCAGCTCGTCAACGACATTGAAGCCGAAGTTGGCCGCGTGATTGTCGGTCAGCAAGCGTTGATCCGCCAAACCTTGATCACGCTATTGGCAGGCGGAAACGCCTTGCTGGAGGGCGTGCCGGGCCTCGGCAAAACGATGCTGGTGCGAACGCTGTCCCAGACGATCGACTGCAGTTTTTCAAGAATCCAATTCACGCCCGATTTGATGCCCAGCGACATCGTCGGCACGAATTTGATCGTAGAGGATGAGAGCGGGCGCAGACAGTTCCAGTTCGAGGCGGGACCGATTTTTGCTAACTTGATCCTGGCGGATGAAATCAACCGCGCCACCCCGAAAACCCAATCGGCGATGCTCGAAGCCATGCAGGAACATTCCGTAACCGTGGCAAAAGCTACCCGCAGCCTGCCAGAACCATTTTTTGTGCTGGCTACCCAAAATCCCTTGGAGATGGAGGGCACTTACCCGCTGCCAGAAGCGCAACTCGACCGTTTCTTCTTCAAGATCGACGTACCATTCCCCGCTATAGCTGAACTGGTCGAGATTGCCGACCGGACAACCGCCGCCGGATCGCCCTCAGCCGGTCAAATTACCCAGGGGCAAACGATCCTCGAGATGCAGAAGCTGGCGCGCGCCGTGCCCATTGCGCCGCACGTAACCGAATTTGCCGCTCAATTGCTTACTGCAACTCACCCCGGTCAGCCTTCTACGCCGCAAATCGTTCAAGATTATGTGCGCTACGGCGCAAGCCCGCGTGGGTTACAAGCGATGGTCCTGGCGGGGAAAATATTCGCGCTGATAGACGGGCGGTTCAACGTCGCCTATGACGATATCCGCAACGCCTCGCTGCCGGCTATGCGCCATCGTCTGATCCTCAATTTCGACGCTCAGGCTGAAGGGATCACCGCCGACCAAATCATCACCCACCTGGGCGAGCAGATATCCGTCAAGGCATGACGACCGAACGATTATTCAGCGAATCGTATCTGCGCCGGCTTGAAAGTCTGGCGCTGGTGTTTCGCCGTCTCGCCGCAACCCAGACGCAAGGCGAGCGGCGCAGCAGCCGGCGCGGCCATTCAGTGGAGTTCGCCGACTTCCGACCTTATGCGCTTGGCGATGATTTCCGCAGGATCGATTGGAACGCTTACGCGCGCTTAGAGAAGCTGTTTGTCAAATTGTTCGTTGAAGAGCAAGAAATTACCATCAATCTGTTGATCGATAACAGCCCTTCGATGGACTGGGGCGAGCCAAACAAGTTCGAATATGCAATTCGGACCGCCGCTTCTTTGGGTTATATCGGGCTGGTCAATCTCGACCGCGTCAGGGTTCAGGCGATGTATTCTTCCGGAGAGCGCGCTCCAAGCCTAAAACCCGTGCGCGGTAAACGCTCTGCACTCACCCTTTTCAACTATCTGCAATCCCTTGCGCCGGCTAAGCCGGAGGGATTGATCGAGAATTCCGTTGTTGAACCATTAAAACAAGACCATGGGATCGTGTTCGTGTTTAGCGATTTGTTTGGAGATCATTGGCAGAACCTGGTCAACCGCGTCAGCAGCCTGGGAAACGCGGTGGCGCTGTTTCACATACTGTCTCCCGATGAAATCGAACCAACTCTTTCTGGGGATTTTTCTCTGGTGGATCGCGAGAACCAAGCGGAAGTCGAAGTCACCGCCGATTTCGAAACGCTGCGGCAATACCGGAAAATCTTCACCGCGTGGCAGACCCAGTGGCAGCAATTTTGCGCTGCCAGAGACGTGGCATATATCCCGGTGACGACCACCATAGCAATTGAAGAGCTGATGTTTTCCACGCTGCCCACCCAGGGTGTTCTGGTATGAGTTTTTTGAACGTCGCCGGTTTTGGACTGGCGCTGCTGCTTCCGCTGATTGTTCTAATGTATTTGCTGAAGCTCCGCCGCGACGAGCGTCCGGTCTCCAGCACCTACCTGTGGCGCCGAATGGTGCGCGACGTGCAAGCGAACGTCCCCTGGCAGCGTCTGCAGCGAAACATTTTGCTCATCCTGCAATTACTCTTCCTGGGCGCGCTCATTCTGGCAATCGCCCGCCCGGCTTCCCAGTCAGCGGAAATCCTGAATCAAAGTCTGATTCTAGTCATTGATACATCAGCCAGTATGGCTGCAAACGATGTCGAGCCTAGCCGGATAGAGAAAGCAAAACAGACCGCGTTCGATTTGGTGAAATCGCTTTCCAGCAACGCCCGCGTGACTGTGATCGCCGCGGGAATCCGACCGCGGACGCTGGTTTCACTGAACACCGACCGGCGGGCAGTAAACCAGGCGATTTCACAGATTCGAGCCGAACCTGGCGAAAGCGATATGGCGTCCGCGCTGCAGATCGCTGCTGCAATTACGCGGCGCCAACAGGATGCGTTAACCGTAATGCTCTCGGATGGTAATGTCGAAATGCCGCAATTCAGCAGTCTGCCCGGCACGTTCCGTTTCGTTCCAATAGGCGCAAGCAATAAGAATCAAGCCGTCCAAATGCTTTCGCTTCAGACAAACCCGGCGGACTTGAGCCTGACCGCATTTGCGCAGGTAGCCAATTACAGCCGCGAAGCGGTCGCGCGCCGGCTGGGCTTTTTTGCCGACGGTGCGCTGATCAGCACAGCCGATTTGGATATCCCGCCGGGATCCGAGCAATCGGCTTTAGTGAGCGGGGTCATCAGCACGACCCAGGTGATCGAGGCGCGCCTGCTCGAATCCGAGACGGGTATCGATTTCCTGGCACTGGACGACAGGGCGTTTGCAGTGAACCGCCAAACTGGAACGATCAAAACCGTTCTGGTCAGCCAAGGCAACCTGTTCCTCGAGACGGCGTTCAGCCTGATTCCCTCGCTGGATCTGCTGGTGATCAATCCAGGCGATCCGATCGATGCGCAAGTTGAATTATTGGTTTTCGATGGCAATATCCCGGCGGGAGAAATACCTGCCGGGGCGAATATCCTGTTCATCGCACCGCCTGTAAGTACTGAATTCTTCACGGTCACCGGCAAGCTCGATCTTCCCATTCCCGTTAAAGCCGAGCCGGTGAACCCGCTGGTCGAGCATGTCGATCTTTCGGGCGTCAACATTCTGGATGCGGTAAAAATTACTCCACCAGAATGGGCAATGCCTCTCATCGAAGACCGGAGTTCCACCCCCCAAGCCCGCGACCCATTATTGTTTGTTGGTGAAAAGGAAGGCCGGCGGATAGCTGTGCTCGCATTCGAACTCAGCCGCTCCGATCTGCCATTACAAGTAGCGTTCCCAATCCTGATCTCGAATCTGATGACCTGGCTTACTCCCGGCAGTCTAAACCTGGCGCCAGCCGAAATTCAACCCGGCGCGCCTATAAACCTGGCAGGGTTTGCACCTTCAGAGGTAGCTGCCAATTCTATCATCCGGATCATCCGCCCGGATGGTTCACGGGTTGAGATCGATCCTGCCATTCATGAATCGGTTTTTAACGAGACCGACCAACTGGGTTTGTATTCAATATCTACTGACAACGAGGATATACAACAATTTGCGGTCAATCTTTTTTCTCCTCAAGAATCACAAATTGCGCCCACGAGGACTGTGCATTTAACCGGCGCAGAAAGCTCGCCCGTCGAAATGTCCGTGATTACCACAAATCGTGAATGGTGGCGGTTGATTGCCCTTCTGGCGGTCATTTTGCTCAGCATAGAATGGCTGGTCTATCATCGCGCAACGCTCTCCGAGCTTCTCCAGCGGCTGTTACCGGCGCGCTCCAGGACTGGCGCCCATTTGAAATGAGTATTTCATTCGTTTATCCTCAATATCTTTGGCTTTTACTGGCGCTCCCGCTCTTTTTTGGTTTAGCCTGGATCAGCCCATTGCGCGCCAACCCCTATCGTTTCTGGCTCAGCTCGGCCGCGCGCCTTTTGATCCTGACCGCGCTCGTCCTAGCGCTGGCGGGGGTCCAGATCCGCCTCAACTCGAACCTCGTCACGACCGTCTTTGTTTTGGATGCTTCCGACAGCCTGACACCCGAACAGCGCGCGCAGGGGGAAAGATTTATTCAAGATGCGGTTGTTAACATGAACACCAATCAAAAGGCGGCAATTGTGGTTTTTGGCGAGGAAGCAATGGTCGACCGGCTGCCCTCTGATAGCGCGCACCTGCTCGAGATTGCTTCGATCCCGATCGCCAGCCGCACCAACATCGCCGGCGCGCTTCAACTTGCACAGGCGATCCTCCCCGACGAGGGTTCGCGAAGAATTGTGCTTTTATCTGACGGACGCGAGAATCTCGGTCAGGCGATTCAACAATCCGAACTGGCGGCGGCAAATCAGATCGAAGTCAGCTACCTGCCACTCGGCGCGGTAAATAATCAAGCCGAGGTGTATATCGAATCGCTGACCTCCCCAAGCGAGATCCGCCGGGGCGAGGAATTCAATTTATCCGGCAACATTCAAAGCACGGGCATTACAAATGCTGAACTCCGGCTCTTCTTGAATGAACGGCTGATCAAATCAATTGAGTTGCGGCTGCTTGCCGGATCGAACCAATTTGATATCCCCGTTTCTGCCAGCGATTATTTGGAAAACAGCCCCGAGGCTGGCGGTTTTCTGCGCTTCAAGGCGCAAATCCTGGCTGATTCGGACGAGTTGCTACAAAACAACCTGGCAAGCTCGTTCACCATTGTCCATGGACAGCCATCCGTCCTGGTTGTTGAGGCTCAGCCCGGAGATGGTCAAAATATAATTGCAGCATTACAAGCTGCAGAAATGGCGCCCGTAGCCGTGTCGCCGCAGCGCCTTCCCACTGAACTCGAAAAATTGGCGGAATACGAGAGCGTCATCCTAGTTGGCGTCCCAGCCGAGGCGCTGCCCGAAGGGGCAATGGAAACCCTGCAAGTTTATGTGCGTGATCTAGGCAAGGGACTGGTGATGATCGGGGGTCCCGAATCCTTTGGCGCAGGAGGATACTTGCGCACGCCATTGGAGAAGACGCTGCCCGTGGATATGGACGTGCGCGATAAAGAGATCCAGTCGAACCTGGCGCTCGTCCTGGCGGTCGATAAATCGGGGAGCATGGGGCGCTGCCATTGCGATAATCCTGATCTCAACCAGTCCTACACCCCCCAGTTGACTGGACAGGCGAAAGTCGATATTGCCAAAGAAGCGGTCATGCGGGCGGCGGCGGCGTTAGGAGAACAGGATTTATTGGGTGTGCTGGCATTCGACAGCCAGCCGCGTTGGGCGGTGGAAATTAGCCCGCTGGTCGATGAAGTCGGTCTTGAAAATTCAATTGGGACAATCCAGGCGGACGGGCAAACGAACCTGCAGGCGGGCATTGCCGCGGCATACGAGGCTTTGCAGAAAGTCCAGGCGCGGCGCAAACATATCATCCTGATGACGGATGGCTGGGTGCGCACCGGAGAATTAAATACGCTGGCGCAAGCAATGCGTCAACAGGGCATCACACTGAGCATTGTCGCCGCCGGCGAAGGCTCAGCCGAATACTTGGCTGCGCTGGCTGCGCTGGGCGGCGGCACGTTCTACCCGGCAACGAACATTCAGAGCGTGCCGGATATCTTTCTGAAAGAGACCATTGAATCCGTCGGCGAGTATGTCATTGAAGAGCCTTTCCTGCCGATCCAATCCGCGCCAAGCGCAGTCATGCAAGGGCTCGATCCGCGTACCATGCCGCCCCTACTGGGCTACAACGGCACTTCGGCTAAGAAGACCGCCCGTTTGGATTTAATCACGCCGCGGGGCGACCCGCTGTTAGCTTCCTGGCAGTACGGACTTGGGCGGGCAGCAGTATGGACCTCGGACCTGAAAGGTCAGTGGGCGAGTAAATGGCTGGGCTGGGATGGATCCGCCCGCTTTATATCGCAGCTTGTTGGTTGGACGCTCCCGGCTCCAAAAGCTGAAGGACTGACGATGGATGCCTCAGTCCAGGATAACACAGCCGTCATAAACGTACAGGCGTACAATCCAGATGGCAGCGCGCGCAATTTTCTTACAGGCGCGGTTTCGTTGGTCGATCCAGACCAGGATCAAAAAGAGCTTCAGTTGAAACAAGTCTCCGCCGGCAAATACGAAGCCAGAGTCAACATCTCTATTCCAGGCGTGTACCTGGCGCGCGTGGGGGTAAATGACGGCGATCAGTCGCTGGGGCAGTCAACGCTGGGTTTTGTTATGCCTTATTCGCCGGAGTATAAATCCAGAGGAATTGACCGGGCGTTCCTCAGCCGGCTGGCAAGTATTACCAGCGGCAACGAACTGGCTCATAGCGCCGATGCGTTTATCCAAAACCTGCCGTCGATTCCCAGCACGCGCGAGGTTTGGCTGCCGCTGCTGATCTTCGCGGCATTACTTTTCCCGCTGGATGTCGGCATACGCAGGCTGACCTTGCGAAAGAAGGACTTCTTACCGGTGGTCAATTCTGTAAATGCATTGCTGCAATACTCGAAACAGAAAACCCGTCCTGCCCAGCCGCAACTGCTCTCCAACCTCTTTGAGGCGCGCCAACGTGCCCGGCGAGAAGGGAAACAAAGCTCGGAATCCGTGCGTTTTACCCCTGAGACTACAAGAGAAACACGGAAGCCCGATAGCCTGCATCCGACACCGAACGCATCAACCGCTGATCAAGATGAACTGCATATCCCCCCGGATCAGACAGATCCGCTGAAACGATTAAAAGAGGCTAAGAAGCGCGCCCGTCACTAGCTGCAATTTTCAAGGAATTGACAGTATCTGACCCGCTTTCAAGCGGTAAGGCGGATTGAGCCCATTGAATTCTGCCAGAAAAATTGGGTCTACATCGCCAAAATAACAGGCAACCGAAAAAATTGTGTCGCCTCGGCTTACTCGGTAACTGGCTGGATGGTAACGCAGCATCCGTTCTCCTGGGAATGGTTTGGGGTTTGCGGGGAAGAAAACTGGCTGCCCGGGATAGAAGATTTGACCAATATAAAAACCGTTGACCCTTAGAAGCTGCCGCGGGTTGACGTTAAATCGCCGGGCAAGACACCAGGGGAATTCACCTTTATGCAAATGGTAGATATCCGGCGGCGCGGAAATCTCCTGGAGAGATTGAGGCGTGGTTTTTTGGGGCGGCGCGCTTGTCGAAGTCGCCGCGGCTGCTGGCTGGGTCGCAATAGGCGAAGAGGGAGGCGTTTCAGTTGGTTGCGGGGTGGCTGGAACTGTCGGAGGTGTGACTGTGTGTTCTTGCGCTACTGCGGTGGGGGTAAGTTGTGATAAAGGCACCGGCGATCCACCAGCCGCGGTCAGCGTCGCCATGATCTGCCCTGACAGGCTGGTGCGCGTCAGCGAAAGTGGCTCAAGGGTGGACGGAAGCGAAGTGGCAGAAGCGCGGCGGCTGCCTGGAATAGGTCGGTTGCAGCCGGCGGCAGCCAGAACGATTATGAAAAACCCAATAAGAAGGAGATATTCAAGTTTACGCATTTACCCTCCTTCGAGCTGCGACCTCGCTGGTTAAGGATGGTTGGTTTCAAGATTTACCAAACGATTGCTCTTGCGCCGATTATAATCTATCGCCCGTCACTTTACGGATTCTTCGTAGATTCTCCCTGAAATTCCACCCTCAACACAACGCCCATTCCGGATACGCGGTCAGAACGCGAACAGGAATATCAGATCGTTGACGTTGGTGTGCGTTGGTCCGGTGTAGATCAGATCTCCAAGCGCGCTAAAAAAGGTATTCGAATCATTATTCAGCAGATATGCACCGGGATCAAGCCCTTTGTCCAACGCCCGTGAACGAGTATCCCCACTCACGACGGCGCCGGCTGCGTCTGACAGCCCGTCCACGCCATCCGTGGCGAGGCTGACCAACAGCATGTTATCCAAACCATCCAGGTCGTCCACACTGCCCAGGGCAAGCTCCTGATTTCGCCCGCCTCTACCGTTGCCGCGGACGGTGACCGTCGTCTCCCCGCCGGCAATCACGCACGCGGGTCGGGGCGCCGGTTCGTTGGTCTTCTGGATTTGTCTAGCAATCCCAGCAAAAAGCTGACCGACAGTCCGGGCTTCGCCCTGAATGAACGACCCGAGATACAGCGGATCAAAACCAAGTTGATGGGCTCGATGCCGGGCTGCCTGGCAGGCGAGTTGGTTGTTTGCGATCACTTTTGTCGGCGATTTTTTTAGATCAAGTTCGCCTGGTTTCAACGTCTCTGGGATATCCCCGTTTGCGCCGCGATCCAAATGCTGGCGAATGGCAGCGGGCGCTGAGGCAAGCAGATTATATTTTCCTAGAATTCGCAAGCAGTCCTGAAAAGTTGACCGGTCAGGTACGGTGGAACCCGAGGCAATCACATCGAGCGGGTCGCCAACAACATCCGACAGCACCAGCGTGATTATGGTTGCCCCAGGGGCGCGTCGAACGAGACCGCCCCCTTTGATCTCGTCCAGATGCTTGCGAATCGCATTGATCTCGTTGATCGTGGCTCCAGAACGCAGCAATTGGTCGGTAAGCCTCTGCAAGTCCGCCAAACTGACGTTGTTCACCGGAGAAGCCATCAACGCGGAAGCCCCGCCTGAGATCAGACCAATAACCAAATCACTCTCGTCCAGACGGTCGAGCAGGTCAAAGATTGCTTGCGCAGCCTGGATGCTGCGCGCATCCGGTATGGGGTGCGCGGCGATTAACAAACGTGCTTTTTTTAGTCCAAAACTGCTTTCGCTTAAGCCGGGGTCAGCTTTGGTCACCAATATCCCACCGGATAAGTGTGCGCCCAGGATTTCTTCAGCAGCCACGCCCATAGGTAGAGCTGCCTTGCCCACCCCAATCAGATACACGTTTCGAAAGTTGGTGAGATCAAGCTCTCGATCTGCGATCTCAAGGTGATTCCCTTGAAGCCCTATCGCGCGCATCATAGCTTGATAGGGATCGACCGCGTCTAATGCAGCATGCAGGATCGAGAGCACCTTTTCTCCCTCAGGCAAATTGCGGATCCCTGGCGATTCGATGTGTATCGGTTTGCGCATGCGTTCCACCGGTATCAGGAAGGTCTACAACCAATTATAAAGGATCGTCAGAATTGAAGACGATGCTGTCTGCTTTAATTCTTCACGAAGAATCCACGAGAAAAAACCCCGTCGTATTTGGCGGGGTTTTACTGTAATTTTGGCGGTCCCGACGGGATTCGAACCCGCGATCTCGGCCTTGACAGGGCCGCATGTTTGGCCGCTACACCACGGGACCTTGCGCGGGCGTTAGTTTACCATATGGGATACCCCTCGTCAAGACACCGTCCAAACCTGGTAATTTATTGCGAAAACAGGCTCAATTTGTAATCACAATCGCTAATTAATCGATTTCAGGTAGAATCCCTGCTGATGGACACAATCTCCGCCTTGGATTCTACAAACAACCTGGAATGGCTGCTTGAAGGCGGCGAGCAGCATCTAACGCTTCTCATTGAGCTGCTGACGCTCGACTGCGCGCCTTTGCTGCTCGACCTCAGCAGCCAATTGGGTTTCCAGCCAAAGCAATCTGAACGGCTGGTCGTGGAGACAATCGCCGAGAGCGCGCTGAACATCCATACTTACCGGGCGCCCCTGAGCGCCCGCAGTTGGATCTTGAGCCAATATCTGAAAACCGCCAGCAATACCGAGTTACACGAAAAGAAAAACACCGGAAATTCTATTGGGAATCCAGCGCTAAAATCTAAAGCGCTAGCGTTGCAAACCGCCCGGTTGCTAATCCAAGCATATTTCTGGCCGCCCGCCGAATCCGCCCAGGCATGTGGAATAGAGCCAGAGAATCTGGCTGTGGACGCTTCTCGGGGCGGTAACAACAATATTCCTGACCAATCAAACCAATCCACCCATCTTGCCATCCCCGAAGCGCAATTACAGTTCATTGCCGCGGAAGCTGAAAAGCGCGCTGTCCGTGAGCAGTATCGCAGGAAATTGGCGGACCGGCTTAAAGAGGGTTTTATTATTTTGGCGACTATCCTGTTTGCCAGCGTCATTTTCTGGGTGGCGGTGCGCCTGACACCCGAAGATAAGCAGACAGCGGAAGAAGCAGCATTGTCTCAGAGCTCTCCCAGCATGCCGAAGCCAACCGCAACGCCGCCTGGGTTTAAAAATATCGCCTACATAATCCACAACGGCGATACGTTGGACAAAATAGCCGCGCTGACAGGCACGCCTGTAGACGAACTGCTTCGCTTGAACGGTATCACAGAGCCGTTTATGCCGCGCGCGGGAGAATCGCTTTGGGTCAACGTACCGGATGTTCCCCTAAACACAATGTCTGCTTCTCTTACGCGTGATCTGGCACAATTACAACCGCTTACGGGAGCAAGCAGCCTGGATGAAATCCGCCAGCGAATGCTTGACGGCAGGAACCACTGGCGCACTCTTCAGGCTAATTATTTGCTTTCTACGTTTATAAGAGAGCCGGCGGGGCAGGATGTACAGCAGGACTTTCGCTTTCAAGTATGGGTCAGCCAGCCATACTACAGCAATGAAGTTTTTGGCAGGGTGAATGACACCCAAAATCTGCGGCACATCATTCGCGATGGGCGCAATTACAACATGTATATCGGTTTTCGGGGCGCCTATCTTGACCCGCGCTGGGATCAGCCCGCGGATGTGCTGATCTACAGCCCGGTTCTGCGCAGGATGATCTTCCCGGGCGATTCGCAGCTCGACCTCCGCGAAAATCGCGGAGCAATTGTGTCAAGAGAGGAAAGCATCGCTAATCGTGCCAGCATCGTTCTCGAATGGCATACGTCAGAAGGAAGAATTGTGCAGCGCGACTGGGTAGATGCACTGAGCGGGATCATTCTGCGGTGTCAGGTGTTTAATCCGGAAAGAGAGTTTATGCTTTCGGATATGATCGCCACCTCAATCCAATTCGACATTTCCATTCCAAATGATATTTTTGATCCGAGCGTTTCCTAGCGCCGATAACAAAACCAAATAACGACTACTCTACACCGAGGGCGCTTCTGCTTTATCTGGTTAAACGGATCAAGTAGCGGTAGCGGTCGCCCCGATAGAGAATCTTTACGAACTCCACCGGCTCGCGGTTTTGATTGTATAGCAAGCGTTCGCTCAGGAGCAGCGGCGCCCCGGGCTTTATCTGCAATAAGCTGGCTTCATGTGGAGTTGCCAGGGTAACTTCCAGTGTTTCGTCGGCTTCGGTGGGGATAATGTTAAATTTATCTTGAAGTATACGGTAAAGCGAGCCAGCGGTTTCGAGGTCTTCGCGCGTAATGATTTGGTGTTCGGCAAGTTTCAAAAAGGAAGTTTGCAATCCAATAGGGATATCGTCCCCGAGGCGAACACGCTCAACCCGCAGCACTTTCGCGTCCGGCGGCAGTTCCAGGCGCTGTAAAACATCCTCCGGCGGCGTCAGGCGTTCGATGCTCTGAATTATCTGTCCAGGCTGAATGTTCCTTCCCAGCATGTCTTCCGAGAAACTGGTGAGCTCCTGCAAGCCTTTTTGTAGCTTTTGAGGCGAAACAAACGTCCCCCGCCCGTGCTCGCGGTAGATAAAACCTTGTTTCTCCAAATGATCGATCGCCTGACGGATGGTCGTACGGCTGATATTGTATTGAGCTTCAAGCGCGCGTTCGGAAGGGATCAAAGTGCGTGGCTGCCACTCGCCTTCCAGAATCTTCTGCTTTAGAATATTGGCGAGTTGATAATATTTAGGAACAACATCGTAGGGGTTAATTGTTGACATACGCGTGATCCGTGGTAAACTATGTCAGTAGAGTTGTCATGTGGTCACTACCAGTTAATATTATCCACTATTTCACAGAAAAACTCAAGAGGGATATTTCTGGTGGGACAAGTTTCTGAAAAAGACCTCCAGGAAATTGTAACCCGCGTGGTCCGGCAAACAATGGGCGCAGGCAATGTTAACGCTCCACCCTCTGCATCCAGGCTGCCCCAGGATTCCTCGCAAGTCAAGCCAGAGACGAAGCCAGCCAACAAGCCGGTTGTGGCTATCGGCGCCGACCATGGCGGGTTTGACTTGAAAGAGATTCTCAAGAAAGACATTGCCGATATGGGTTTCGAAATATCGGATGTGGGCACATATAACAAAGAGCCTTGCGATTATCCAGACTTTGCGCTGGCAGTTGCCCAACTAGTCGGCTCGCGGAAAGCCTGGCGCGGGATTATGATCGATGGCGCGGGCATCGGGAGCTGCATGGCGGCGAACAAGGTGCCTGGCGTTTTAGCCGGCATGGCTTACGACGTTTCCACCGCGGTCAATGGTCGTGAGCACAATAACGCCAATGTGCTGACTTTGGGGGCGGGGCTAATCGGCGTAAACCTGGCGAAACAAATCGTCAAAATCTTTCTCACCACAGAATTTGGCGGCGGACGCCACGCCAGCCGGGTCGATAAAATCCTGGCGGTCGAAAAACAATTCCAGAAGTAGGGAATGTACAATGGTTCCAGACACAAAAACGGTAGAGAACCTGGTTGAAATCATCACCCGCGAAGTGCTGGTTGCGCTGGCTGAAAGTGAGCAAGTCACCCAGACGCCCGAGGGTGGTGAATGTAAGTTCATGTGCGCAGAAGGATTTTGCGTGAAGACCTGTTTTGACCGCACCGGGCAGGTAGTCAGCGCTGGCGCAGATCGAATTTCTTCCACTTTAGGCGCAATTCCTCAAGATTTGAACCTGGCGAGCATGATCGACCACACCTTGCTCAAGCCGGATGCCACACCAGATCAAATTGCACAGCTTTGCTATGAAGCCCGGAAACACAACTTTGCGTCAGTTTGTATCAATCCAGCCTGGGTGCCCTTGTGCGCTGAACTGTTGAAGGGCGCCCCAGTGAAGGTGTGTACTGTGATCGGTTTCCCGCTTGGCGCTACCGCCCCCGAAGTGAAAGCGTTCGAAACCACCAATGCGATCAATCAAGGCGCGACTGAAATCGATATGGTCATCAACATTGGCGCATTGAAAGCGCGCGATCTGGAATTGGTGGCAAAAGACATCCGCGGCGTAGTCCTGGCGGCGCACAGCCACAACTTTCTTGTCAAGGTCATCATCGAAACCGTGCTGCTAACCGATGAAGAAAAGGTTATTGCCAGTATGCTGGCTAAAGAAGCCGGCGCTGATTTTGTCAAAACATCCACAGGATTTGCCGGCGGCGGTGCAACGGTAAATGATGTCGCTTTGATGCGCCGGGTTGTGGGTCCCGAAATGGGCGTGAAGGCTTCAGGCGGGGTTCGTACCTTTGAAGACGCCGAAAGTATGATCCAGGCCGGCGCAACCCGGATTGGCGCCAGCGCCGGCGTGAAAATCGTTCAAGGTCCCAGCAAAGCAAGCCCGGCTGCGCCGGCAGCGGCTCCTGCCGCAAAGGGCTACTAAACCCTGGAGAAAAACTCATGCTGATCGCAATAGTGATTGGGACGACTGTTTCCACCATCAAGGATGAAAAACTTCACGGGCGCAAGCTCCTGATCGTCCGCCAAACGGACGAGCACGGCAGTCCGGTGGGAAAGCCTTATGTAGCAGTGGATACGGTCGACGCAGGGGTCGGCGATTTGGTGCTTACCGCCGCGGGTTCCTCCGCACGCCAGACGACGATTACAAAGGACACGCCGGTGGATGCGGTCATCATGTCGATCATCGATTCGCTCGAGGTAGAGGGCGAAGTGGTCTTTAGGAAATCCAGATAGCAATGATGTGAGTCACAGATGGACAAGGATCTGGCTTCCATACAGGAAGCGCGCGACGCGGTGAAAGCCGCATCTGAAGCCTGGCAGACCTGGAGCAAGGCTTCTCAAGCTGAAGTTGATCGGGTATGCGCCGCGATGGCTGAAGCTGGCTTTAACGCTGCCGACCGGCTTGGGCGTCTGGCGCACGAAGAAACCGGGTATGGGAATGCAGCCCACAAAAAGATTAAGAATGAATTTGGATCGAAAATCGTTTGGGAAAGCATACGCGACCTTAAGACGGTAGGGGTGATCAAGCACGATCCCGACCGCCGCCTTTATGAGATCGCCTGGCCCATGGGGGTCATTGCTGCTTTGGTCCCCTCCACCAACCCGACTTCGACCGCGCTCTTCAAGATTCTGATCGCGGTAAAAGCGCGTAACGCCATTGTTCTGTCGCCGCATCCAGGGGCGGCTCGCTGTACCTATGAAGCGGTGTCGGTGATGGCTCAAGCAGCCGAAAGGGCTGGAGCGCCACGCGGCTTAATCGCTTGCCTGCAGCAAATATCGCTGGAAGGCACCCAGGCGCTGATGACCCATCGTTCTACCGCCTTGATCCTTGCAACCGGTGGTGGTCCGATGGTGAAAGCCGCCCACTCCACTGGCAAACCTGCCTTTGGCGTTGGGCCCGGAAACGTCCCGGTTTACGTTGACCGCTCCGCAGACCTCGAAAAAGCCGCCCGCTATTCAGTCGCCAGCAAAGCCTTTGATTGTTCGACCATTTGCGCGACCGAACAAGCCATGGTCGTCGATCGCCCGGTTGCCCGCCAACTGGCAGAGCTGATGCGCGCAGAGGGCGCCTACTTTACGAATGACGCCGAAACAGCCGCAACCCGCAAGGTCATCTTCCATCCGAATGGAAGTATCAATACCGCACTGGTAGGAAAACCGGCTCCCTACATTGCCGGGTATGCCGGCTTCCACGTTCCGGATGACATCCGGGTTTTGATCACGCCGCTCACTCAAATCGGAAAATCGGAACCGCTTTCCTTCGAAAAACTGACAACCGTGCTCGGTTGGTATGAGGTCGATGGTTGGGAAGACGGTTGTGATCATTCTATTGCTTTAATCGAAACGGGCGGCAGAGGGCATACCCAGATCATTTATGCCCAGGACGAACGCGTGATTATGGCTTTTGGGCTTGAAAAGCCGGTTTTTCGTATACTCGTCAATGCCATGGGCACCCTGGGCGCAATCGGAATGACGACCGGCATTATGCCTTCGCTCACCCTCGGTTCCGGAGGGATTGGCGGAGCGATTACAGGAGATAACATCACTGCTCAACATTTAATTAATATAAAACGATTAGCCTATGAACTAAAAGCTCCGCCGCTCGAAGCTATGCTTCCCGGCGAGGTTCCTGCCGGTCCTAGACCACAAGAAATCGAACGATTAGTCCGGCAGATTGTTGACGAAATCATTGAGCGTAAACCTGTCTAACACAATTTCGATGAGGAAAGGATAGACGAAAATGGCTTTAGATTCTTCTTTGATTGCTCTGGGGATGGTTGAGACCCACGGCTTGGTTGGCGCAATTGAGGCTGCCGATGCGATGGTGAAAGCAGCCAATGTTGTGCTGATCGGCTCCGAATATGTCGGCGGCGGCTACGTCACGGTGATGGTGCGCGGCGACGTCGGCGCGGTAAAAGCCGCAACCGATGCCGGCGCGGCAGCCGCTAAGCGCGTTGGCGAACTGGTTTCCGTGCATGTCATCCCTCGGCCTCACACGGACGTCGAAATGATCCTGCCGCAGTCGACCAGAGGAAACTTCGGCGGTCGTTCAACCGAAACTAAGAAATAAGCGGTTCTGACTTTGGTAAATCGTTGTGGTTCTTGAAGCACAGACGTGCGCCGAGATAAACCTCGACCGCTATCTGGCACAGGCTGGGGATGTCATCCTGCCGCGTGAACTTTCCGTATCTGCGCCCCCGTTAGCGATCTCGGAGCATCGCAAGCTGCGGGTGGGCGTGGATCTGGGAACAGCCTATCTGGTGCTGGTCGTCCTCGATGAGGACGGCGCCCCACTGGCAGGGGAATGGCAGTTTGCCCAGGTGGTGCGCGACGGCTTGGTCGTCGATTATATCGGCGCGACCGACTTGCTAACAGGCATGAAGCAGCGTATCGAAAGGCGGCTTGGCAGAGAATTGAACCATGCCGCCAGCGGGTATCCGCCTGGCGTGCCTCGAGCTGAAATACGCGCAACAGCCAACGTGATCGAAGCTGCAGGCATGGAGTGTACTTTCTTGTCAGAAGAACCCAGCGCTGCCAACCAGATCTTACAGCTAGAAGATGGCGTGATTGTCGACGTGGGCGGTGGAACCACCGGGATAGCACTGATTCAAAACGGTCAGGTGATCTACACCGCCGACGAACCCACCGGGGGTACGCATTTTACCCTGGTGATTGCCGGCGCCCTGAACATCAGTTTTGAAGAAGCAGAGAAGATCAAGGTCACCCCGGCTGAACACCAACGGCTCTTTCCGGTTGTTCGACCGGTGATAGAAAAAGTTGCCAGCATCACCTCGCGGCACATTCAAAACAGCCGGGTTGGCTCCATCACCCTGATCGGCGGCGCTTCAACTTTTATGGGCATGGCTGACGTAATGCAAAGCTACACCGGCATTCCTGCCTTTGTACCGGAAAACCCTGTCTTCATCACTCCCCTGGGACTGGCGATGATGGATGAGCCTGCCTGAATGAAATGAGAGGAAATCATAAACATGGCTGATGAATTTTCACTGCGATGCTATTGTTATCTGGATCGAATGCAAGCCAAATTTGCCGCCTTTGTAGGGACGGTGACCCAGGGTGATCTGCCAACCGAAGGGATGGCTGCCCTTTACGTTGAAATGGCTCCTGGAAATGAAGTCTTCCGCACCGTGGATATCGCGGTCAAGGCGACCGAGGCGAAACCCGGCGCGCAAATTGTAGAGCGCGAATTTGGCATGTTTGAGGTCCATTCGCTCAACCAGGCGGCTGTTTTGGAGGCAGGGGATGTCGTCTTGCGGCGGCTAGGCTTGAAGATCGAAGACCGCATCCGACCTCAGGTCGTATCCACACAGGTCATTACCCGCATAGATCCCTACCAGGCGCAGTTGTTGAACCGTTTTCGCCGCGGGAGCATGCTCGTCCCGGGAGAAACGTTGTTAGTGCTGGAGTGCGCGCCGGCGGCATACATCAACTATGCCTGCAACGAAGCCGAAAAGAAAGCCAGCATTAATCTCGTACACGTCGCTTCGGTTGGCAGGTTCGGTCGGATGTGGCTGTCGGGTACGGAAGCGGAGATTATTACCGCACGCGACGCTGCAACCCGCGCGCTCGAAAGCCTGGAAGGCAGTCCGGGGGCGTAGCCCCTGCAGTCAGTGAAGGAGATTTTGGGGAACAGGAATGGCAAAGACTTTTTACACCGAACATGATATCGAGGATCTGATCAAGCGCGGGGTCATGTCATTGGAAGTCAATGACGATGTCGTCTTGACAGATCTGGCTTATGAAAAAGCCCGCCGGCTGGGTATGGCTCTGCATCAGCAAAAAGCCGAAAATCCGCCGGCTGCGCCTGTGCGACCTTATATCAGTAAAATCCAAACGCACGCTCAGGTTCCAGCCGCTGGTCCTTCTGTTTCTTCGGTCTCCCCGCAGAGGTCTAAACCGGGCGGCGAAGATCTGCGCCAGCGCATTCGGGATGCCGTGACCGCTCGCATGGGCGCGCAGGTTGATCCAAAATTGCTAGATGTGATCATCAATCGCGTCTTGAATGACGTTGGGATAAAGTAAGCGCGATGCTGTTCGGTAGAGTGAAAGGCACTGCGGTTTGCACGTTGAAATACCCTGGCACCGAGGGGTTGAAACTGTTGATCGTGCAGCCGTTGGACAAGAACCTGAAGCCCAGAGGAACGCTGCAGGTCGCAGCAGATGTGGTGGACGCCGGCGTCGGTGATCTATGTGTTATGGTGCGCTCCCGCGAAGCTGCTCTGGCTATGCCGGATATTAAATTTGTGCCGATTGACCTTGCCCTGATTGGGGTCGTGGATGAGTTAGCCGTTCGTCCGGACAGCGACTTTTCCCTGGTGATGCTGCGGGGCGTAAATCGATTTTCCTGATGGTATGCGATGATTCTAGGTAAAGTCGTAGGTACGGTAGTTACAACCATAAGCCATCCGCACTTTAAAAACCGCCGGCTGCTGGTGGTGCAGCCCTTAGGGCTGGAAGACGAGGCGCCTGACGAGGACTTTGTGGCGCTGGACAACACCCACGCCGGCATTGGCGACACCGTGCTGGTCAACCGGGAGGGGAACGGCGCCCGCCAGGTGCTGAATAACCCCGACGCTTGTGTGATTTCTGTTATTGTTGGAATTGTCGATTCGGTCTGTATTGAGTGCGATAACTGACATTGCAGTCTTTATCAAGCCTTTATCACCCCCAACAAACAATTTACAAACCCTGAAAAACGGTTTCAAAACCCCAAAGTGAGTTCATAAACCCACCCCTCCTCCAGCCTGGGGCTAAAGGAGGGGTTGAGTAGAATATCCGCATACTTCAAAAAACCAACAAGAAACCGTCAGCGGGGATCAGTTATACTGACCAAACTCCTCCGCGGCTTTGCCCATCAAGTAAATATTGTGAGGCGGAACGGATGCTGGAATATCACAGCCGCCCATAAAGACGAACCCGCTCTTTATCTGCTTGCCAATTTCGATGTTCTTCCGGCTAGCCTCATAGACCTCCTCGCGCGAACCCTGGACGACCAAAGCCGGTTCGATGTTGCCGCAGATAATTTCATTTGGGAATATTTCAGCAGCTTTGAGCAGGTCAACTTCATGTCCAAAACTGAGCATGCCCGGGTCTCCCCACGGCAGTTTGGCAAGCAATGGCAGGTTTTTGTTCTGTTCCCCGCAGACATGGTCGTAGATATGCTTCACGCCTCTGTCAATCACATATTGGTGCAATTCCATTCGGTAGGGCAAAATCAGCCTTTCGTACATGCGCGGCGAAATCAAACCATCGGTCGGTGAAGCGACGCGTGGCAGCACCCGCTCGGCGCCAAAGGTCTCGATAAACCAGTCTGCCACTTGTTTTAGATGGTCGCACATCAACCGCATCGCGTGATGGACAACCTCCGGATCGGATGCCGCCCATTCTAAGAAACGGTCCACCCCGCATAAGTTGGCGCAAAAGGTGAAGGGACTGCCATAAATAAAAGCTATTTGTGTGCCGTATCGCTCTTGAAGGCGGGCAAACTCCATCATCCGGGGAATACATCCTGTAGTTTTTACATCTGGAAGGGACAGCTTATAAACATCTTCGATGTTTTGAACCGGGCGGCGCGCTACCGATGGTCCCGACGCCCAACGGTCCTCCGGCCAGGCAATCTCTCCGCCGAACTCCCACGCCCCGTACGCTACAAAGGTATAAAATGGAGCCTGCTCGGCGTTATACTGCTCCATGGTCCATAACTGCGCCTGATAGCTTCTAAGCGGGAATTCAAAGATATCTGCTTTTGGGATACCCACATTCGAAGCGCAGAAACTATATCCTTTATGCACAAACGGAACGCAGTCTACCGGTTCACGGTTGAGCAACGCATTAATCCGTTCGTTTTGAGTCATGGCTGCTTTTTTCGTCATAGCGCTATCCTTTCTACATCACAGATGGGTCAATTGCAAACTTAATGCCCTCAATACGCCGGACGCGTTCGAAGGCTGATATAAGCTGGTTGAGAGGCACCGTATCGGTCACGAATTTTCGTCCATCCACCAGGCGGCTGGCTAACAACTGAAAAGACCGGCGGTAATCATCGGGGTCTTGGTGATAAACGCCAATGAGTTTGTTTTCTGAATAGTGCATAGTGTGGGTGTCTACCGTAATCGTTGTGCCGGCTTTACAGCCTCCATGAAACACCACCGTGCCAGCCTTGCGGATCATCTGGATCGCCTCTTCCCAGGCGGCGGGAAAACCGGCTGCTTCAATGGCTACGTCCACCCCGCGGCCGCCATACGACAACTCCTTGACCAATTGAACGCGATCCTGTGCCTCTATAACTTCAAGAATGTTAATGAAGTCGCTGACGCCAAATTCAGACGCTACCCGCTGACGTTCTTCCGTAATTTCGCCCGAGAGGATGACCCGCGCCCCTTGAAGATAAACCAGGCGGCAGAGCATCAACCCCAGCGGACCCGAGCCCAGCACCGCCACGGTGTCCCCCTGGCGGATACCCGCATGGCGAATGCAGTGTACGGCGGTGCCCAATGGCTCGGACACAGCCGCCTCCTGATAAGTCATGTGATCGGGAATTTTATAGACGTTGAAGCGAACCATGCGCTCGGGGATGACGATATATTCAGCATAAGCCCCGTTCAGGATCAAGAGATCTTCGCACAAATTGCGATGACCAATCTTGCAGTAATAGCACTCGCCGCAAGGGACCGCGTTGCACGTGCAAACTCGATCACCCTCCTTGAATTGGGTGACCCCCTCTCCAAGCGCGACTACCTGTCCGCTAAATTCATGTCCAAAGGTAGAAGGGACTTTTTTGATGATTGTAGGGTGGCCTCTTTCATAGGTTTTTATATCTGTTCCACAGGTCAAGGCGGCGCCGATCTTCACCAACAATTCACCCGGGCCCGGTGAAGGAATTTCGATCTGGGTAAAGCGCACATCTTTAGGAGCATAGAACATAGCTGCATTCATTTTCGACATTTATTATTCTCCTTTTATAGAATGCTAAAAAACGTAGCGGCGACTAGTCCAATTCTTTCAAGGCGCCTTCAGCTTGCCGGAGGACAGCCTCGTCCAGGATAGCCGCGGTTGCCCGCGTGCCGATCATGGAGGCGCCGGCTTTGCGATATTCCAGCACCTGATCTAACGTGCGAATGCCGCCGGAGGGTTTTACCTGCACTTTGGGACTGCAACTCGCACGCATTAAACGCACCACCTCAAGCGTTGAACCGCCAGGACCATAGCCGGTTGATGTTTTAACAAAGTCCGCTCCCGCTCTTTCACTGATCTTGCAGGCAGCTACAATCTGATCATCGTTTAAGTAGCAGGTTTCAAAGATCACCTTCACGGGAACGTTGCGGGCATGTCCCGCTTCCACAACCACGCGGATGTCCTCTTCGACATAATCGTAATGTCCGGCAACCACGCGGCTGATCGCCAGAACCATATCGAGGTGAGCCGCTCCGTTGTCCATTGCCAATTGCGCCTCATAAACCTTCGCCTGGGTCAGATTTGAACCGTGCGGAAAATCAACAACGGTGCTGACCGCGATGCCGGTCCCCTCTAGAGATTTAACTGCTTTAGGGACGTCATAAGGCGCTACCATGACTGTGGCGCAGCGGTACTTCTTAACCAGTTCGATACCTTCTTCAAACTCCGGATCAGTAAGCGTAGGACGGAGGAGGGAGTGATCCACCATCCTGGCAATGTCACTTACGGTTAGCTTGTTTCCTGACATCTTTACTCAATCTCCTAATGATTATTTGTATGGGTGTTTGACGGCTCCAGAAGGAAGTTCAGGCGTACTAAATAGACGCCAACCCCATACGACAACGGCTGATTATCTAATCCATATGTAATGCGCGAGCGTAGAAGCACCGGCGTACCTGGTTTCACATTGAGCAGTTTTGCTTCCCGGCTTTCAACCCCCAGCGGACTGACCGTGTCTACCGCGCGCATGACAACGATCCCGTACCGCTTTTTAAAAATGTAATAAGTGGACTGTTCAAGACCAGTCTCACGAAAAACTGACCGATCCAATCCCGGGAAAAGTTTGCTAGGCGCATACCATTTTTCGACGGACACCGGTATGTCATCAACTAGGCGCAAGCGCTCCATTGTATAGATCATTTCGGAGTTTTTTATCTCCAAAAAATCAGCAATATTTTCTGGCGCGACAATTTGATAGAAGCTCAGTATCTGGGTCCTCAGCGCGAACCCGCTGTCCATCATTTCGTTGGTAAAGCTTGCCAGATCGGAAAGCCGCGCCTCGTAATGCCTGGCAGTAACAGTTGTGCCTTTTGAGCGCCGGCGTTCTAAAAGCCCCTGATAGACCAGATCGGCGACAGCCTGGCGGATTGTAGCGCGGCTGACGTTGAATCGCTTCTGTAATTCCATTTCAGTCGGGATGTAGTCGCCTGGTTGATATTTGCCCGTTTCGATCTCCTTGTAAAGGATTTGAGAGACCTGGTAATAAAGCGGAATCGGGATCGAACGGTCGAGTTCTTCAGATGCGGCGACAGGAATCATCGTTCAACGTTTCCTCAATTTTTATGCTGGATATAATCTGGGTTGACGCAGAATTTGGGCGTCTCCTGTCTGCAAATATAATTATAGATGCCCTCCGCCAGGACGCGCGCCCCTATCTCTGCCGCTTGAATAGACGCGCTCGCCAAATGAGATGTAACGGTGACGTTGTCCAGATGGTACAGTGGGCTGTCGTCAGGCGGCGGTTCAGCCTCAAATACATCCAAGGCAGCCCCTGCCAGTCGATTTTCCTTCAAAGCCTTATAAAGCGCAACATGGTCAACGATTTCGCCGCGGGCAGTGTTGATCAGATATGCGGTGGGCTTCATCAGGTTGATTTCTTTTTCACCGATCATTCCGCGAGTTTCTTTGGTATAGCGGGCGTGCAGCGAAATGAAATCCGCCTCTTTCAACAATGTCTCAAGATTCACCTGTTCGGCGCCTGTTTCCTTGATTTTTTCTGTCGAGACATAAGGGTCATAAACCAGGACCCTAGCTCCAAAAGCCTGGGTGATGCGCGCCACTTTTGCCCCGATAGCGCCAAGACCGACCAAGCCGATCACAGAGCTGTTCAATTCTTTGCCTACCACTTCCCAGGTGACAAGATCCCCGCGCCAGCGTTTTTCGACCATCATCGACATGTGACTGCGGGTGATATTGCGCGACTGGGCTAACATCAAACCCATCGTAAATTCGGCTACCGCGCCCGAATTGCGACCCGGGGCGTAAAGAACCGGTATGCCTCGCTCGGTGCACGCTTTCCAGTTGATGTTGACTGGCCCGCCTCGAGCCGCGCCCACAACTTTCAGTTTCTCGGCTGCCGCCAGGACCTTTTGTGTGATTGGCGCAGTGTGCGTCAGGATCAGTTCTACGTCGCCAACCACTTCGCAAACTTCGTTTTCGTCGCCAACGAACTCGCTGACTTCATCAGTTTTCATCACTGGCTTCACCGGCCACTCGTCCGTTTGGTACACGTACTCAAACTGGACGCCAGAGCCTTCAAAGGCTTTTTCAAGCGCCTTTTGCAAAACTTCATTGGTGATAAACAAATCCCCTAAAATGGCTGCTTTCATACATCCATCTCCCTCGGTTTGTGGAAAATTCGTTCGCCCTTTTTGAGCTGTTACAAGGTCTAAGCAAGCTGCCTCTCACACTCGGCTACACGGGCATTTACTGCCGCCCATTCTTCCTCTGTCAGGACCAGTTCCATCGTCTGACTGGTTTCTTCGATTTGATCTGGTCTGCGGGCGCCCACGATCGCGCCTGTTACGCCCGGCTGGTGGAGGACCCAGATGAGAGCCAGGGTTGCCACCGGCAAGCCTTTAGTTTCAGCAATTGGTCGCAACGCATCAACCAGGTTCAAGATCGTGCTGAGGCGAGGTTCTTGAAAATCGGGGCTGCCCTTCCTCCAGTCGTCCGTAGGAAAAGCGGCGACCCGCTCCTTGGTCATTTTCCCGGTCAACAAACCCGCTTGCATTGGACTATACGCAATTACGCCAATTTGATTATCTGTGCAAAAAGGAAGTGTCTCCTTCTCAATCCCTCGATTGACCATGCTATAAGGGGGCTGCAGCGAAGCGATGGGATGAATTTTTTGTATGCGTTTCATTTGTTCAACTGAAAAGTTGGAAACACCCCCGTAGCGGACCTTGCCCTCCTTTACCAGGTCTGCAATTGCCCCCCAGCCTTCTTCGATGTCCTCATCCGGCAGCGGCCAATGAATCTGGTAGAGATCGATGTAATCCGTTTGCAAGCGCTCCAGGCTGGATTCGCATTCAGCTTTAATGCTGTTGGCTTTCAAATGACCATAGATGTCACTGCCATCCTCCTTCCAAAGGATGCCGCATTTCGTTGCCAGGATCACTTGGTCACGGCGTCCTTTCAAGGCTTGTCCGATAACTTCTTCAGAGTGACCATGCCCATAGCCTTTGGCGGTATCCAGCCAGTTGATGCCGAGGTCGACCGCTCTTTGAATAGCTTTAATGGAGTCATTATCGTCCTGAGGACCCCAGCCATAGGGATTTTCACCCCCGCCGATCGCCCAGGTGCCCAATCCAACTGGGGTTATATGTAGATCACTGTAACCTAATTTTCGTTTTTCCATCTTTAGCGCCTTCTTAGTGACTAAGAACTTTATCGGGTTGTTGGATTTAGAAAATTACTACACAACTTATCAGCAGATGCTCCGCGTTGTTGCTGCATCGAAATAATAGAAACGTTGGCTGTCGAACTGCAAACCAACAGTGCTGTGTAGTTTTGGCAAATGATCGGAGGGAATTTTTGCTTTGATCTCCTCTGATTTCAAACGCACCGTAACGATACTGGTCTGACCCAGGGTGTCAATCAGAATAACCTCTCCTTGAGTATGCGCCTTTGGATCATCTGAGGCAGTCAATTGAATATTCACCGGTCGTACGCCAACCTTCAGCCGGCAATCGCCCATCTTTTCGGTCAGCATCTTTTGGTCTTCTGGCAAGATGGGAATGGAATAGGGGGTGTCACATTCAACAATGACGTGGTCGCCCTGGTAATCCACCGAAAAAAGATTCATCGGCGGGTCACCCACAAAGGAAGCAACAAATAGATTGACCGGGTTGTAGTAAATTTCATCCGGCATGCCGATCTGCTCGACAACTCCTTTGTTAAGCACAGCCACTATATCTCCCATCGACAACGCTTCGAGCTGGTCAGGGGTGGCGTAGAGGGTTGTAATTCCCAGCTCAGTTTGGATTTTTTTAAGCTCAGAACGCATGTGGTGGCGCAGCTTGGCATCCAGGTGGGCGATTGGTTCGTCAAGCATATAGGCTTTTGGACGGCGCACCAGGGTGCGCCCCAAAGCAACGCGCTGTTTCTGTCCGCCAGAGAGTTCGCGCGGGTAGCGTTTCAGCAATTCTCCCAGACCCAGCATATCCGCCACTTCTTTGACCCGCTTTTCGCGATCGGGCTTTAGCATTTGCTTTTTCCGTTCCGGCGATTCCAGGGGAAACAGCAGGTTTTGAAAGACGGTAAAATGAGGATAGAGCGAATAGCTCTCGAAAGCAGTGGCGATATCGCGGTTCTGGGGGAAGGCTTGAGAAATATCCCGCCCATCCAAGAAGATGCCGCCGCTATCATGGGTTACGATCCCCGAAATCACACCGATGGTCGTTGATTTCCCAGCGCCAGAAGCGCCGAGCAAGACAAACAACTTCCCATCTGGGATGACAAAACTGACTTGATCTAAAGCAGTGACTTTCCCATACTTCTTGGTAATTGTGCGCAGTTCTACTTGTGCCATGCGTATTCTCCAGAGTATTCGTCTCTATTCGAGATTCTTAATGTTCAAGCCCGTCTCAATATCGAAGAAGTGCATGTGGCGCTGGTCAAACGTAACATAAACCGGCTGCCCCACATCCGGTCGTAGACTGCCCAGCACTTGCGCCAGAAGAATGTCGCTGTCATTCAAACGTAATGATATGATCGTCCGGTCACCCTGCGGTTCTACAAAGTCCGTCACCAGAGTGATGCTATTTGGGAGGGGCTGCAACCTGACCCGAACATCTTCAGGACGAATACCTAATTTAAGCTTTGAGCTGCCACTATAACGCTGGAATTGCGGCTTACCTTCGTCATCCAACTGCATCCGAAAAGCAGGCGTCACAATAAAAAGCTGATCTCCTTCTTGGAGCAGCTCACAGAAAATAAAATTCATGGGCGGTTCACCGATGAAACCTCCCACGAAATCGTTCCGTGGGTGATAGTAAATATCAAGCGGCGTGCCCACTTGCTGAATTTCTCCCAGGTTCATAATCGCAATGCGGTCAGCCATTGCCATCGACTCCACCTGGTCATGGGTGATATACAAAGTAGTTACATGCAAACGTTCGACTTGTTTTTTCAACTCGTCGCGCATGCGCGCCCGCAGCCCTGCGTCCAGATGAGAGATGGGCTCATCCATGATCAACACAGCTGGCTCCCGAACAATTGCCCTGCCAATAGAAACGCTTTGCATCTCGCCGCCACTTAAGTGGCGGACCCCCGAATTGAGAATGGGGGTTAAATTGAGAAATTCGGCAGCCTCTTTGACCTTCCGATCGATTTCGTCTTTAGGCATCTTACGCACCCGCAGAGGAAACGCGATGTTTTCATACACGGTCAGGTTCGGATACAGCGCCCAGTTCTCAAACACCATCGCAATATTCCGGCTGCTGGGAGGAAGTTTGTTGACTACCTGGTCATTAAAGAGGATCTCGCCGCGGCTGATTTCTTCTAGCCCAGCTATCATCCGCAGCGTGGATGATTTACCGCACCCCGATGGTCCCAGGATGGAGAAAAACTCTCCATCCTGGCATTCCCAACTGGCATCAATCACCGCCTCAACCTCTCCGCCATAAATTTTCCAGACGTTGCGCAGTTCTACACATGCCACCGTGACTTCTCCAATTGTTTTATTTAACTAACCCAATCATCCAGGGCAACCCCTAGACGCCCATTTGATAAGCAGCATGAAACAGCCAGACGGCTCGCGAAGCTTTAATCGGAATCCCCTTGTCCGAGAGCGTGACGCGGAAGCGCTCCAGAACCGGAGTTCCAGGGTCTACCTGCAGGTACTCTGCTTCGCGCGGCTCAAGAACCGTCACAGTAACCTCATCATGAGCCTTATCAGATTTGAGGCCAAACTTCTGCTCCATCACTGCAAAAGAGGATTGTCCTGAGCCTTCCTCGGTAAATAGGTCCTGCGTAATACCCGGATAATACTTGGCAGGGAAATAGGAGGTTTCGATCGCGACCGGTTTCCCATTTGCGGAACGCAAGCGCTCCATGATTTGCACCTGATCGCCCGGCTCAAGCGCCAAACGCCTCGCGATCGAAGTCCACGCGTCCACCAATTGCCAGCCAATAATTTCAACACCCGGGGCTTCGCCCCGCTTCTTGGCTTCTTTGGTGATACTGTGGCTGCCGCCCAGGGTACCCCACAGTTTATACTTGGGAACTTGCACATCCTTTAACGGTTTAGGGCGGACGCGCTCCAACTCGCCTTCATAAATCAACTCGGCGATGGCGTCTTCAATCTCCGCCTCGGTGGCATTCAATTGTTTGGCAAGCTCTTGCACTGACGGAAGCGGCACGCCAGCCTTAAAATCGCCTGCCTGGATTAATTTTTCGATTTCAAAAAAGTATTGGTTCATTTTTACACCTCAGATTCGAAGATTTTGGTTTATCGACATCCAGCAGTTTATCCTTTGACTCCGCCGCGGGTCAAACCCTCGACCAGATTGCGGGAGGACAGAAAAACCAGGATGTAAATCGGCACGATACCGGCTAGCGCGGCGGCAGACATTTCCCCGAACTGAAGCCCGTGTTCGCCAATATATCGGGAGATGCCGATTGGAAACGTGTTCGATTTTACGCCGTAGGTGAGAATCAGGGCGAACAGGAATTCATTCCAGGAAAGGATCAAGGTGATCACACCAGTCGCCAGAACGCCGGGGCGGATCAGCGGCACCACAACCCGGGCAAGCGTTTCAAATTTGCTGTAGCCGTCAATCCAAGCCGCCTGCTCGAGTTCTTTGGGAATGGCGCGGATATAACTGTCGATCAACCAGACGGCAATAGGCAAATTTGCCATCGTGTGAACAAGGATCAAGCCTGCCAGTGTGTTCTGCAGTTGAACCATTTTTACCATAGCAAAAATGGGAATGCTCACGACAATCGGCGGCATCACGTAGGTACCGAGAATCCAGGCAGGGAAGAACCATCCGCCAGTATTAAATCGGATAATCGAATAAGTAGTTGGCACAGCGACAATCAGCACCAGTATCGTGCTCACGAGCGCCACGACTGTGGAGTTCAAAAGATAGCGCAATAGCGGGACATTGGCAAACGCCTTCACCCAATTGACGGTGGTGATCTCTCCGCGCGGTAGCAACGCACCCGAGGTTCGAATCTCGATCGGTTCTTTGAGCGAGGTCATGGCGATGTAAAAGATTGGGAGGATGATCGCCAGCAAGAAAATGATCAGCAGGATGATCCGCGCCGGTCTGCCAAAGAAAACCCACTTCAAGTAAAAAGCCAGGGTTTTCTTTTCGTTCGCCTCGAAAGCGCTTTCAAGGGAGTTGGTGCTTTTGGCTTCTAGCATCTTATTCAATCCTCTTCAATATCGTCTCTCGGCCCTTGGTCAACAGCGTAGCCAGGACGCTGATTAAGATCAGCACCAAAATGCTTAAAGCGCCGCCATAACCTGTTTGGAACTGCTTAAAGCTGACACGATAGATGTAGAAAGAGGCTACCTGAGTGGAATTCCCCGGACCGCCAAACGTGAGCATATAGACCAAATCAAAGACCTTGAGCGCGATCAATAGCCGGAACAAGAAAATGACGATGATTTGAGGCGCCACCATCGGCAGCGTAAGCCGCTTAAACACATACCAACCCGATGCTCCGTCAACCATCGCAGCCTCAAAGGGGTCTTTAGGAAGCGACTGCAAGGCTGCCAAGCAAAGTAGAAAGCAAAACGGAGTCCATTGCCAGATATCTGCTAGCATAATGGATGGAAGCGCCAACCTTTTATCCCCCAGGAAGGGGATGACGCCTGAGACAAGTCCCCATTTCATCAAGTAATAGTTCAGCAACCCCTGGTTCGGATCATAGATCAGCCGCCAGATCATCGCAATAGCAACCGGAGGAGTAAACAAAGGCAACAAAGCCAGCGTGCGCATGACGCCGCCTAATTTCCTCTCTTGTTGCATCGCATACGCCAGGAGAAAACCAAAAAAAGTCTGGATTGTTGTAACTGAAAAGGCAAAAACCAGCGTATTCACCAAAGAAGTTCCGAAAACCTCATCGGTAAATGCCTTTTTATAATTTTCAAACCAGACGAAATCAGTAAATGGCTTTGAAATCGTAGAATTTGTTAGGCTGATACTCAGAATGTAGATGAGAGGCACCAGTGAAATAATCAATAAAATTAAAAAGGTAGGAAGCACCATCAACTTTGGAGTATGCTTTTCAATGGTAGCATTCACTAATCGACTCCTTTTTCAACCAGGCTGATAAAAAACATTCAGCGATATTTTAGAGCTGGATGGGGGACGGCAGCCCCCATCCAGCCAACAAATCAGGCTATTTGCCGAGTATCTCCTCCCAGGCTTTCTGGGTATCATCTAATGCTTGCTGCGGGGTCTTGTCGCCACTTAAGGCTAATGAGAGGTTGTCGGTAAGCGGCTCCTGTAGCGTGAACCATTTTGCATCGGTCGGCCATACAACCGCATTCGCATGCGCAGCCGTGATGGCTTCGGCAACCGCAGGTCCAACGAACTCAATGAACGCGGGGTTGTCCAGCGTCGACTTACGGACCGGGTCAATCCCGCCGACCACCGTGTTGTAACGTTCAGCAACTTCTGGGTTAGCGATAAAAGACAGGAAAGCAAAGGCAAGGTCTTTTTTCTGCGAGCCTGTCGAAACGCCAACCCCAAACCCGGCATTTACAGAAGCAACGACTCGCCCTTTTTCGCCGGGGCCTTTCGGAAGCGGCACCACACCCCATTCGCCAACGATCTTCGATGAAGCCGGATCGTCGGTCATCCCGCCGAGATCGGTCCAAAACTCGACCATGCCGGCTTTTGCGGAGAACCAGGCGCCCAAAGCCTCATCAAAGGCAACCGCCGAAGGGGTTGGAAGGGCATATTTCGATTGCTCCACTAGAGCTTCCAGCGCGGCAACAGCTTCGGGGCTGTTGATAGAAGGATTTCCTTCCGCATCGAAGAAAGAACCTCCAAACGAGCCCAGGCGATTCAGGTATGTGCCGATCAAAATTAGCGGGCTTTTGGCTCCCATAATGGCGCATCCGTAAGCTTCGCCTTTTTCACCTTCGGTGATTGTCTTACACACATTCAGATATTCATCCCAGGTCGCCGGAGCCTGCAGATCGTACTTCTCCAGCAACGGTTTGAGATACCACAACAGGTGCATGTCGCCGTCATACGGGATGCCATAGCGGCTATCGCCAATCTTTGTGAAGGTATCGAAGTAAACCGGGAAGAAATCCTCCGGTTTCAGCCAGCTAGCGTTATCCACGTACCACTGATCCAGGTTTTCGAGAACGTCATTTTCGACCAAAGTGCCTAAACCAGGATACCAATACTCGATCACATCGATCTCGTTGGCGCCAGAAGTCACATCTAACACCGCTTTTTCAATGACGTTGTCATAGGGCACCACGATCAATTCCACTTTGGCGCCGGTTGCTTCTTCAAACCAGGTTGCCAGGTTTTGGGCAGCAACATTGTGCGGTTGGATCGTCAGGAAATTCAGTGTCTGACCAGCAAATTCTTTTTCAGCAGGCTTGGCTTCGGTGGGCTCGGGTTGTGCGGGCTCCGGCGCCGCCGGTTCGACCGCTGCAGCCGTCGGCGCTTGAGGTTTAGGAGCCTCAGTCGGCGCGGGAGCAGGTTGGCAAGCTGCCAGCAGCATGCCCAATATAACGATCATGCCTAGGATATGTGAGAGCTTTTTCAATTCAACCTCCGTTTGGTGTTTATAGCACTTGGTTTGATTAGAGATAGACGTACATTGACCTTTTGATTGACGGTTTTTCTTTCTACGTAATTATCGCCTCCTTCCTCTCAAACTTCCCGTTTTTACCAGCGCTCAATGCCAGCATTTGCGCTCTCCTCCCAGACCGGCCAGATGGCTTGAATGAGATGAAGATAGATTTGATAAAGCTGGTCGTAGCGCTCGAGATTTTCCTGGAGTGGTTCGTATTCTCGGTTGATATTGATCATCCGGTGGACGGCTTCGCCATGATCTTTGAACACGCCAGCAGCCACCCCTGCATTGATCGCCGCGCCTCTGGAGCCCGAATCCGCTCCTTCCGGCACCCTGACCTTGCTTCCGGTGCAGTTGGCGATGATTTGACACCAAATAGGACTTTTAGAACCGCCGCCGGATACATAAATCGTATCCATGCGGTTCTTTTTGACCATTGCTTCTATGTTGTGACGGGTTGATAACGCTACCCCTTCAAACACGGCATGCAAGAGATGCGCCCGAGTATGCCAGTCACCCAGTCCGAAAAACACGCCGCGCGCTTCTGGTTTTACAAACGGGGCGCGTTCCCCTTGTAAAAGCGGGAGATACACGACCCCGCCAGAGCCAACTGGAATATCTTTGATTTCTTCGTTGATAATCTGGTAAACGCTTACCCCGCGCTCTTGGGCTTCCTGGCGTTCGGAAGCGCAGAATTCTCGTTCCGCCCAGTCCAGGTTTCCGGCAGCCATCTGCGCCATCGAGGTCTTGTAAAAAACCCCTGGCACCGTGTGGCACATCAGGCTGTAGATTCGTTCCGGATCCAGATTCACCTCGGCTGAAAGCACGACATGAACGCCTGCCGTAGCGATATTGCTGCAGGCTTCTCCAACGTTGTAGGCGCCGGCTCCCAGCGTAGAACAAGCGCCGTCAAAAGCGCCGGAAGAGACCAGCGTCCCTTCTTTCAAACCGGTCAGTTCTGCCGCTTGCCGGGTGACCTTGCCCGCAAATTCCCACGCGGGCACCAGTTTTGGCAATAAATGTTTATAGGCGCCAATTCCAGTTAGCGATAACAACTCATCGGAATAATCCAATGTTTTAAAATCGATTAAGGCGATAGATGCCATCGATGGATCTGTGCTAAATTCCCCCGTCAGACAGTATTTTGTCCAATCCTTCGAAGTCAGGTTTACATAGGCTCGCTTCAAACTCTCCGGTTCGTGATCTAAAAGCCACGGGAAGATCGTCACCGGACCTATGCCGGCAAAAAGATTCCAACCGGAAAGGTCATAAAGGCGGGGGAGCAAACCTTGTTCACCCCAGCGATCCAGATGGGGTTTGGCGCGCCCATCCAGCCAGATGATCGCTGGACGCACTGGGTTGCCTTTTCGATCCAGCAGCCATACGCCGCCCCCATGACCACTGAGTGAAACGCCAGCGATGTCCGACGCGTTTACGGCAGCGCGTTCCAGACAGTTGCGGATCGCAGAAGCAGTCGCTTGCCATATCTCTTCCATGCTCTGTTCAGCCCAGCCAGGCTCTGGATGAGTGGTCTTAACGTCACGACCGCTTGAAACCGCGATTTCATTTCCGTCCAGGTCGAACAAGGTTGCTTTTGTGGTGGTTGTGCCGTTATCAATACCCAGGAGAAATGTTTTTGTCATCATGGCCTCGTTTTAGTGAGTTTATCCAGACGATTTGCGAAACAGCCCATGAGTTGAAGACAACCCCCACGATCAATTTCTGCCAATAAACATATTCAGTTTTGAAAAATCAGGAGATACTGGTAAGAAACGGCTTTTCGAATGTTCGTAAGTCCTTTTGTACGGACAATATGATATACACTAAATAAGTCAAAGATTCTGCCCTAACTATAGCAGGTTCCAACTGGCTTGTCAAGCAAACATCCACGCCTGTTGTTCCGAGTAATCCCAGCGAAACGATCGCCTGATGTGAAGATGAAGTCACCCAGCGAATCTAGATTGTTCGCGAAGAGCGTTCGTCAATTTGAGGTTCTCAATTCAAGGGGGATATTTAACCCGGGCGTTTCATGGCTCAGCGGCTTAATTGAAGTCAACCCGAAATAAAATCAAGAAAGGGGGTAAAATGTATTCTTCGTCAAAAAAAGCCGAAATTCGATGACTGAAAATAAAATCCCACAAAAAACCGAGCGTGGTCTGATCGAAAAGCTTCAGACGGTCTATCAAGAATATCCGGGGCAATTTTGGCTGGTGGTAGGGGCATCGTTCATTGACCGCCTCGGCGGAGCCATGCTTTTCCCGTTTTTCACACTCTACCTGACGCGCAAATTCGGGATCAGTATGACAACCGTAGGCCTCATCTTCGGACTGTTTTCCCTGTCTGGCGTGATCGGGACCGTCGTCGGCGGCGCGCTAACCGATCGGCTGGGACGCAAGCGCATGCTCCTCTTCGGTTTGGTGTTCAGCGCCCTGACCAGCGTGCTGATGGGCGTTATCTCAGAACTGCCGCTTTTTCTTCTGGCAACCCTGCTGGTTGGGCTGCTCGCAGATGCGGCTGGACCAGCCCAGCAAGCGCTTGTAGCCGACCTGCTCCCTGAGGATAAACGCACTTCGGGATTTGGCATTCTGCGGGTTATCTTCAACCTGGCTGTTGTAATCGGTCCGCTAATTGGCGGGTTACTAGCTACCCAGTCCTACTTGCTGCTGTTTGTTGCCGATGCAATTACCAGTTTAATTACCGCAGTAATTGTATTCATGGTCCTGCAAGAAACCTGGTATCCAAAGCTCGAAGAAGGCGAGCCCCCCGAATCGATTGGGCAAACATTCCGCGCTTATCTTAATGTAATCCAAGACCATGCCTTCGCCTGGTTTTTAATTGCTTCGGTTCTGATGGCGCTGGTCTACATCCAAATGAACACGACTTTGGCAGTTTATCTGCGCGATGTACATGGAGTAAATGAGCGTGGGTTTAGCTATATCCTGAGTTTGAATGCGGCAATGGTGGTGCTTTTTCAGTTTCCGATCACCCGCCGGATAGAGAAATATCGACCTCTACTGGTAATAACCGCGGGAACGCTGCTCTACGCGGTAGGGTTTGCCATGTATGGTTTTTTTTCGACCTTTTCTCTGTTCCTGGCAGCAATGGTGATTATTACTATCGGCGAGATGCTCGTCAGTCCGGTCAGTCAGGCGATTGCCGCGCGGCTCGCGCCCGAGAACATGCGCGGCCGCTATATGGCAGTTTTTGAATTTAGCTGGATGATCCCATTTATGGTTGGTCCACTGCTGGCGGGGTTAATCTTCGATAACCTCAAACCTGAAATGCTTTGGTATGTCTCTGGTATTCTGGGGCTGGCTGCTGCGGGCGGATATTACTTGCTCGAATTGCGCGTTCGTTCGGCGCGCTACGATTATGTAGAAGAGCGCATCAAGATTCTTGAGCAGCTAGAAGAAGGTCAGATCACCGCGGATACCGCCAACACGCTGCTTGAAAATGTCAGTCAGGGGACTTGGGCACGCTTAGCGCCGGAGGAGGCGTTGCCAGCTCCCCGCAAGATGCGCATCCAGGTGAACGATTCGGCCTCAGGGCTGATAAAAGTTGACCTGCGGCTGCCCGTAGGTCTAATCAACACCGTGCTTGATATCGGCGGTAATTTCTCGCCCGATCTGGACGAGGTTGAATCAGCTCATTTGCGAGAATTGCTCGCTCTGGCAAGTGAAGGCAACCACCATACAACCTCAGAAGATCACGGGATGGAAATTACCCTGGAATAACAATTTTCACGCGTTCCTTGCGAAGCCAATATTTATCGAGTATAATGCCGCGTACTCGAAAGGGCGCGTAGCTCAGCTGGTTAGAGCGCACGGTTCACATCCGTGAGGTTCGGGGGTTCGAGCCCCTCCGCGCCCACAACTACCCCTGGCACTAGAGCCGGGGGTGTTTGTTTTATGAGCCTCAATTCAAGTGGAAGCAGGGTATAATTTCTTCACCGGCTAAGCATTTTGATGATGTTGCTGAGTAAAATTTCAATGACTACAGAACCCCTTCCCGACCTTGCTCCACTCAGCCCCGAACAAATTGAACGTCTCACCGAGAACCAGAAAGAGATCTTCGTCAATCTCGATGAGAAGGACCGCGAATTCTTTTCCGCGCACTTTTCGCCCGAAACGCTCGGTAAAGCGCTGGAAAGAAAGTGGGAAACAATTCAGTCCCAGTCACGCGTACAGGAATTTGACAAACACCTGAAAGAAAAACTGACCACAAACGCATCTCGGACAAGCTCGCAAGCCGCAATTTCGGGCAGCGATCTCGCAGTAAGCGCCGCAGGTGTGGCTGGCGCGGTGGGCATCGGCGTTTTGGCAAGCCAGATCGCGCCTGCAGGAAAAGCCTCTTGGCGCGGCGTTTCGCCACATGATCTGCTTGAACCGCTTTACAGGGCTTTTGCCCAGGGGGAGAAAACTGATCTGAAATTTCAGCCGCCCACCGAGGCGGGCGTATTGCATGGGGCAATTTACGTCAGAACCCAACAGGGTCTGATCCCGGGTCTTGCCATCTCGCTTACCCCTATCGGCGATTCTACCGAAGTATATATCAGTAAGGTTTCAAGCGAATCGATCATCGATGCCATCAAGAACGGCAGCCAAAAACTGTTCGATCTGATTCGCGACGGGCTTATTCTCAGCGCCCGTAAAGGTGGACTTGAAAACTTAATTGCCCTGGCTGCCAGCATCGTGAGCAATGGCGTCGATATCGCCAGGATTGTCAAGGATCTCGATCTTGAGGACAAAGCCTGGGAGACCATAAAACTTGCCGCTGATCCGCTCCAGAGAATCTATGATGAGCGTAAAGCCATCGAAAATGCTAACCGCCTCAAGCTCGAACAGGCTTGGGACGATTATTATAACTGCCCGAAATGCGGGGTCTCATTTGGCGCCGATGACAAGGAATGTCGGGTGTGTGGAACCGCCCGACCCGAAAAACTCGCGATTCCCGACCCGCGCCTGCCCCAGGCATAAACCTGAGACGCCCGAATCAGCTATTTAGTTAAGAAGCTGTCCGAAGCATCGCCTGGCGCTTTGGTTGCCAGGATTGATTCCCGCGAATGTGAGATTTAGAAATGAAGATTACAGAAGATTTGCATTCTGAGATGCTGAAATTTCAAAAAAATGAAATCTCCGAACATCATGTTTATGCACAATTGGCGGAGGAGACAAGATCAGAAGCAAACCGTCAAGTGCTCCTGAAGATCGCTGAGGATGAGCTTCGCCACTATAATGAATGGAAAAAACACACTCAGCAAGATGTAAAACCTGACCGGTGGACAATTCTAAAACATGTTTGGATGAGCCGGGTTTTGGGATTGACTTTTAGCATTCAATTGATGGAGCGCGGAGAGGAAAGCGCCCAAGACAGGTATGGGCGCTTGAAATCGCAAATCGCTGATATCGAGCGAATGATCGAAGACGAACATACTCATGAATTTGCCTTAATCCAGATGATCAAAGAAGAACCGCTTGAATATGTCAGTTCGGTCGTGTTGGGGTTAAATGACGCCCTGGTCGAACTCACGGGCGCTCTGGCAGGTTTTACGCTGGCGCTCCAGAACACCCGGCTGATTGCATTAAGCGGCGCGATAACCGGAGTTGCGGCAGCTCTTTCAATGGCGGCTTCGGAATACCTGTCGACCCGCTCAGAAGAAAGCCACAAAGATCCTGTAAAAGCAGCTTTCTATACGGGCATCGCCTACATCCTGACCGTGATTGTGTTGATCCTGCCTTATCTGTTGATCTCAAATTACTATCTGGCGCTTGTGGCTACGCTAATTTTCGCGATCATCATTATCGCCTTTTTTAACTACTACATCTCCGTAGTAAAAAATGAACCCTTCAGAAAGCGCTTTCTTGAAATGGCGGGGATCAGCCTGGGCGTCGCAGGGTTGAGTTTTATTATTGGATACCTGTTCAAATTAATTATCGGGGTAGATCTATAGCAAAGCCTGTTTGCCGCTGTAGGCAGCCTCAGAGATTGTGAGATAAACGCAATCCGACGACCAAAAGCGATCCGCTGTAATCTTGCGATTACGGCGGATCGTTCTTTTTTCACAGATAACATGTGAATTAATTCACAGCAAATGGTAACATTTGTTATCGTTTCAGCCTTCGTGCTTTCGATTAGAATTGAAATTCGGATAGAAACACTATAAGCTTAAGATAAATCATATTTTCATAAGGAAACATGATGACTTATCAGACGGGACTTCCAATTTTCGACCCTGTGCATGACGTGTTGTCGTATGCTCAAAATCCACTGTCCATGATTTTTGCCCCTAAGAATGTGGCGCTCATCGGAGCCACGGAGACAGTGGGAAGCGTGGGCCGCACCCTCATGTGGAACCTGGTCAGCAATCCTTTCGGCGGGGCAGTGTTCCCCATCAACCCGAAACGCGCCAGCGTATTGGGCGTCAAGGCATACCCTAATCTTGCGGCAGTGCCCGAACAGGTAGAATTGGCGGTCATCGTAACCCCAGCCTCCACCATTCCGGGGATAATCTCAGAGTGCGTTGATGCCAACGTCAAGGGAGCAATCGTCATTTCAGCCGGTTTTAAAGAAACCGGTCCGGCGGGAGCCGAGTTGGAACGTCAGGTGATGGAGCACGCCCGACGCGGCGGCATGCGAATCATTGGACCCAACTGTCTGGGCGTGATGAGCCCAACCAGCGGTTTGAATGCTACCTTCGCCGCGGCAATGGCAAAACCGGGAAAAGTGGGTTTTATCAGTCAGAGCGGCGCCCTATGTACGGCGGTGCTGGACTGGAGTTTGTCAGCCAATGTGGGATTCAGCCATTTCGTATCCATCGGCTCTATGCTGGATGTGGGCTGGGGCGATCTGATCTATTTCCTCGGCGACGATCCAAACACGGAGAGCATTGTCATCTACATGGAAACTATCGGAAACGCACGCGCATTTCTCTCCGCGGCGCGTCAGGTTGCAAACACTAAACCGATTATTGTAATCAAGCCTGGGAGGACCGAGGGCGCCGCCAGAGCTGCAGCTTCGCACACTGGCTCACTGACCGGAAGCGATGAAGTATTGGAAATGGCTTTTCGCCGTGCCGGCGTTTTACGAGTTAATGGGATTGCGGAGCTCTTTTACATGGCGGATTTGTTCTCCAAACAGCCGCGCCCACAGGGCAACCGCCTGACCATCCTGACGAATGCTGGAGGCCCAGGGGTACTTGCAACAGACGCCTTGATCACTGAAGGTGGGCAGCTTACTCCGTTATCGCAAGAGACGATGCAGGAATTCGATCAACTTCTACCCCCAGCCTGGAGCCATAATAACCCGGTCGATATCCTGGGCGACGCCAGCCCGGAACGCTATGCTAGAGCGCTGGAAATCGCGGCGCAAGACGAGAACTCCGATGGGTTGTTGGTCATCCTAACCCCCCAAGATATGACGGACCCAACCCAAACTGCTGAAGAGCTCGTTAAATCTACCAAGAACCTGGATAAACCAGTCCTGGCGAGTTGGATGGGCGGCGCGGGGGTGGAGCAAGGTCAATTGGTGCTCGCACAAGCGAATATTCCATCCTTCCCGTACCCAGATACCGCAGCCCGCATGTTCGACTATATGGCGAATTATTCCGCAATCCTCAACCGGCTCTACGAAACCCCTACCCTGGCGACAAATGGCTCGAACCAGAGAACGGACTCGAAGTTGGCAGATCAAATTATCGAAAATGCGCGCCGGGAAGGGCGCACGATCCTAAGCGAGTTTGAATCAAAGCAGCTTCTTTCAATCTATCACATTCCTACCGTTGAGACAATTATTGCCTCTACCGAAGAAGAGGCGGTGCGCGCTGCAGAGAAGATCGGGTACCCAGTGGTGTTAAAGTTGCATTCAGAGACGATCACCCACAAAACGGACGTCGGCGGGGTGCAGCTTAACCTTCGGGATGCTGATTCTGTGCGTAAGGCATTTCAGCGAATCCAATTTACGCTTGAAGAGAAAGTTGGACGGCAAGACGAAAGCGGGAAGCAACATTTCCTCGGCGTTACCGTTCAACCGATGATCGACCTGGAAGGTTATGAACTCATCGTTGGCAGCAGCATCGATCCACAGTTTGGACCAGTCCTCTTGTTTGGTTTGGGTGGGCAGCTTGTTGAGGTTTTCAAAGACAGCGCGCTAGGTCTGCCGCCCTTGAACAGCACTCTTGCCCGCAGAATGATGGAGCGAACCCGAGTTTATAAGGCGCTGAAAGGTGTGCGCGGCCGCAAACCCGTTGATCTCACCGAATTAGAGCAAATTCTGGTGCGGTTCAGCACGCTGATCTCTGAACAGATCTGGATCAAAGAGCTCGATATCAATCCTCTCCTCGCTTCGCCGGATCGCATCCTCGCCCTTGATGCCCGGATCGTGGTCTATGACGATAAGATGCGGGAGGAGAAGTTGCCTCAACTGGCTATCCGACCGTACCCAACCCAATACGTAAAGCAATGGACTGGAAGAGGCGGGCAAGAATTCATCATTCGCCCGATTCGCGCTGAAGATGAACCTGCCATGGTCGGTTTCCACGAATCCCTGTCCGATCGCAGTGTATATTTGCGCTATATGCAGCCCATCCGTTTAAGCGACCGAGCCAAGCATGACCGGCTCTCGCGCATCTGTCATAGTGACTATAATAATGAAATCCTTCTGGTTGTCGAGGATCCACATGCGGGGCTCAATGGACTATCGATCGTCGCGGTAGCGCGCCTGACCCGCCTGCATGGGTCGAATGCCGCTGCTTTTAGCCTGCTCACCAGCGACTGTTGTCAGAACCAGGGGATTGGCATAGAACTGATGAACCAGTTGATTGATGTCGCCAAACAAGAAAAATTTGATAGATTAGAATGCCTGATGACACACGACAATCAGGTTATGCAGCACATGGTGAAAAAATTTGGATTTACCCTTTCTGAAGCAGAAAACGATCTGGTGCGCGCCGACCTGATCCTATAAAGATCTTTTCAACGCGATCAACCTAAAAACGGCAGCGCAACAGCCGCCGTTTTTTTTTGGTCAAAAGAGGATTGCGAAACCATATGAAAGACTTTATAATCGAATTCGTATATAATGAATTTTGCAGGCTTAACTGCGAAATTCAAAATAGGTCAATAGACTGGGGATGAAATGAAACAAAAGAATTCTTGTGGCGTTACTGCACTGCTGGTTGTACTGGCTTTTGTTGTCGGTTTAATTCTCGGTCTGGTTGTTTTGGGGTGGGGGCTCTGGCCCGTAACCTGGACTGGTGCAAGCCCGCAGGCGTTGGATTCCGCAGCTCAGCAGGATTATCTCCGGGCAGCAATCGACTCTTACAATCTCAACCAAGACGCCTCTCTCGCTGCATCCCGCTATGAACAACTGGGCAGTCATGGACCAGTTACGATCGCTGCAATCTACGCATCCCCTGCGCCCCTATCTAAACAAGCTGTTGAAAGTTTCGCTAATGCGGTCAACGCAAAAGACGCCTTAGGAGACGCGCCTCCCCAGATGCAGCCCTCTGTTCCGCCACAAGCTGCGCCATCCGCGCTGAGAAGCTGGATAACCGCCCAGCCCATCTGGCTGGCGCTTTGTCTGATAGGTCTGTTCATCCTGCTGATAGTCCTATTAGTCATCCGGTTGATCGCTCGTTCGCGTAAGAAGCGAACCGGCGCCCGGACTGCCCCACAAATTCTGGTTCAGGATACTACAGACGAGCCCGCTGCAACTGAACCGCCAGTTCAACCCGCCGAGGAGGTCGAACCGGCCTCCAAGACGCAGCCCACCCTCATTTCACAGGAGCCAGCAAGTCAACCTGAAATCGAGGAAATCGAACTGCCCGACTGGTTGCGCGCTTCAACTGAATCGGCGGCAGAAATATCCGCGCCGGTTCAACCAGAGTTCGTTGCGCGCGAGTTGAGCGACCAGGAAATTGAAGAAATTTCCGCGTCGAAATTCCCGTTCGAAGAAGAATCCGCATTGCCTTCCGAGCTTGCCATATTTGAAACAGAAACGCAGTTGCCAGCCGAACAACTTCGGTTTCCTTCAAAATCGAAACCCGAGGTTGGTGAGCCGTCGCAATCACTTGCTCACGCCGTGGATGAAACGCCAGCAGCTTTCGATTCTTTGGAGGTCTCATCCGTTATAGAACCAGCCTCTGCCAGTCAGGCGGTCGAAGCTGAAGCTCGATCAATCGGCGAAGAAACCCCGGAAGAAACCTATCAAAAATTCAGCTCAGATCTGCAATCGCTCCCGGGGCTAGAGGCAGATGATATCGAAAGGCTGCGCGAGGCGGGCATCACCGCGCCACTACTGCTCTTGCGAAATGGCTCCACGGCGCAGGGTCGGACAAAATTAGCCGAACAAACGGGCATCGAAGAATCAAAACTGCTAGAAGGTGTTTGTTTTGTGGATTTACTGCGGATCAAGGGGTTGTCGAAGCGCGACGCGCTTGCCCTGAAGAATGCCAATATTGACACGCTCGCCAAGCTGGCCTCCAGTGATGCGGATACGCTTTTCAACTTGCTACAGGAAGAGGCAGCGTCCCAGTCTTTTGAGGCAAGCCTGCCCAGCTTTGAAAGTCTCACGAACTGGATCTCACAGGCGAACCATTTGCCTAAGGTCGTTGTCTGACAAACCCAGTATTTTCGAGGAAGAGCCGCGCCAAAGGCTTCTAAGGAGGAAGCAATGAATTTCCGGTTTATTTTACTTCGCTGGATCATTACAACACTTGCAGTCCTGGCAACCGCCTGGATCATTCCCGGGATCACAATCGAGGGCAACGGCTTCGTCGTCGCACTGGCTGCCGCTCTGATTCTTGGGTTGGTAAACGCAATCATCCGCCCGATCCTGATAATCCTCTCTTGCGGGTGTATTGCCCTCACGCTTGGGCTTTTTATGCTGGTCGTCAACGCAGCGACGCTCTGGCTGGCAAGCTGGTTCAGCCAGCTATTTGGGATTGGTTTTTATGTGGATGGTTTCTTTCCAGCGTTGTATGGATCGATTGTCATCAGTTTGATTTCATGGCTGCTATCGACATTTCTGATCGGCGAAGACGAACGCGGTTGACCTAATAATCAAATTCTGAAACTGCTACTTGAAACAGCTTCGCCTGGGCTGATCGGATTATAGAATCGTCGCTGTTTAACCGTCGTTCATCCGAAACTAATCCGGGTTGATGGGTTTTGTATATTTAACGGTGAAAGGCTGAACGCATGATCATTCCCAAGTTGTTGCTGCAAAGGCTATATACGTTCTCCAGCCTGAAAAATGTGGCTGGCGGAGTTCAGGTGTCGGTCAAGAATCGGCTGAGTGATGCGCGGTTGACATCTATTGAGGCCATTCGCGTGGATCATGAGACCATTGATCCGGGACGGATCCGTTTGAGCATTGCCGGGACTGGCGCCTGGCAAACCAGCCAGGTGGATCATGAGCGCCCCATCGACTTTCCGCTCCGGCAAAGTGTAGATATTCTGCTAGACATTCCCCCTCTCGCGCTCGGAAAACATACGCTTGAATTTCAATTTGACACAATACCGTTTGGTAAACTCAAATTTGACGTCGAAGATACAATTTCTGAGGAACCTCCCGATCGGGTGCGCATCCCGCGCGACCCCAAAGACGACTATGCGCAGCCGATCCTAGAGAAGCGCCGGAAATTTATCGAAGAATACTCCGGCGCACGACTTCACCACATCGCGCAATATTCATTTGATCCGCATCTCGTGGTTGGAAACATCGAAAATTTCACCGGCGTCGCCCAGGTTCCGATTGGGTTTGCCGGTCCTTTGCACATCGAGGGCGAACACGCCAGGGGCAATTTCCTGATCCCGCTCGCCACGACCGAAGGTACGCTGGTGGCTTCGTACAACCGGGGAATGAAGGTCCTTAACCTCTGCGGAGGGGTAAAGTGCACCGTGATCGGCGACGCCATGCAGCGTGCGCCGGTGTTCATCTTCGAAGACGCGCGGCAAGGGCGCGAATTTGTGCGCTGGATACGCGAGAATATCGATCAGATCCGGGAAGAAGCCGAGGCAACCTCATCCGTCGCCCGGCTTATTGATATCGACCCATACCTGGCATCGAAGTTCGTTTTTCTGCGGTTCAATTTTACGACCGGTGACGCCGCGGGACAGAACATGGTGGGTCGGGCGACGTTCGCAGCCTGTGGCTGGATCATTGACCGCTACCCGGGGATCAAACACTTTTATTTGGAATCCAATTTTGCAACCGATAAAAAAGCGTCTCAAGTTAATGTCATGCGCACGCGCGGCAAACGCGTGACCGCCGAGGCGTTAATCAAGCGCGATATTCTCATTCAACATCTGCGCGTCGAGCCGGAGAGCTTGGTTTATCACTACGGAGTCGCTAATGTGGGCTCGATCCTCTCTGGCGCGAACAACAACGGCTTGCATTCTGCGAATGCAATCACTGCGATGTTCATCGCCACCGGTCAAGACGTAGCCAACGTGGCGGAATCGTCGGCTGGGATCATTTACGTCGAAATGACCCCGGATGGCGATCTCTATGTTTCTTTAACCATCCCGTCTCTGATTGTTGCCACTTACGGCGGCGGAACTGGATTGCCCACCCAGAAAGAGTGCTTACAGTTGCTTGACTGTTACGGCAAGGGGAAGGTCAATAAGCTGGCTGAGATCATCACCGGCGCCGCGGCTGCTGGAGAACTTTCGCTCGCCGCCGCGATTTCCTCATCCGACTGGGTCTCCTCGCACGAACGTTACGGCAGAAATCGCTGAACGGGGCGACTGATTTCTCCTTTTCATCCAATATATTTAGCAGGTATAATATCCCACTGCGGCTTTAAAAGCCTGCCCCGGGATGTTTCGCCATGTACACCTTGATCATCGGCTTGGATGCATTCGATCCATACATATTCGAGAACCTCTCCGATTCCGGCAAACTGCCCAATTTAAACCGCCTGATGAAGCAGGGCGGGTACTCCAGATTTGAAGTCTCCAACCCGCCCCAAAGCGAAGTCTCCTGGACCAGCATAGCCACCGGTTTGAACCCGGGCGAGCATGGGATGTTTGATTTTGTTCATCGCGATCCAGCGAGCTATGCCTTGGAGGTCTCGCTTCTGCCGATGAAGCGCGGCATCGGTGGCTTTGAGTTCGTGCGCCCTTTTCAAGCGCAAACAATCTTCGACGCGGCTGCCGGCCGCGGTTTTCCAGCTACTTCGCTCTGGTGGCCGGCAACATTTCCAGCACGAGCTGAATCGCCGGTGCGCACGATTCCGGGGTTAGGCACGCCGGATATTCAAGGACGCCTTGGAGTTGGCGCGTTATTCTCTTCAAATCTTGACTTGCCAAACAAAATGGGCAAAACCCCGGTTGGGCGGTTCGAAAAGTTAAGCGGCGATCGATTTGAAGCCGAATTGGCGGGACCTCAAATCGGGACAAAACCGGGCGCCTCCCACGCAATGATGGGGTTCGAGTTGAAGAAGGTCGATTCGACCACCGCCGAACTGCGCTTTGAACGGCAGGTTTACCGATTAGGGCTTGGCGAGTGGAGTCCAATTATCGAATTGAGATTCAAAGCGTCCTGGCTGACCTCTGTTCACGCCATCACCCGCGTAGTGATTACCAGTCTGGAACCCAAGGTTCAAGCGTATTTTCTCCCATTGCAGATCCACCCGCTGCACCCCATTTGGCGGTACGCCACACCCGCCTCATTCGTAAGAGACGCTTGGAATTCCAGCGGGCCGTTTTTGACCCTTGGCTGGCCTCAGGATACAACCGGCTTGGAAGATGGATGCATCAGCGATGAGCTGTTTTTGAACCTGTGCGATTCGATTTTCGAGGCGCGCTCACGCTTGCTCTTTCACTTGTTGAACAATTTCACAGAGGGTCTTCTGGCTTCTGTCTTTGACTCGCTTGACCGCATCCAGCACATGTTTCTCATTCGCCGTCCAGACGTAATCGAGAAATGGTATCTGCGCTACGACCAATTACTTGGTCGAATTCTCGATCTGCCGGTGATGAACAAAGATAAACCCCCGCGTTTGTTGGTCGTCTCTGACCACGGATTCAACCGGCTCGACTACAAAGTGAATCTTAATCGATGGCTGATCGACAAAGGGTATCTTGCGGTGCAGCCCGGCGCAAATAAACCCGAATGGAAATCAATCGACTGGCTGCGCACGCGCGCCTATGCAATCGGATTGAACAGCCTGTACTTGAATCTGGCGGGGCGCGAAAAACAGGGCGTGGTTACCTCAACAGAGCAGCGCCCAACTGCGGAAACCCTCCAACGTAAATTACAGTCCTGGCAGGACAGCCAAAGGCATCACGTCGTCAAAAACGCCCGGCTCAACGAGCAGGTATTCGCCGGCGCGCTGGCTAGCCGCGCGCCGGATGTTTTGGTCGGTTACAATCCCGGCTACCGCGCTTCCGCAGAAACCGGGTTAGGAGGCTGGGCGGATGAATCGCTCAGCCCAAACCAGGATCATTGGGAAGCCGACCATTGTTTCGATGCTTCGAGCGTTCCAGGCGTAATATTTTCATCGAATGGATTGCAAGATTTCAGCAGCCCCAGTTACCAGGACTTTCCAATTCTGGCAATTGACATTGAACCAGATAGACGAGGCAGCCGCCCTCCGCCCAAGCTGGATGCACAAGATCAGGAATTGGTCGAAGAACGCCTGAAAAGCCTCGGATATCTTTAACCCAGTTGTGTTCGTTAGATTTTGGAGCAATCAAGATGACTTTCACTACGTATGTGAATTTATTAATGCGGTTTGTCTCGTTCTCCGCCCCTCGCGCATACATCGATCCAAACACCGGGGGTATGCTTTTTCAAATTCTGGCGGTCTTTTTAGCGCTTTTTTCAGGGATCATCTTCTTTTTCTCGCGCCAAATTAAAACCTTCGCCGCCAAAGTGAGGCGTCGATTCCGTAACGAGGACCCGCACCCCATGCCCAATCAGGATCAAACTAACGACGACGCGTGATCTCGACAATGACATGGGATGAAGTCGATCATTAACCGTCTGCCAAACCGCGAGCAAGTTGTTCTCCTCTTTTTGGCAATTTCACTTCCGATAAATTTCTGGGCGCTGGTGGTTTTCTTACAGGAACTGCCCGCCTATGTCTTGCGGATGAGCGCCTGGGAGATTCTGAGCGTACTGGCATATATCCTCACGCTTGCCCTCGTGGATAGCCTTATTCTGCTGGCGATCTGCGTAATCCTCTTGTTATTTATGCCTACCTCCCTGCTCAAGGGTCGTTACACGGCAGCCGGAACAATGAGCGCCTATCTGATTATCCTCTGGCTGATACCAATCCAATATCAAGAAAGCATTGCCGCCAGATTCCATGTTGTTGAGCAAAGTTGGTTTGTCTGGCTCTGGCTGGCTTTGTTGTTTGCCAGCTTCGCCTTGTTTGCAATCATCCTGGTGCGTTCGGAAAAATTCGAGCGAATGATAAGGGCTTATTTAGAGCGGGTGTCGCTGCTCGCTTCGGTGTATCTCTTCTTCAATTTTGCCGGTCTGCTGATTGTCATCGCCCGCAATCTCATCGCCGCAAACGGTTAACCGTGAAAAACCCGACAATCACGAGGCGCGATTTCATCAAGTTTCTCGGCGCGGCTGGGCTTGCCAGCCTCGGTTTTCCGCTGCTTGATGCGGTCGACGCTGACCACAGTCAGGGAGGCCGCAGCCTCCCCAACGTTTTGATCCTGGTATTCGACGCGTTGTCTGCCGCGGATATGTCCCTTTACGGGTATTCCCGCCCCACCACCCCCAATTTTGAAAATTTTGCGCAGAGGTCGACCGTATTCCACCGCCATTACTCAGCCGGGTCGTTTACCACTCCAGGCACAGCATCCTTGTTGACCGGGGTCCTGCCTTGGGCGCATCGAGCAATCAACCTGCAAGGAACCACGTCGAATCGATACCAAGCAGAAAACCTGTTCAGCTTCCTCCCTCAGGAATACTATGATTTTGCCTATACACATAATTCGCTCGCCCAGGTGCTGCTGGACCAATTCAAGCCCTCGATCGAAACGCTGTATGAGATCTCTCATCTGGCGCTCTTTTCGAATGTCTGGGCTGAAAAGCCTCCATTGAGTGAATTCCGCGTTCCATTTGAGGCTGAATTACTATCGACGCAGAACTTTAATTCAATTAACAGCTCGTTACTGCTTTCCTTTCTCGATGAAGTTCAGCGCCGCGCGAACAGCCAGGGGCTTTTAGAAAGATACCGCAAAGAATTTCCACGCGGGCTTCCAAACTGCCATTTGGCGGGTCGGGACAACACCCTTTGCTTCACGCTGGAGGCTGCGATCGATTGGATCACCAACCAATTCGATCAGGCGTCAAAACCTTTTCTCGGTTATGTTCACCTGTTTCCGCCCCATGCGCCTTACAACCCGCGGCGTGAGTTCATCAATGCCTTTAATGATCAGCCCGCCTCGGTCACGAAGCCAGAACATCATTTTAACCAGGGTGAAAGTCCCAAGCAACTGACTCGTATGCGCCGCAAGTATGATGAATACATCGCTTATGTTGACGCTGAATTTGGGCGGTTGATCGACTTGCTAGAACGGGAAAAAGCGCTTGAATCGACCCTGCTGATTGTCACTTCTGACCACGGTGAAATATTTGAACGCGGCGTCAGCGGACATAACACCGAAATCCTCTACCAGCCATTGATCCATATTCCGCTTCTGATATCCACACCGAGACAATCTACGCGAATTGATGTTCATTCTCCAACCAGCGCGATCGACGTCGTTCCAACCATCCTGGGTTTCTTGAACTCATCGCGCGAAACCCAACTTGAAGGTCAGCCATTGTCCCTTGATGCGAAGGCTCCCGCATTCGAAAGAGATCTTTTCGTCGTCGAAGCCAAATCTAGCCCCAAAAATGGCAAGCTCAATAAAGCGACTTTCGCGATAATCTCAAAGAATTACAAATTGATCTACTATCGCGGCTACGCCGGCTTTGACGGTATTTATGAACTCTATGACCTGGACCTCGATCCGCAAGAACTGGAAAACCTCTATTCGCCAGCAAATTCAGTTGCGCAAGAACTCAAGGAGAAGCTTGAAAAACGCATTGCCCCCTATATATAAATAGTATATGCACCCGGTCAACAATTAAAAAATCATTTTCCTTGCCGCTGCTGCCGATATAGCTTGGGGTCGATCACTGAAATCATACGAGCTGTGTCAAGCTTCCTGCCCAGAAACCTCTGAATTTCTTCGACTTGAGGCGCAGGATCTTTCAATAGAAGATTGTAGTCGATATCCAAGGTTTGGATGTTCGGCTGTTCACGCAGCCATTCCGTGATTTTGGCGAGATGCTTTCCAAACAAACCACCCATTTCCTCATCGCTAATATCCTTTGGCGTCTCGCCGCGGTTTACCAGCATCTTTTGCTGAGAAGCTAAAATTTCATCCATGTCGCGCCGCATGAAGATGATTTTATAGGAGTGGTTTTGCGGAAGAAAAGACAGCAACGCCGAGATAACCTTGACAACCTTGCCGTGTGCGGCGTCCAGCCAGCCCAGATCGCCGTCCTTCATTTTCTTCACCCGTTCAAATTCGTAATATCCCTTTGGGTTGTCTGCGTCTGCCTGGCGTTCGAAATCGGTCAATGGTTCGATCCCCGCTGCTTCGAGCATCATCATCATCAAGGAGGTGCCTGAGCGCGGCAGCCCAGAAACAATAAAAACGGGCTGCTCAGCCCGTTCTCTTTGAAAAAATTTAAAGAATTTCCCTGCCAACGAAAATCGCTCCCGATCAAATGGTTTGACAGGAGGCGCAGGTGACCTGGGTCATCTGGTTTCCCGAAACCTGCCCCTGGCAGTCTCGACAACTCCATCGACCCGCACGCAGGTCAGTTTTGACCTTGATCTGTTGAACCGCCCCAGTTATTACCGCAGCAAATTCCTTCGTCAGCATAGGTTAATTCTCCAATCCATGTCCTAGAGATAACAGACTTCGCAACGCGCGTTCGAAAGCAGACCAGGCGCCAGTTCAGAACCGGTGCAAGATTGGCAATCCAGCATCTGAACGCCGGGCGGAGGCGCGGGTGAAGGCGTAGGAATTGGGGGCAGCGGTGTATTCGAATCAAGAATCGGCACCCAGGCGTCTCCAACCAGTTGATAACACACCGTACGCCCTGCTCGTACATCGGAACGAACGCGTATCGCCGCAGATATTTGCTCATTATTCAACAATTGGTTCATGCAAAACCTCCACCGCGGATATTCTATACACAATTCTACGAATCGGCAATACGACTTTTGACGTTGAATTATTTATCCTGGTTGAAAAGCAGTTCAATCGGATTTTTCTTATCCACATATTATCTATTTTTTCATTTGTAGAGGTATACTGTCGAATTGAGTGGTAATATAGCGTTCAATTTGCAGATTGGGGACTTCGCCATGAAATTTCAAAAGACCATCGCCATCCTATCTTTCATCATTGCATTATTAATATCCAGCGTTGCTTGTGGTTTTACTTTCGAAACGGCTCCCGTGTTCACCCCCGAGGTTGAGGTGGTTCTGCCCACTCAGGAAGTCGAGGAAACTGTGGCGGTCCAGCTTATAGAATTAACCACACCGCTTCAGCAACCTACCGCAGCCGCTGAGCCGATCATCACTACCAGTGAGGAAGCAATCCTTGTAGAAATGTATCGGCGGATCAATCCTGCTGTTGTTAGCGTGCTGACATACGACTTACAAAAGAACATCGTCGTATCCAGCGGACAGGGCTCCGGTTTCCTCTACGACACAAACGGGCACATCGTTACCAATTCTCACGTCGTCCACGGCGCTGACCAGGTCGAAGTCCTTTTTTCAAATGGATTATCGGTAAAAGGTAAAGTCATCGGTCAGGACCTCAACAGCGATCTCGCGGTTATTAAGGTGGAGAACGTTCCCGCGGATGCTCAACCAATTCCGCTAGGACACATCGAAGATGTCGCCGTCGGGCAGACTGTGGTCGCGTTGGGGAATCCTTTTGGTCTGGACGGCACACTGACCAAAGGGATCGTCAGTGCGCTGGGTCGCACCATTCCCGCACTGACAACCTTCTCGATTCCACAGGCAATCCAAACCGATGCGCCCATTAACCCCGGTAATTCCGGTGGCCCGCTATTGAATCTCAAAGGCGAGGTCATCGGAGTGAATGCTCAGATCGAAACGCGCGGAAACAGCCGCTCAAACAGCGGAGTTGGTTTTGCGATACCGGTCAGTATCATCTCGCGCGTGGTGCCAGAACTGATTACCAACGGGAAATTCGAGTGGAGTTGGCTGGGGGTGGTCGGAGGCAACCTGAACTCCACGACCCGTGAGGCGATGGGTCTTTCGGTGGAACGCGGCGCCTATATTTCAGAGGTGGTCAACGGCGGGCCGGCTCAGTTAGCTGGTCTGCACGGCTCTACTCGCGAGATAAACTATGATAGCCGGATCATCGAAATTGGCGGAGATGTCATTGTCGGGATCAATGGAGTGGAAGTAAGCACTTTTGAAGATATTTTGATTTATATTGCCCTCAACACCATACCCGGTCAGCAAGTTGATCTTACAATCGTACGGGATGGAAAGACCCAGAACGTCCCGTTGACACTACAGCCTCGACCGCCTGGGTCGAGTGAGTTTGTTCATCCCTGAACTTCTTTCGCCGTTATCGCTGTAATTAAGTGAAATAGAATAGCGCCGGGCATGCAAAAAACCTGCGTCTCGGCGCTTCGTTATTATGCAGCTAATCGAAACCCCATATCGATCAATAACCGCGCTCGAGATCCAGTTGATTCAAGAGGCGGCTGCCTGCCAGATAATGCCGCAGATTTTCTGAGAACAACTCTACTGCCCGGGCGTCATAGTAGGGCGAGATTCCGGAAATGTGGGGGGTGACGATCACGTTGGGCATTTTCCACAGCGGATCATCTGGAGGCAGAGGTTCTTCCGGAAATACATCCAGCGCCGCGCCGGCAATTTTCTTATCCTTCAACGCGCCAATCAATGCGGTGTGGTTGATCACCCCTCCTCGCGAAATATCGATGAGATACGCCGTGTCCTTCATGACTGAAAAGACTTCCGCGCCAATCAAACCGCGCGTCGCGGGCGTCAATGGCAGCGTGTTGACCAGGAAATCGGATTCTCGCGCCATAGATTTGAGTGCTTCGGCAGGGTAAATCCGATGAACATAATCGCCCTCCGGATCGCCAAACCCAGCCGCTGTATATCCATCATCTCTAGGATTCATCCCATGGCGTTTGCTCGCCAGGATGCGCGCTCCAAAAGCGTAAAGCAGCCGCGCTAGCTGTCTCCCGATGCTCCCATAACCGATAATTCCCACCGTTGCATTCCGAATCTCGTGCGGGCTAAACCGCTCCCAACGATCCTTTGGCCAGACGATCTTCTTCTGGTGTTCGATCATATCTGGCAGGCGGTGCCCAAGAGCGAGTATCATCATTGCGATATACTCAGCGACCTGGGTAGCTGAGGCGCCGCTCATAGTGGTGACGACCAAGCCTTCGCGCCGTAAAATCGGCGCCTCCCAGGCATGATCCACGCCCGTGAAATGGAATTGGATCCAGCGCAAGTTTGGCGCCTGACTTGGCTGTGGGATAACCCTCCCGGTGTACAACACTTCAGCCGTAGCCCAGACCTCGGCTGGCACCTCTTCCGCCCGGGAGACCCGGTGTTGGTGAATATGAAGCCGCGAAGATACCGATTGAAGTTTTTCAATCAACTCATCTGGTATTGGAACGGTCATCAATAAATCGATTTTTTCACTCATTTTTTGCTTTTCACTTCGGACGAGACCTGTAATGGAGCGGGTTTAACTCACGCAGTCTTTCAGCCGCGCTTTCCGGCGTGAGATCACGCTGGGGCATTGCCAACATCTCAAAACCAACCATGAATTTACGCACAGTTGCAGATCTGAGCAGCGGCGGGTAGAAATGCAGATGAAAGTGCGCCTCTGGATGAGGTTCTCCATCAAATGGTGATTGGTGAAACCCCATTGAATACGGAAAGGAGATCTCAAACAAATTATCGTAGCGGATGGTAACTTGTTTGAGGAGCTCTGCGAGATTGCGAATCTCCGTTGCTCTCAGATCAGTGAGCGCGCCGAAGTGCCGGCGGGAAATCAATAGCAATTCGTAGGGCCAGACCGCCCAAAAAGGGACGAATGCGATAAAACCATCGTTTTCAAGCACGATTCGTTCCCCGGTGTCTTGCTCAGCCGCATAGACATCGCACAGCAAACAACCTCCGGTCCGCGTAAGATACTCCAACATTGCGCGCTGCTCGCGCAGTGGTTCATTGGGGACGAAGCTTGTAGCCCAGATCTGACTGTGTGGATGTGGGTTTGAACACCCCATCATCTCCCCTTTATTTTCGAACACCTGAACATAGGCGAGATTGTCTCTTTCGCCGAGATCGCGCGTCTGATCGATCCAGGTACGGACCACTTGTTCCACATCAGCCAGAGGCAGTTCAGGCAATGTCAGGTCGTGGCGGGGCGAGAAACAAACCACCCTCGAGATTCCCGAAGCTGGTTCAGCCCTGAACAAATCAGATGTAGCGGGCTGTGTATCATCTGGAGGCAGCAGCGCCGGGAAATCGTTATCAAATACGAAGGTCGAATCATAAACCGGGTTCCGCACCCCCCCAACCCGTGAATTGCCTGGGCAAAGGTAGCACTCCGAGTCATACTCCGGCAAGATCAGGGCAGGCGTTTTCTCCACCTGCCCCAACCATGGTCGCTGTGTGCGATGAGGCGATACAAGCACCCACTCGTCTTTTAGTGGGTTATATCGACGATGCGGGCGGTCATAGTCAGGCATGAGGTTTTTCAAATCAATTATTCGTTGAGCTTCAAATTCCGGATTATGCACTTTTCGTAGTAAAGCTCATAGGTTTTATTCTTGATGACTACAACATGCTCTTTTCCAAGCGGCAGATAGAAAACATTGTTGCCTTGATCCACCTTGACCTTGGAGCCATTTATCGTGATTTCTCCTTTACCCGGCCCGGATTTGAACACCACCAGCACAAAGTTTCCAGCCGGAACGTAAGCGGGGCAAGCGCCCTGCGGAGTTGGCGTAAATGTGGCTCTTCCGGCAGCGGTTGGAGATGCGTACACGGGCGGCTGCGGGGTTCCGGCGCCTGGCGCGGACGGCGGCGTCGGTGTGACCGGGGAAAGGTTCAACACCAAAACGTTGCTCGCTAATAACCTCACCCCATCCGATTCGACGGCAAAACCGATCCGACCGCCGGCATACGGTTGGGGGTCTTTATAGCTGCCAACCAGCGCGCCGTTGAGGAACAGTTGGATATTCCCCTGCAGATAGCTAACGCCGAGTACATTGACAAACGGATAGAATTTGGCGGATGGCGCGGGCGTCCAATCAATCAATGTCGTCCACTGACCATTTGCTACTTTCTGCAAGCTGATCTCTGCCGCAGATGGGCGAATCGCAAAGTTGTAGAAACCGGATTTTTGTTGGTTAAGCCCAAAAATCAGCCCCAGAGAAAGCGTGGAAACTCGATCTTCAACCAGTTCGGCTTGCGCATAATAATAGTCCTGGTAAGGTCCACATTTTTCGCCCTGGCAAAAACCGACTGCCGCTTTTCCTGGATCATCGCTGCGAAGCTGAAGCTGCTCCTCCTGAATAATCACCTCAGAGGTCTGGTTAATACCCTGCCAATTATTGGAATTGTCCGCAAAAGCCTCACTCAGAGCCGGGCTTCCCTGAGCCAATGCCATTACCTCAGCCGGCGGCATTGGCAGCGAAGTTGGCAGAGGCGTTTCTGAAGGCGCTAACGTTGGGGCTTCCGTGTCGGTCGGCGCCGGCGTGAAGGTGAAGGTAGGTGGGAGAGTCTCGGAAGGAGTGGGGGTATCGCTCGCAAGCACGCTCACAGCTACGGATAACAAACGGGTGCGCATCAGAAATAATGCGATCAGCAACGCCAGACACGCAAAGACAAGTACCACGCCCCCAATCAGAACCCATCTGGGTATTCGATTTTCAACCGCCTGGTATTCTTCTTCCATTTCAAGCCTCCTACATAATCGAGGACAAATTTGCTTTTCGATGCTAAGTATACAATGAAACCCGCGCCATCCGCAAACCTGAGTTTGCTGCCGCAGGAGAGCCTTTTAGCAGAACAAAAAGAGGGGCATAAAAAGCGTTATGTAGTACACATCGATTTCCATCAACCGAAATGCCAGCAGAATAATCGCAAGGCTCTTTGGCTATTCGTTGAAAGAAAAAGTTGATTCGGCGTAGAACCTGATTGAGTTCGCACCCATCCGCTCCATCCACCAGTTTAGCAGCCATTCGCGCTTTTTCTCAATATCCCAATCAGCCATCAAGATTCCGATTGGTATATTGATGTTAATCGCCCGGGCTGGAATGATGTGGCGCGTGATGCCGCTTGGCACTTTATAATCATTCTTAGCGGCGTGCAATATATCCGCGGGTTGGAGGCGGGGAAACACTACCAGCGCGGCAATTTCCGGATAAAACGGCTTTTGAATTTCCCAAATATCATTTGAGGCTCGAAAGATATCAGCTTTCCCGCGATAACTTCGAACCAGATCGTTTAGCAGACGTAAGTCGCGGATTTTTTGCGTCGAGGGGATCAATTTCCGTACCCCTTTTTCGGATATAACATAAGCCAGCGCCGTTTCGAGTTCGAGCGACTTGCGCGCCTCCTCGAGCGTGCACTCGACCAACTCCATCTTGTAATTTTGAATTAAACCGCTCTCCAATTCTTCAATCGGCATGCCGGACACGACGTGATACCAGGTATCCAGCATCACGCCGGGGTCTGAGTAACTCACGATCTGACAGACAATGTGCGGAATGTGCGCAGTTTGGAATGAAATCGTTCGATTTGCGCCGTCCAACACAACAAACCGATCGCTATCGGGGATTTCCGTCACGACTGGCGGGTTTTTCAAGAGACCTTCTTCGAGGACGCGCTTGATCAATCGATCCGTGCGGCGCGGGTCGATATCCTCGTGGGGAACCAGCGCGTCCACAGGGAGCATAGCTAACTTCGGTAAGGCGCTGCTATTCTGCATTCAACCTCCTGAGCAAGAGAATGAGGATTAAGTTTCATCCCATAAGATCATTCGATCGGGTCAATAAGAAAGCCCAATTCTAACAGTTCTTGCGAAATTTTCTTCCAGGCATCGGAGCGGACTTCAACCGTGGTTGGACCCAGCGGCGCCCCCAGATATCGACTGGCTTTCGACTGTCGAATTGCTTGAAGCATTTCAGGTGTGCGCACTTTCAATACCATAACGCGCTCGAACCGTGCTTCGCGGCCGCGCTGTTCCCAATTTTCAAGCGCTCTGGTCAGGCTAGGCGGAACGTGTTTTGAATATCGGGAAAACAGACTGAGAAGATGCTGGATCGTAAGCCCCTGTTTGCTCGCTCTCGCCAAAGAATGCGGTGTCAGTTGATACAGATAATGATCGCGTTTGCATCCTTCCCATTCCGCAAAGCGTGCAAGCTGGTAGCGCGCCGGGCGGGGAAGAAACCGCGACGCCTCGATTCGACCCCCTGAACTCAATTGTAGGTTATCGGCGTCCTTTGATAATCCCTTCGGCGGTTTCAGGTTCAGCAGGGCTTGAGCCAAAACGGTGAAACGAAACGCGCTGGCTTGCAGAGGCTCAGATGCCCCTGGCGCGCTGGTAAAGCCCAGATCGAGCAGACCAAGCCAGTGAAGCGGCCCGGTAATGATGAATCGAATCAGTTCGCCATCTACCCGATCCCAATTTTCAATACCGCGCAGATAGCCGCCAGAGCGGGTATCGACCAAATACCAGGCGTCATAATCACCCGAAGATCGTTGAAAGTCGGGTTGATTTTCACGGATCGCGTTTACAAATGAATTGAGACTCCAAAATGTTGGCTTTTCGTTCGCGCCTGGAATGCCGCCAGGGACCCGGGACAAAAAATCCATGATAGTTTGCCTGGCGGATAATGGATCGTTGCGCCAGGCGCCTTCCGCTTTCATCCCGGGTATTAGCAGCAGATCATTAAAAAGTGGACTGCTCAGCCAACCTCGAAACAACAGCAGCAATGATTCACTGCGATCTTTTTCAAGAAACTGACGAACCGGCTCCAACAGCAGCTGACCATTTTGGTCAAGCAATTCATTTGTGATGAGAAGCTTCTCCAACACGGTTGTGTTGATTGGATAGCGGCTTTCGGAACCCGAAATCAAATGAGGCTGGATAGACGCTGAAGCCATTCCGATGCGAATCCCCGCCATGTAGGTGCAAGCGTCGTCGATAATTTTGTCATCAGCAAGAATCACATAATCCTTTTCTGCCTGTGTAGCCGGTCGTCCGGGGAGAGGGTATGCCGCAGATGTATCAGCTTCACGCGGCAGTACAAACAAGAAATCGTCTGGAACATAGGCGAACTCCTCCGGCCCTTCTGCCGTGTCAAAAAAGGCTCGCCCAATTAACCCGCGATACCACAACGCTTCGGATGCGCTTGCTTGTTTGTTGCTGAATGGGCGGTCGCGGTCCCTGCGCGCTGCGCCCATTTCACGCAGCGGTCCATAGCGGCGCGTAAAAAGCGCCCAAGGCATTCGCCCGTTATGGTTAATCAGTTCGTCCAGCGCCTGCCGCGCCTCGGCAGGCAATTCTGCGACCACTTTTGTCAACAACTCAGCGTCGCCAATCATCGCAACCAATCGCGGTACGCCCACCCGGGCATCAGGCGCGGTGAATTCTATCCCCCAATGCTGGGCAATGATTTTTAAATGCCCCAGGTCAAGACCTTGCAGACTTTGTTCCAGGTCGGGCATAGCTCAATAGCGACTCTTTAATTTCGAGACGGGGAGTACAACCTGACCTTCCTCAGGATCTCCAATCAGCGATACCTGGCTCGGCTGGCTGGCAGCGATCAATCCGGTGTACGCCGCGACCAAAGCATCCAACTCTGCCGGAGAATATAGATCGTCCAATGGCAATATTCCATTTAACAAGCGGTGGCGCGTGATCTCTTCAAAGAATTTCATCGGATCGGGGATATCCAGATCGCGCACGTAGAGCGAAAGCTGGCGCTGCAAACGACCTTCTAAGGAGTGTTTCGGGAAGGGTACTTGCTCGAGCAAAACGCCAAAAGCCGCGTGCGGATATACTTCCAGGCACCATCGTTCTGCTTCGGGTTGCGGGTAAAGCTCGTAACCCATTGCGCGCAGCCTGCGAAAGATTTCAAACCCCTGGCGCATCCACCTGGCGCAATCTTCTTCCGATTCGGAAATCGGCACAATGCTAAAATTGTGCTGCCGCAAACAATAATCCGCCACCCGGAATTTTTCCCATCTGCCAGGCGCAGGTGGACGCGACAGATTGGCGCGCACTTCCTGTTTTTTCATCAGACCCTGGTTGGGCTGGCGCGGACCGCACACAGCCGCCACCGCCTGACGCTGCCCGGCTGCAAAAGCCAGAACGTCATCCATAGTCCCTTTGCTAAGAGCCAACAGGCGCTTTTCGTGGTCTATAGCGGCATAAACGATCTGTTTGTCATCCGCGTTCGGATCGATGCCGACAAAAGTCATGTTCAGAAAAAACATGCACGCATCCTCCCGTCCCAAAACAATCGGATTCCGCTGCTCAAGCTTTCGGGTCCGTTTAATGATACCATGAGTAATAATTCGGGGTCGATTCGAGTCTATGATTCAAACCTATAAGGAAGGAAGTAATGTGAGATACAAGACAGCCTTCTTTGACATGGGTAGAAGAAGGCAGTAGAATACCAATGTCTGGCGTTTGTTTGAAGGTTCTGCTGAAAAATAATTGGGGTTCGAGTGAGCAATAGCGACTCAAATCGTCTTGTTTCAGTTCTGTTTCAAATGACAAGGAGTGTTATATGACCGAAAAATTCAAACTGACGTACGCGACAATGTTCAATCCTCCCGAAGAATTACATATCAAGTTCGACCAGGCAATTGAAAAGACTCGCGCGAGCCTGGGAAAAGAATACGCCATGATCATCGATGGCAAGGACGTATTCGCTTCCGAGAAGTTCGAAGACCATACCCCAATCAATACGGATGTAGTGCTAGCCGTTATGCAAAAAGGAGACGCCTCGCACGCCCAGGCTGCGCTCGCAGCCGCCCGCAAGGCGGCGCCTGTCTGGAGCGGCATGGATTGGAGAGAGCGAGTACGGCTGGTGAACCGAGCTGCAGACCTCATCGATGAACGTATCTTTGACTTGGGAGCAGTCTTGGCTCTGGAAGTCGGAAAGAACCGAATGGAATCTCTCGGGGATGTGGCTGAGACCGCCGACCTGGTCCGCTACTCCTGCTATCAAATGGAGAAGAACGATGGCTATGCAGTAGAAATGGGGCGCGACCCGCTGGTCGGTTATAGCTCTACCAACTATTCCATCTTGAAACCTTATGGCGTCTGGTTGGTTATCAGCCCATTCAACTTCCCGACTGCGCTCACCGGAGGACCGCTTGGCGCGGCGCTCGTGACTGGGAATACCGTGGTGATCAAACCCGCCACCGACACCCCCTGGGTTGTGCGCCTGCTGGCGGAATGTTTTCGCGATGCCGGTCTCCCAGACGGGGTGGTCAATTTTGTCACCGGTCCAGGCCGCACCCTGGGTCAGGCGTTGATTGAAAGCCCCGAGGTCGATGGGGTTACCTTTACTGGATCGTATGATGTCGGGATGAAAATCTTCCGCGATTTTGCTGCTGGGCGGTGGGTTCGCCCCGCAATCCTCGAGCTGGGCGGCAAGAACCCGACAATCGTCTCACGCCACGCGGACCTTGAGCAAGCCGCCACCGGCATCGTGCGTTCGGCGTTTGGACTGCAGGGACAAAAATGCTCGGCATGCTCGCGGGTCTATATCGAAGAGCCAGTTTACGATCAGCTTACCGATCGCATTGTGGAGCTGACCAATAAGCTCACGATCGGCGACCCCACCGAACGCCCGGTCTTTCTGGGTCCGGTGATCAACAAAAGTTCTTATGAAGATTACAAGAACTTCACCGAAGAGCTTTCCCAGGCTGGAACAATTCTCACCGGCGGAAAAGTCCTGGTTGACGGCGCTTTCTCCAAAGGCTATTTTTGCTCTCCAACCGTGGTGGCGGACGTTCCGCTCGATCATCGCTTGTGGAAATACGAAATGTTCCTGCCCATTACCACGGTCGCCAAAATCGGCAGCCTGGACCAAGGTATGAAAGAAGCCAATGACGTGGCTTATGGACTGACAGCCGGTTTTTATGGCTCTAAAGAGGAAACAAAGTGGTTCTTCAACCACATTCAAGCCGGGGTTACTTACGCCAACCGCCCACAGGGCGCTACGACTGGCGCCTGGCCCGGGTTCCAGCCTTTTGGAGGCTGGAAGGGATCGGGGTCTAGTGGTAAAAACGCCGGCGGGCACTATTATCTACCCCTCTACATGCATGAGCAAATCCAGACTCTGGTGGAGCAGCCTTAAATCCACCAATCAGGTATGGCTTATTTAACGTGAATCTGGGATGATCGCTGCCCAGATCTGTCGCTAGAAACTGCCGGGATGATCACTGCTCAATTTGTGAATCGTCCCGGCAATCCTTATCTAGGAAAAAGATCAATGAACAAAATCTTTTCACTCACTGAAGCCGTCCAGAACTTGATCCAAGACGGCGACCTCATCTATGCCGCCGGGTTCACCCATCTGATCCCCTTCGCAGCGGGGCATGAGATCATCCGTCAAGGGCGGAAAAACCTGACCCTGGCGCGCGCCACGCCGGACCTCATTTATGATCAGATGGTGGCTGCAGGGTGCGCAAAGAAAGTAGTCTTCTCTTATATGGGCAACCCGGGGGTTGGGTCTCTGCGGATCGTTCGGGCAGAGCTGGAAGCAGGGCGGCTCGAATGGGAAGAGTATTCGCATTTCGGCATGATTTCGCGCCTGCAGGCTGGCGCGGCTGGACTGCCATTCATGCCGATGAATCCAACCGCGGCGGTTGACCTTGAGTTGGCTAACCCAAATTACCGCACCGTCCAGGATCCCTATTCAGGCGGCGGCGTTGTGGTCGTGCCGGCGCTCAAACCGGATGCCGCGATCGTTCACGTCCAGCGCTGTGACGCTCAGGGTAACGCCCAAATATGGGGGATCATCGGCGAACAGAAGGAAGCTGCTTTTGCCGCCGAGCGCGTTATCTTGACGACCGAAGAGGTTGTACCCGAAGAGATCATCCGCGCAGACCCAAATCGAACGCTGATTCCAGGTTTCATCGTCGACGCGGTGTGCGTTGTCCCGCATTGCAGCCACCCTTCATACACCCAGGGTTACTATGATCGGGACAATGCCTTTTACCTTGAATGGGACAAAATCAGCCAGGACCGCCAGGCGGTTAATGCCTGGTTGGATGAATGGGTGTATGGCGTGTCCGACCGGGATGAGTATTGGGAGAAACTCGGCTCGGAGGTTCACGACCGGCTCCAGGTCGACCCGCGCCTCAGCACGCCGATCAACTATGGAAGTTATTAGCGAGCGCGCCCCGGTTTAGTATGAAGCCCAATTTTCCCTACGAGGATTTTGGCGGAACCGGTCCGTTGCTTCATTTTACGCATGCAAATGGATATCCGCCCAAAGCCTACCAGCGTCTGCTAAGTGGTTTGAGCGAGCATTACCACGTTCTTGCCATGCACATGCGCCCGCTCTGGCTGGATTCCAGTCCCGAGGACCTGCACGACTGGCGTGTGCTGGCGCAGGATTTGGATGATTTTCTCACCCAGCATGGATCAACGCAATGGATCGGAATTGGTCACTCGGTGGGCGCAAATGCCACGCTGCGCCTGGCGCTCAGCCAACCGGAGCGCTTCTCGGCTTTAGTCTTGCTTGACCCGGTCATCTTCCCACCATACATGACCTATCTGTGGGAAGTGGTTTACCGGCTCGGTCTCGCATACCGCCTCCATCCCTTAGTCCGGAGCGCGCTCAAACGCCGCAACCGGTTTACCAGCCGGGCTGAGATGTACGAGAACTATCGTTCGAAGCCGGTTTTCAGTCGAATTAGCGACGAAGATCTGCAGTACTACGTCGAGGCGTTAGCTTGCCCCGACATAGATGGATCGGTCACGCTTTGTTACCCGTCTCGCTGGGAAGCGCGCATCTATGTGACCGGCATTCGAGCCGACCTGGAAATCTGGCAAAGGCTGCCTGAGCTGGTTCCGCCAGCGCTTGTCATTCGAGGCGGCTTGTCGGATACATTTCTACCAGTCACAGCCAAGATGTTAGCCAAGAAACAGCCCAAAATATCGATCCTTTCGTTTTCCGATGCGACCCACTTGGTTCCACTCGAAAAACCACTCGAGGTAACCCGATCCATTCTTGATTTTCTCGGGATTCAAGAGAATCGAAAAATTCAACCCCATTCGCAACCAGATGGAGTGTAAAAACAGATGGACTCAAATGATTATTCTTCTTCAGAATTGATGATTATCAACGCCTCCCGCCTGCTGCGAGACGGCGATGTCGTTTTTGTGGGCGTTGGACAGCCCAACTTAGCCTGCAACCTGGCGCGGCGCACCCACGCGCCGAATTTGCTCATGATCTATGAAGCCGGTGTAATTGGAGCGCAGCCTGCCCGGCTGCCGCTCTCCATTGGAGACCCTACCCTCGTGAGCGGCGCCACGGCAGTATGTTCGATGTACGATATTTTCAGTCTTTACCTGCAACGTGGAAACGTGGATGTGGGTTTTATGGGCGGCGCGCAGATTGACCAGTATGGGAACATCAATGCAACTGTAATTGGTGACTATGCAAAGCCGAAGGTGCGCCTCCCCGGCTCCGGCGGATCCAAAGAGATCGCTGCCTGGGCAAATCGCTGCTATATCATGACGCCTCATCAAAAACGGCGTTTCCCCGAAAAATGCGATTTCCAAACCTCGGCGGGTTTCTTGGGCGGTCGTTCCGAGCGCGACGAGGCGCGGCTGCGCGGCGGCGGTCCTCAAGCTGTGGTCACCGATATTGGCATCCTTCAACCGGATGATACCGGCGAGTTAATCCTGACCGCGCTGCACCCCGGTCATACCGTCGAGGAAGCCAGACTGAACACCGGCTGGAACCTACAAGTATCCCCCGACCTGCGTTACACCGAGCCGCCAACCCAAGATGAATTAACCATTCTTAGAGAAGAATTGGATCCCCAGGGGATTTACATCAAAGGTTCGGGGGGTTGATTGCCACCCGGTTTATTGAAAAGTGATGGGTTCGACGCGGATATTTTCCGCCCCAACGAGAAACCTCACCCGGTCGAGCAGTTCCTGACAAATCAGCGTGGTGTAATTGGGAAATTCTAAGAGATGCGTTCGGTTGCGTTCGATGATCTGAATGGCAAACCTGTCGTTTCCTGGATAAGTTAAAACCAGACCGTGCAGCCGCCTCAGGCGCAAAACGTCCCGCGTTTTATCGCCGCTGCTGCGCAAGATGATCGTCAGCATTCGGACATCGCCAGTATCATCCGCATTCTGCGGAGGCGTCATAAAATAGCCCGAAAGGTCAGTCGCCCCGGCGGAGATTTCATTCCCACTTAATTTCCTTTGTGGCGGGATGACGACCGGGGTGGATTCCCGCACATCGTGCGATTGAATTTCAGATAATGCTGGCGCTTCCATCGTTTTATCTGTATCACCCTGAGAGAATGATGGGCTGTCGAGGTCGGATGAAGCATAGTACTGCGGCTCAGCAGTTGTGGGCGTTACCGAATAATCGTTCCAGTCTGGAGGATCTTCAGGCGGTGGCGGCATTCCTGCCCAGATTTCGCCAGTGTCCTTCTCCGTAGTCTGATATTTCGAATCCAAATCATCTTCGACAACAAACGCCTCATCCACAACCTTGACCACTTTGTCAATAGTTGTTGAGATACGATCCGCGATCACTTTTGGATCGCCGCTCGTAGCATCTACTCTTCCATCAATGACGACAATCTGGTCAACTCGAATCTGGTCTGCCGCTTGCGCCCATACGCGCGGGAAGATCACGACCTCAATCGCGCCCTGCAAGTCTTCCAGTGTTGCGAACGCCATAGCCTTGCCTTTTTTGGTGGTGTGTGTCCGAAACCGAGAGACTACCCCGGCAACCCGCACCCGCTCTTCATTTGTAGCTTCTCCGAGTTGAACGGAGGAATGCGTAACAACGTCCTGCAGGTCATTCATCACCGGCGCCAATGGATGATCGGAGATATACAACCCAATCAGTTCCTTCTCCCAGTTCAGGATTTCACGCCGGCTGATATCGTTTCTGGCGGGAGGCAACATTATGGTTTCTGCGACCCCGGTCTGGGTGCCAAACAGGCTCATCTGTCCCGCTTCCGCTGCTCGAAAATGGGAGGCGCTGACGGAAAGAATACGATCCACTGAGTCGAGCAAAGGCGTTCGCGGCCCAAAGGTGTCCAGCGCGCCAACCTTGATGAGGCATTCCAAAGAGCGCCGCCCTACCAGGCGCAGGTCGACTCGGTGCGCAAAATCATTGAGATCTGAGAAGGACTCCTCTATTCGGGCGTTAAAGATCGTCTCGACCGCGCCTTGGGCGACATTTTTCACCGCTCCAAGCCCAAATCGGATGACCGAACCGCCGCCGTCACAATCTTCTATTGAAAAATCCCACGCGCTCACATTAATATCTGGCGGCTCAACTGGCACGCCAATCCGCCGGGCATCAGCCGTATAAAGCGCGACTTTGGCGGTATCGTTTTTTGACACGGAGAGCAATGCTGTCATATATTCGACTGGATAATGCAGCTTAAGATAGGCTGTCTGTACGGCAATTACTGCATAATCGACTGCGTGGCTCTTGTTAAAACCGTACCGGGCAAATTCCTCCCAATCGGAGAAAATTGCCCTGGCGGTCTCAGGAGAAATCCCATTCCGCTGCGCTCCATCGATAAATTTCTGGCGATGATTGTCCAGTTTATCGCGCAACTTCTTGGATATCGCCTTGCGCAGGTCGTCCGCTTCAGGGGCGGTGTATCCCGCCAGTTTCATCACTGCAAACATGAGCTGTTCCTGATAGACCGGATAACCATACGTTTCTTTGAAGATCTCCTCCAGCATTGGGTGCCGGTATTCGATCTCTTCTTCGCCGTGCATGCGTCGAATATAACCAGGGATGAAATCCATAGGGCCGGGACGAAAAAGCGCCACCATCGCAACCACGTGCTTGAGTTCTTTGGGCTTCATCTCCATCAACCAGCGCCGCATCCCAGAACCTTCGACCTGGAACACGCCCGCCGTTTCGCCTCGTCCCAACAAACCATACGTCTCAGCGTCGTCCGTTGGAATGGTTTCCAGCGAAAGATCCACGCCATGCCGTTCGCGGATCAAATCGCAGGCTCTCGCCATGATCGTCAGGGTCGCCAAACCCAAGAAATCCACCTTGAGCAGCCCCAAGGAATCGAGTACGTTCATCTCGAATTGGGTCACCGTCTTGACGGGGCTCTCGCCAGAGGCGCTGCCAGTTGGGCGGTGAAGCGGGATATACTCAATGATTGGCTGGTCGGTGATGATCACCCCCGCGGCATGGGTGCCGGCATTTCGAACAACCCCTTCCATCTTAGCCGCGGTATCGATCAATTCCTTCAAATAATCTTCACTTTCATAGGCTTTTTTAAAATCCTGAACATCCTCGAGCGCCTGAGGGATCGTCACCGGTTTTCCAGGGATATTCGGGACCAGTTTGGCAATCCGGTCCACTTCCGATAGCGGGATATCCATTACACGCCCCACATCCCGTAATGCGGCACGCGCTCCCAAAGTGCCAAATGTGATGATTTGGGCGACCCGATCGTCTCCATACTTGTGCGCGGTGTATTCAAGCATTTCCACGCGGCGGTCATCCCGAAAATCCAGGTCGATATCCGGCATCGAAATGCGCCCCGGATTGAGAAACCGCTCGAAAATCAACCCATGCTCGATCGGATCGACCAGCGTGATATCCAGGGTGTAGGCGACGATCGAACCCGCAGCGGAACCGCGGGCGTTGTACCAGATCGAGCGTTTTTTGGCATATTGACACAGATCCCACACGATCAAAAAATAGGTGTCAAACCCCATCTGGTGGATGATGCCGAGTTCGTAATCCAATCGCTGGCGAACCGATTCGTGCGCGGCTCTTGAACCATAACGCCGCTCCAGTCCGTCCAGACAAAGCGAACGCAGGTAGTCTTCCGGCGCATAACCTTCAGGGACATTAAAATTAGGCAGACGATATCCCTTGAAGCTCAGGTCCACGTTGCAGCGTTCCGCAATCGCTAACGAATTCGAGATCGCTTCTGGCACCTCAGCGAACAACCGCGCCATTTCCGCGGGGCTGCGCAGGTAGTAGCTTCCGCCCGACATTCTCATTCGATTCGGATCGCTCAGGGGCGTTCCAGTCTGAATAGCCAGGAGAATATCTTGCAGCCGCGCATCTTCCGGTTCGATGTAATGCACATCGTTCGTCGCCACAAAACGCGCCTCGTAACGCCGCCCAAGCTGGACCAGTTGGCGGTTAATCTGATCCAGCTCTGGGATATCATGCTGCTGCAGCTCGAGGTAAAACCGCTCATTTCCGAAAATTCCGTAATACCAATCCAATTGCCGGCGGGCGCCCTCGATATTCCCCTCGGCGATCATGCGCGGCACCTCGGCTGACATACAGCCGGACGTGCAAATTAACCCATCTGAGTGAGCCGCGAGCAGTTCGTGATCCACACGGGGGTAATAATAAAAACCATCCAACTGAGCCGCACTGGCGAGTTTTAGCAAGTTCTGATAACCGGTCTGGTTTTCAGCTAACAGCAAAAGATGGGTTGACTTTTTATCCATCTGTGGATCGCGCGAATTCATCCGTCGTGCTGCCAGATAAGCTTCGATGCCGATAATGGGCTTTATCCCCGCTCGAATTGCCTGGTTGAAAAACTCGATCACGCCAAACATCGTTCCGTGATCCGTCAGCGCCAGCGCGGGCATCTCCATCTCCTTGGCGCGCTGAACCAGCTTCTTGATGTTGCTGAAACCGTCTAGGAGCGAATATTCAGAGTGAACGTGAAGATGTACGAAAGACATCGAGTTTAGAACTTAGAAGTCTACTATTAATTCTTGTGGCAGCGATCAGGCTTCGATTGAAGCCAATGAGATTATAGCATGTTAGAAAATTACATTTCTTAAAAAGAGCGGCTGTACGCTTAAAATATTCATGGAGGCGGGCTTCATTAAGAACGACTAATTGGCTATTGTCAAATATCGTATGTCCATTTCCCCGCTTCGTGCTATAATCCGCGACCTAGAGGTATTTGATTGATGTTAAAAAGATTTATTCGTTTAGTTGGGGGCGACCCTAACAAACATGAAATTGAAAAACTTACCGAAATCGTTCAACAGATTACCCTCCTTGAACCCGTTTATGAGTCAAAGAGCGACCAGGAACTCCGCGCACAAACGCACGATTTCAAGCGCCTCATCGCAGAACGAACCCGGGGGATTGACGACCCAGTTGAACTGAAGCAAGCGGAACAGGAAGCTCTGGATGAGATACTGCCAGGTGCGTTTGCCGTCGTGCGCGAAGCCAGCAAGCGCACGATCGGTTTGCGGCATTATGACGTTCAATTGATCGGTGGAATTATTCTTCACCAAGGGAAAATTGCCGAGATGCGCACCGGTGAGGGGAAAACGCTGGTCGCCACCCTGCCAATCTATTTGAGCGCCCTGGTTGGCAAAGGTGTTCATCTGATCACCGTGAACGACTACCTCGCTCGCCGGGATGCCCGCTGGATGGCTCCCATATATTCCATGCTTGGTATGAGCGTTGGCGTGCTGCAAATGGCGGCGCGAACCGAAAACGGCAAGAAAGCTTTCCTCGTTGATCTGGAACGGGAATCGCCACACGAAGATCAAAACCAACTGGTTATGGTTCCCCGGGCAGAAGCCTACCTCGCAGATATCACCTATGGGACTAACAGCGAATTCGGTTTCGATTATTTACGTGACAATATGACGATGAGCCTCGCAGAGCGCGTACAGCGCGGTCATTATTACGCGATCATCGACGAGGTCGATAATGTATTAATTGACGAAGCGCGCACACCGTTGATCATTTCTGGGCCCGCCCAGGATGAGGGGGAATGGTACGTGCGCATGGCTCAGGTGGTCAAGGGGTTGAAATCAGAAGATGTTGAGGTTGACGAAAAAGACCGTACAGTGACGTTGACCGAGATTGGCGAGGCGCATGTCGAGGAGCTGCTTGGCATCCCATTGCGCGACCCCGAACGCCCCGAGGACGTCACGCCCGAACAGGCTCGTCTGATGGGCAACCTGGAACAGGCTCTCCGGGCGCAATTCTTGTACCGCAGAAACAAGGAGTACCTGGTTCAAGCTGGCAAAGTCATTATTGTCGATGAATTTACTGGGCGGATGATGCCTGGGCGGCGCTGGTCCGATGGTCTTCATCAGGCGGTTGAGGCGAAGGAAGGGGTCAAAGTCGAGAGCGAATCGGTCACTTATGCCACGATCACCATTCAAAATTACTTCCGCATGTACCAAAAACTAGCTGGGATGAGCGGAACTGCCGTGACCGAGTCCGAAGAGTTCGACAAGATTTACTCGCTCGGCGTGTTGGAAATCCCCACCAACCTGGAGTTCCAGGCTTTGCTGCCGGATTCAGAACTTGAAGAGCTCGAAGGACGAGATGAGCAGGGCTACAAATTCCAATATTATTCCCGCAAATCCGATTTGGAACATGTCCCGGTGTTTTGGCGCAGAAAAGATTATCCTGACGTGGTGTACCGGACGGTTGAATCCAAGCTGCGCGCCATTTGTAAAGAAATCTTGGTGGCAAATACCCTTGGGCGTCCGGTTCTTGTAGGAACAACCTCGGTCGAAAACTCCGAACGACTGGCGAACCGCTTGCGGGCTGAACCGCTTCGCCGGCTGGTTCAGGTCATGATCTTGAGAGACGCCTGGATCACACAAAACGATTACCAGGAAGACGGTCGCCTGATCCCAAAACTGATCTTTCTGAACGCACCGCTTGAAAACCTGGATGTGGCAGAGATGCGCAAGCTCGCCCGCGAGCTTAACGTACCATTTGTGCCCGACGATCCAGCCAACCTCACGCGGCTGGCTGATATCCTGGAACTTCCAGAAAACGCCATTCAGCGCTTGCACGCCAACCTTCAAGCTGGCATTCCAAACCAGGTTTTGAACGCGCGCAAGCATACGGAAGAGAGTCAAATCATCGCCGGCGCCGGATCATTTGGCGCGGTGACCATCGCCACCAACATGGCTGGGCGTGGTGTGGACATCAAGCTGGGCGGCGAACTGGCAGAGGAGAACATTGCCGCTGTAAACCGGATTCTGCATCGAGCCGGCTTTGAAAATGCTTACGATATGACCGATCAGGAGCGCAAAGCCGTCCTGCTGGCAATGGACCCCGTGGATTTCGGTATTTATGACGCCGAAATCGAGTTTTTCCTCAACCACATGGAGGAAATGGAGCAGGTGCGCGCCCTGGGCGGCTTGCACGTGATCGGGTCTGAACGCCACGAGGCGCGGCGGATCGACAATCAGTTGCGCGGCCGGTCTGCCAGGCAAGGCGACCCCGGATCCTCGCGTTTCTTCTTGAGCATGGAAGACGACCTGATGCGCCTTTTTGGAGGTCAGCAAGCTGACGCCATGATGCAGCGCCTGAAAATAGACGACGCTCTTCCGCTGGAGATGGGGCTGGTGAGCCGGTTAATCGAGCAGTCGCAGACGCGCGTGGAAGGGGCAAACTTCGATGTCCGGAAGCATTTGCTTGAGTATGACGACGTGCTCAATGCCCAACGCGCGCGCATCTACTCCGAGCGCAACCGGATTTTCACCAAAGCAGACCTGACCGACGATGTAATTGAAATGCTGCGCACCGAAGTCCTGCGGCGCGTACCCGAGGCGCTCAAGGATGAAAGCGGTCCATGGAAATTGATTGCCTGGCTGGATCAAATTCAACCGTCGATTTCGCTCAACGACCAGATTTTTCCCTCATACACCCTCAAGCTCCTGGCTGAAGAAATCCATCACCAGCTTCCCGCTTCGCCCAACGAATTAGACATCAAGACTGCCTTGCTCTCGGTTGCGCGTTCGGCTTTACAGGCTGAGGCAGATCACCATCTCCAGGCTTTCAGCGTCTATTTAGACCAGGCGCTGGATCGCATGGAAACCCAAATCAATGAGCGGCGGGACCTGATAGAGACATTCTTCGAAGGGTTGGAGCTCAATGAAGATGAGGAGCGCAAACCCGCCGAACTTCTAACAGAATTGTCCAGCGCCGCCCGCCTCCCCTTGAAACTGACTGGCGAGCAGCAGAAAATGCTTCGCGAAGACCCAAAATCCCTGGAAGTCGTAGCGCGCGACCAGGTTGTTTCAAACATCCGAGCTCAAACGATTGAACGGCTGCTGGGCACAATCGAGATGCGCATCGGAGAGCCGCTGGAAATCTCCACTGCTGATTTGGATCCCGAATACTGGGGGGCGCTTTCACGGGAACTCCTCGAGGCAACTCGAACTACGTTCCAAAAACGAATTGAACGCCTGGTCAGCGAAGGCGGTCAAATTGCTAAAGATCTAGACAGCCTGCTCGCACGTTTACCCCGCCCTTATTCGGATCACGAAATCTATTGGCTGCTGCTCCAAATGCCCCAGGGCTCGAAAACAACTTTCGATCGCCGCACCCATCGCAGAACATTCCAACGCACCAACCGCTTGAATTACACCTACTATACAGCCCAATTATTAGAGGATGTCCGCCCAGACCAAATCGCGGATGAGGTTCTGGAGCATCTTGAGGAAGCTCAGCAACTGCTCAGCCTCTCGTGGGGGCAGGCTGAATTCAACCGCCTCACGAACGCAACGCTGGCGGATTTCCAGGAACCGGTCCGCCAGGAATTGGCTGAGCTGATGGAAGTCCCCCAGGATTCGCCGGTTTTCAACCTTACACTCGGCAGCCTTGACGCGGATCAACGCCAGATCATCACCGAGATTTTCGGGCGCAGGGTAATATCAAATATCTACCGCTCCTTGTTATTAGGCGTGATCACAGAACTCTGGGTAGATTACTTGACCCAAATGGAGGCTCTGCGCGTCTCGATCGGGTTGGAGGCGTACGCGCAGCGCGATCCCCTCGTGCAATACAAAGGACAGGCTTCGGAGTTGTTCCGCACCTTGCAGAGCAGCATCCGAATGGGCGTTATTTCACGCATGTTCACTTATCGCCCGCGCGATCTAACGCGGATCCAAACTGAGACAAGTCAGCTCGAACAGCTGGAACCCGAACTCGAAACTGAAATAAGCAGCTCAGACAACCACGCTGAGAGTCAGGCACAGCCTCGATTGGCGCCTGCTGGAAAGTCGGAACTGGAACCTCAAGAGCAGAGGCGAACTGACAGCAGCAACAAGAAACGCCGCCGCAGACGAAGATAAAAAAACCGAGATGACAACCCAACGCCTATCGTTTTACAAATCTCTTCCCAAAATCGACCTGCATCGCCACATGGAAGGATCTGTCCGGATTTCAACCTTGCTTGAAGTCAGGCGTGAACATGGGATGCCGGTCCCCGGCACAGGTCAGTTGAACGACCTGGTTCAGATCGGGCAGGACGATCGTTTTACAACTGAAAACTTTCTCTCGAAATTCATGACCTTGCGCCAGTTCTACAAATCGCCAGAAATCATCAAGCGAATCACGCGCGAGACCATCATGGATGCCGCCGCGGATAACGTGCGCTACCTCGAATTGCGATTTTCACCGGTTGCACTGAGCCGGGAAGAAAATTTTCCGCTCCCCGAGGTAATGGATTGGGTGATCGATTCGGCAAACGAAACCCAAAATGAACTCAATATCCTCGTCCAGATGATTGCATCCGTGAACCGCCACGAGAGCTTGCAGTTAGCAGAACAGATCGCCCGCCTTGCAGTCGACCGTATCGAGCGAGGGATCGTAGGGCTCGACCTGGCGGGCGATGAGGCGCGCTTTTCCGGTCTTGAATTTGCGGGAATTTTTCGCGAGGCGCGCCAATCCGGCTTGCACGTTACGATACACGCCGGCGAATGGGCTGGACCACAAAGCGTTCGCAACGCCATTCTTCACTTGCAGGCAGAGCGGATTGGTCACGGGATTCGGGTTTTGGAAGACCCTGAAGTGGCTGAGCTGGCGCGCAGCAGAGGGATTCCTTTCGAGACCTGTCTCACGAGCAATGTTCAGTCGGGTGTGGTTCAACAAGCATCCGCCCACCCGCTGCCAAAAATGCTCGAGATGGGCATAAATGCCACGATCAATACCGACGATCCAAGCATCAGCCAGATCACCTTGAGCGATGAATATAGCTACGCATGTGAAGTGCTGAATATTTCGTGGGCGTCGCTGCGCGAGCGGATCATAGCAGCCGCCAACGCGGCTTTTCTTCCAGAAGACAAAAAAAAGGCCTTCGTGGAGGCCTTTAGTTCTGAAGTAAATCGTTATAATTTGAAGAAAAATCGGTGATCGTCTTATCCCCTGTTCTCCCATTCAGCAACACAGGACTGGATCAACTCTCGGACGGCATCATCAGGCACGTCGCTCACGCCTTCATACGACTTTCCGTCCACCATAACCACCATGCCCCGCCCGGGCAGTTCCATCAAACGAATTCCACGATTGCGCATTTCCGTTTGAGGTAGTTTTTCCTGCAAAATTTCGTCAATCTGTTCCGCGATCGTTTTCGGGACCTCTTTACCCGATTTTGCCTGCACGGAGGGCGCGCCTGCAGCCTGGCTTATCAGCGCTTGTTCTGCTAAACCCGCGTAAACCTGCTCGCCGCTTGCAGCAGCTTTTGCCAGCGATAAGTCCCCCACCTGCTGGAGCCGGTCAGACGGCGCAATCGGCATGCCCAGCCCAAGCCAGAGGCGCAGGTCGTCAACCAACTCCGCCAGTTTGGTCTTTTGGTCTGCGGTAAGCTTGCTGGCGCTTTGATGAATCGAACCATCGTATTCGATGATTAGTTTGTGGCTGCGCGGGTCATGCCAGACCTGCATTGCCGCGGGCAGTTTTTGCCCATCCTCATCACTGACAGGCGGGCGCGAGCCTTTCAGTGCATTGTCAAGTATAGCGCCAACTACCACACCCACTACCAAGCCAATAATTCCGATGAGTAGGACAGGAACAACCATCGAGAGTAGAATGCTATTCATAGCCGCCTCCTAATTATATTCTCATTTCCTCAGGAACGACCTGACAAAAAGGACAGTAATATGTACCTCTTTGTCCGACTACGATTTTCACGATCGGGGTCCCGCATTCCGGACACGCCTGATCTTTGCGCCCATAAACTCGCAGGTATTTCTGAAAATCACCCCCACGGTACACCCAGTCAATGCTAGTGCCGTTTCGTTGAATCGCCGCTTGAAGCGTTTCTCGAATTGCGCGCAGCAGCCTGCCGGCGTCTTCCAGCATAATCGAACTGGTGCTGGCGAGGGGGTGCAGCCTGGCGCGATTTAAAGCTTCATCGGTGTAAATGTTCCCCAGCCCAGCCAGGAAGGCTTGATCCATTAAGGTGGGCTTGAGGCGTCTATTGACAGAATGCAGCATTTGATAGAACCGGAAATCATCCAGTTTTTCATCAAATGGCTCCGGGCCGAGCGCCCCAAGCACCTTTTGCGGATCGCTAACCAGCCAAACCCTGCCAAATTTACGTGGATCGATAAATGCCATTCGCCAGCCTGGTTCCAGATTGAACATAACCCGTTCATGCGTTCCATGTGGTTCACCAATTGCTCCAACGGTTATGTCGCCGCTCATGCGCAGGTGAACCAAAAGCCAATCTTCCGAGAGCGGCAGCGTCAGGAACTTCCCGCGGCGCTCCACTCCTTTTACAACCTGACCGGAGATTCGCCGCAAGAATTCATTTGGTTCGGGTTCGGCGAGGCTGCGCGTCCATAGCAGCTCTGCATTGATGATCTTTCTGCCCAAAATTGACGGTTGTTCTGGCGTACCCAGCCGCAAGCTCTGCCGAATAGTTTCCACCTCGGGCAGTTCAGGCATGGCTTTCTTCCCACTCTGAACGCAGGATGCTCATTTGCAGAACGTCGATATACTTGCCATTCAAATAATAACCCTGCCGCTTTCGCCCTTCGTGCTTGAAGCCGGCTTTTTCATAAGAACGAATGGCGCGCGGGTTTGTCTCATACACATCGAGCATGATCCGGTTCAGATTCAGCGTGTCGAACCCGACCTGGATCAACAGGCGCATGACTTTTGTTCCAAGCCCCTGTCCCCAGAGCCGCTTTTCGCCGATAAAAATTCCCACTTCGGCGGAGCGAATCCGCCAATCGATATTAAAAAAGGCACAATTTCCAATTCCAATCCAGATATTATCTTGTTGAGTTTCGATCAGGAACGGGTGTTCCTCTCCCGGTCGTTTGAGCATTTCCTCGAACCATCTCTGCTCATCAGCCATTGAAAGCGGCAAAACCATCTGGAGACCTTCACGGACTTCCGGATCATTTAGCCAGGCAACAAACGCTGCCAAGTCAGTTTGCTCGATCGCTCTGAAACGAATCCCGTCGCCATAAATCATTGTCAGCCATCCGTCATGATCTAATTCTCGATCAGAAGTTGAACTGCTCGCCAGGGTGATAGTTCACGTCGAACCAGAAGATCTAAGATTTGCTCGTACTGCCCGTCAGAAATGCCCGCCATCCACCGCTTAAGCAGAGTATCGCGCAACAGCAGATCGACCTCGGCGTGCAGTCTTCTGCGTTCGCGCTGCTCGCGTTCGCCAGTCATAGCTAGAAATCGGCGATGCAGTTCGATTGTCGAGCGAAGTTCTGACACACCCTGCCCCTCGACTGCGATGGTCTTGACCACCGGCGTCACCCACAATTCCGCCTCGCTCGAATTCGCAGGATTCGAAGGCGGCGACTCCGCTTCGATCCACCGGTGACCAGGCTTGCTCGAATGATCGCGCAGAATCTGTTTTGCCGGATAGGCAAGCTGCAACATGCTGAGCAACGCCCGCTCGGTCGACTCAACCCCGGGGCGGTCAGCCTTGTTAATCACCAGAATATCCGCAATTTCGAGGATTCCAGCCTTCAACGCCTGGATGTCATCCCCAAGACCGGGGGCTTCGACGACCAGGGTGGTATGCGCCAGGCGGGCGATATCCACCTCAGCTTGCCCGGCGCCCACTGTCTCGATCAGGATTATCTCAAAGCCGGCTGCATCGAGAGCCTGTACTACGCCCGAAGTTGCTACAGCCAGACCTCCCACCGAACCCCTGGAAGCCATTGACCGGATAAAAACGCCAGAATCGCCCGCGAGGTCACGCATGCGCACCCGGTCTCCCAAAATTGCGCCCCCGCTGAAAGGGCTAGAGGGATCCACGGCTACGATACCCACACGACCAGCCTCGCCATCTTCCGATTGACGAAACGCGATCGCCAGTTGGTTTACCAGCGAGGATTTTCCTGTTCCAGGCGCGCCGGTTACACCGATCAAATGGGCGCGGCCAGTGTAGGGAAAAAGCTCGTCCAGGGCGATCCGCCCGGCTTCGGTTCCATTTTCGATCTGGGTAATTACCCGAGCGAGCGCCAGCCGGCTGCCCGCCAGAAGTTCCTGCGACAATGTCATGCGTCGATCACAGATCTCACTAATTCGAATCGGCGTACGCCCGCGTGACCGCTAAGCGAATATCCTTCACGATTTGCTCTGTCAACGTCCCGGGACCATAAATTCCCCGAACGCCCATCGCCTGCAGTTTGGGGATGTCCTCGTCGGGGATGATGCCGCCCAGGAATATACTTACGTCTTCCTGTCCATTACTGCGCAGCAGCTCTAAAATGCGCGGCACCAGCGCCATATGCGCGCCTGACAAGACGGACAACCCAATCGCATCTACGTCTTCCTGCAAAGCGCTTTCAGCAATCATTTCCGGGGTTTGGCGCAATCCGGTGTAAATCACTTCCATTCCAGCGTCGCGCAGCGCCCGCGCAACCACTTTTGCGCCTCGGTCGTGTCCATCCAGCCCCGGTTTTGCCACAAGCACGCGAATTTTGCGGTCAGCCATATTCACCTCGATTATCGAGCTAATTTAAGCACTCAGATTATACCCCGATCATAATCCCCACGATCTTGCGACTCTGCGCTTTTAAAGCGCCTATTTTTCCGGGGTGGAGATGACCTCGCTGGTGGGCGTCGCCCGGATCATCTGTTGCGCGGTCTGGATCATCGAGAGCGCCAGGTTCACCGGTCGCAATGCGTTAATAAAACCGCCAACCGGAACGCACGCATCCCTCTGATCGACTTCACCGTCCATGTTGGTATCCGTAATGACCCGGCAATCCACCACATCGCGCTCGCCGCCGGGTCCCAGTTGAGTAGGCACGGCGATCATCTCGCCTTTTGAATTGAGGACGACCCCGCCGCTTGTCCCGCCGGAGATTGTCGCCGAGGTTTTTATGTAAGCCCGGTCGCCATACGCGCGTTGAGAGGTAAAACCACCTACACTGCCGCTGGTGAGCGTGATTGTATCTCCGCCTATTCCAGGATAGCCGAGGATCGTCAGTGGGTCGCCAAGTTCGACCAGGTTAGAATCGCCCACCTTTATTGCCGGCAGGTTTAGGTTTTTCCAATCAACCGGTTTATAACGCAAATCCGACACGATCCGCAGAATCGCCAGGTCCAGGTCTTCATCAGTCAAAATCGGCTCGGCGTAATAGGTTTCCACCGGCTCCTCTGCCGGATCGTTGGTCAAAGCAATCACAAAAACATCCGGACGCGCGCCCGGGATCGGCAGCACCAGGTGAGCGTTTGTCAGGATCAGTCCATCCGGCGTCAAAATCGTTCCCGAACCGCCCCACAGGTTGCGCAAGTAGCTTGAGTGCTTAACTTTGGCTATGATCTTCACGACCGATCGGTAAGGCAGCGCCATCGAGGTGGCAGTCGGTGGCACGTCTGTCGGCGGCAGGGGCTGCGGAGTCCAAGTAGGGGGAATGGTGGGGGGCGCTTGAGTTGCGGTGGGTTCGAGCACGAGTTTCTTGTTGAACAAAATGCGAAAGCCGGTTGAGTATGTTTTTTTCTTGCTGATAATTTCCATCCGGCTGGCTACGTCTGCAATTTGCCAGGGCATCAGTTTGATCACAAACTCGCGCCGTTCACCCGGTTCGAGCATCATCCCAATCTTGTAACCGGTCCAATCAACGTAGAATTCTTGTTGACCGGGAAATATCGATGGGAAAACCTCTTCGATCACAGCGGCATCGGTTAACTGCGCCGGCATCCGAATTTCATCGACTTGAAAAACGCTATCCCCCTCGTTCTCGATCATGATCTTAATCTGGATTTCTTCGCCAAGATCAGCTTGCGGCGGAGCCAGCACATAGATATTGATTTGTGGTTTTCCCCCAAAGATCGATGGCGCAGCTCCCCTCATGAGTAGAATAGCAGCCGCAGCCGCCAGGATAAACGTGATGACACCCATTGCGACCAAGGATATGATCCATTCACGTTTCATAAGACAATCTACCTACCCATTAAGCGAAATTTCTTTAATGTATTCTGAATCCAAACTATGCAAGAATTATACCTTGTCCGTCTGATTTCAAACCGCACAGATTAGAAAGGCAAATTATAATTTCCAACCAGGTATGAAAATCATCCGATCTGATCGCCGCACATTGGCAATAATCATCGAGAGCGATGGGAGTCTGACGGTTCGAGCGCCGCTTCGCCTGAGCCAACTGGAAATCGATCGTTTCCTCGCCACTAAGCAGCGCTGGATTCAATCCAAACAAACCATCGCATTCAGCCAAGTTCCTCCCCCACACAATTTCGAAACCGGTGAGAGCTTTCCATTTTTAGGAAACGATCATCTGCTGAATCTAGTCGATAACCCAAGCCAGCCGCTCGAATTAAAAGACTTCTTTCTGCTGGATCGCCGCCTGAAGAACCGAGGCTGCGAGATATTTACCCGCTGGTATCGGGATCAAGCCAGGAGAATTTTTGGCGAGCGTTTGGCGCATTTTACACACCTGCATAAAATGGGCTACAACAAGCTGCGAATATCCAGCGCGAAAACTCGCTGGGGATCTTGCAGCAACCGCAAAACGATCAGCCTGACCTGGCGATTGGTAATGGCGCCGCTTCCCGTTGTGGACTACCTGATACTTCACGAGTTGACTCACCTGGAAATCCCAAACCACTCGCAGCAATTCTGGGCGCGGGTCGCGCAGTATTGCCCAGATTATCGGCTGCATCGAAAGTGGCTCAAAGACAACGGCGCCAAATTAACGCTTTGATTGGAATAAGTCGTGCAACTTAAAGACTATGCTTGTCCAGCGCATGAAAATAGCAAAAAAAAGGAGTCTTCCAGCGATGTCAACTAAGTTCCTAAAACACGCCTGGAGAGCGGGAACAGTCATCCTCATTCTAGTGACTGCGTGCGCTCCTTTACCGAGCCCTGCTGCTTTTCCCACAGTTCAAATGATTCCAGCCACTCAAGGCGCCCAATTGCTGCCAACACGCGAAGCCTCGCCGACCATTTCAAGCGTCGTTCCAACAGTTAAATCCCCCCCCACGCCAGCGCCCCCCCTGCCTCCTGCCGTAGGACCCGCGCTGGCTTACCTGAAATCGGGCGACATTTGGATGGTTGACGAACCGGGGAGCGAACCCTATCCGCTAACTGTTGCTGGCGACATCTTGAGTTTCGCCTGGGCTCCAAGCGCGGAGAGACTGGTGGCATTCAACGGACGTACGCTGTGTTTCTTCCATCGGGATGGCAGCGTGCGCACCGCTTGCCTCGAGATCGGCTTATCAGATGAGCAAGCCCAGGTCGAACGCCGGCTGGTTCTCTCTCCCGACCAGCGTTGGGTGGTCTTGTGGAACCCCGCCAGCCCGCCTCCGGCTGACGAAATCGGCTGGATCATTGTAGCTCTGGACTCAACCAACACAATGTATCGGATACAAGACCCCGTTGACTGGGGAGCGCAAATTACCGATCCAGTCGAACAGGGCGGGTTCACCGGCAAACCCGTTTTCCTTCCCGATAGCCGGCTAATTGGCGCGCTTTCGCACCGCTCATTATGCACTGCTGAGGGATGCGCGTACAAGCTCTATGAATTCGATCTCCAGAACCGCCAGTTCACTCCCTTTAACCAGCCTTTGGAATCTCAATCCCTCCTGGTGAGCGACGGCGCCGCTCTTGATCTGACAACCGATGGTCGAATGTTGATCGAATTTGGCGCCGTCTTTGAGAGTTGCGAATCGTATTCAACCCGTGTGAACGTGACCGATCTCGAGGCAGCAACTGTCACCAATCACGTGCTGGATGACGAAAACCTAATCGGAATGGATTTTCAGCCGGGTTCGGATCAGGCGGTGCTTGCTCGTTCGAAAGGCTGCCGAGACTCCGAATTACCTGCCTGGGCTATCCAATGCCGCCTCACTTCAGACCAAGAAGTATTGCCCATGCAGATTTGGAATCCGGAAACCCAGCAGCGCGACGACCTGATCCCTGGGATCGCGCCTGCCTGGGCGCCGAACGGGGATTGGATCGTCTTTGAGTCTTGCCTTTCGCAGGGCGAAACCGGCGCCTGGCAGCCCGATGGGTCTGCCGCGCCGGCTCTGTTCCTTTTCAGTTCCTCTGACCAAACGATAACGACAATTGATCAAGGGGCGCTCTCGCAGTGGCAGCCGCGAGTCAACTAGCGCTTGTTGTTGATCACCAGCGCGGCAATCACGCCTGGCACCCAGCCAATCAACGTCAAAATTGTTACAATTACAATTGAACCGCAGCCGCGGTCTAAAACTGCCAGAGGAGGAAACACCACACAAAACAATACGCGCCAAATGCTCATTGTCTTTCTTTCCTTTCACCGGTAGATATTCTATAATCCTTACGCACCAGAAACATTAAAGTTTCATTTATTATTCTGGCAGAAGTAGTTTATCCCGATAACCATGCGCAAATTACTGTATAAGCCCGCGGGCATAGGTTTGTTTACCCCTGCGTTATTACTGGCTGCAGTCTTTCTTCTGAGCTGTATTGCGCCCGACAGAATAATTCGCTGGATCCAAACCCCTACGCCCACGCCCACCAACACCCTGACGCCCACTCCGAGCCCAACCTCAACCCGCACACCGCGGCCTACTAACACCTCCACTGCGACACCAAGCCCGACGCCTACCGTATCATTTGTATCAACCAGAACGAACACACCTCAACCGCCAACCGTGACGCCCGGTCACAATGAGATCACCAATGGTTCAAATGTCTGGCGGCTCACATTGGTGGATTTTCCAGCATACATTTCTGTATTTGGACAGCGATTTGCGCCGCCCCTGCGCAAAAACCCTTTGCAGGCGTATGTGTTTATCCGCCTGAATTTCGAATGCGCGACGGGTGCATCCTTAATCCAGCTATACACTGGCAAGGATATGGGTTTGACGTTTGTGTTCAAAGAAATCGGCTATCCGGACAATTACATCGAGGATGCGCAAGGGCAAAAATATCCGATCACCCTGCTGGGCTCCTGCTGGCTGGCTGCTCCAATCCCGTCAACCCGCATGCAAGATGAGGTTTTCGTGTTGCATTTCAAGGATCAACCCCCATTCGAATTTCACGCTCGCTAACCATCGGTGCCAGGCTCCAGACGATGGTTAGCCGGTTATAAACCAGCCAGTTTCCCTTTTCTTTTCACTAATTCTGATTTCTCTTCTGAGCTTAAGAATGCAATTGCAAGGGCATTATGCTGGATTGTGCGAATTTGATCCCGGCTCAAACCCGCCAGCAGCGTGGCAACATCGTATTCATGCCTCAGGTCAATCGCGCTGATCGCAGGATCATCCGTGTTGATCGTTGCCAGCAGCCCATGTTCTACAAACTGGCGTATCGGGTGAGAGGCATAATTTTCCACGCTGCTGGTCTGTACGTTGCTGGTTAAATTACATTCAATTCCAATCCGTTTGTCGCGCAGTTCATCTATCAACCACGGGTCTTTGACGGCTGAAAGACCGTGCCCAATTCTGACCGCGCCAAGATCGCGCATCGCCTCCCGAATGCTCTCCGGTCCAACACCCTCACCAGCGTGCACAGTGATTTTCCAGCCCGCAGCACGCGCCAGTTTGAAATGTTCTGTGAACAGCTTTGCCGGGAATTTTTCTTCATCCCCCGCCAAATCGAGCGCTGAAATTTGATCCTTGAATTCCATTAAAGCTTTCAGTTCTTGCAATCCCGCGCTTGCGCCGTATGTGCGGCTGATTATCCCAATCAATTTCACCGAGACCTTAAAAGCCC
>MWTA01000068.1 GCA_002050125.1 Anaerolineae bacterium UTCFX2 | reverse complement strand
TCTTCGCCTTCGAACGCCCGCAGAGTTTGTTCGCGCAGCGCGATTTGAATGCGCTTTTTCGCCGCCGGAACGTCCGTCGCAATGGGGGCGTATTCTGCGGGGTTGAACAACCGCAGGTGCTGCGCCGGGACGTAGTAAATCTCGCTGCTGCTCAGCTCGTTGACAATTTTATACCAGGGTCCGCCATCCGGGCCTTCTTCAACAGCGGTCGCCCAATGGGTGGAGGAGTAATAAAGACGGGAGCCGCGCCAGGGCGCCCACCCGTCCCATTTGCTGTACGCGTAGGCGGTGGTGTACGGCACCGTCACTTCGCAAAGCTTGCCCGCTTCGGGGATCCAGCTTACCGGATCGTTCATGCGGATATCGACGATCTGCAGCCGGGCGCTATGCACGTAACCGCCCCAAACCCGATACCACAGGGTGTTATAGAATTTCGGAGCGTCGGGCGGGTTCAGTTCTTCATAGACCTGCAAGAGCTGGTCTCTGAAGCGGTTGCCGACGATCGGCGCCTGATCGTTCGGACGGGCGCGCACATCGACCTGTTTCACCGCCACGCGCGCCAGCTTCCCCAGGTCTTGCTCGGGCGGGCGCGGAAAATCCGGCTGGAAGGCTGCCGACCAGGAACCGCCGGTGTAGAAGATGGCTCCCAGCGCAGCCCCGCTCAGTTTCAAAAACTCCCCGCGCGAAATCGGTTTTTTCATCGTCAGGGCATTTTAATTGAAAGTACCGCAGAAATCAAGCGCCCTACCACTGAGAATGTTCGAACCGTCCCACACATTTGGGCTTGGAGAGCGCAGTCGAGGCCGCGCGGCTTGACGAAAACCTTGGGAATGTCGAATGTCGCAATGTCGCGCAGAGGGAGGCGTTCTGGGCGGCTTATGGTAAACTATACGGTTGGTGCGTTTTCCAAGCTATCAAATCTTTTTTCATCATTTTAGTCAGGAGAGAAAGACAATGGTTGACAAGAAATGGGTATATCTGTTTGACGAAGTAGAAGCGGCAGAAAAAGCCTGCGGAGGCGATTGGGAAGCAGTCCGGGCGCTGTTAGGCGGCAAAGGCGCTGGTTTGGCGGATATGACGCGCGCCAATGTGCCCGTCCCGCCCGGTTTCACAGTAACGACCGAAGCCTGCAACGCCTATCTGGAAGCCGGCGAGAAATTCCCGCCGGGGATGTGGGAGCAAGAACTGGCTGCCATGAAACAGGTGGAGAAAAAGACCGGCAAGGCGTTTGGCAACCCGCAAAACCCCCTGTTTGTTTCCTGCCGCTCGGGCGCGAAATTTTCGATGCCCGGCATGATGGACACCGTCCTCAACATCGGTCTGAACGACGAAACCGCCCAGGGTATGATCGCCAAGGGGCTGGACGAACGGTTCATCTACGATTCCTACCGCCGGCTGGTAGAGATGTTTGGCAGCGTCGTGCTTGACATTCCGGATGAGGCGTTCGAGGAACCGCTTGCCCAATATAAAGCCCAAAAAGGCTACAAGCTCGACACCGAAATGACCGCCCAGGACTGGAAAGCGATCACCGACACCTTCAAAAAAGTAGTCAAAGAACACAAAGGGTTTGAATTCTCACAGGATCCGTACGAGCAATTGCGCCTGGCAACCGAAGCGGTTTTCAAATCGTGGAACGGCAAACGGGCGGTCGATTACCGGAACGCCGCCGGCATCGCGCACGACCTGGGCACCGCCGTCAACATCGTCACGATGGTTTTCGGGAACCTGGGGTACACCTCCGGCACCGGCGTAGCGTTCACCCGCGACCCCGCCACCGGCGAGAATAAAATGTACGGCGATTACCTGATCAACGCCCAGGGTGAAGACGTCGTCGCGGGCATTCGTAACACCGAAAAGATCGAACATCTGGCAAAAGACATGCCCGAGGCTTATCGAGAATTTCTCGGCATCACGGAAAAACTCGAAAGACATTACCGTGAGATGCAGGACGTCGAGTTCACGATCGAAGAAAACAAGCTGTGGATGCTCCAAACCCGCACCGGCAAGCGCACCGCCAAAGCCGCCGTGAAGATCGCGGTCGATATGGCAAACGAAGGTCTCATTACGCGCGAAGAGGCTGTGCTGCGGGTCAGTCCCGAGAACGTCGACACGCTGCTGCACCCACAATTTGACCCCAAGGAGATCGCCCAGGCGCGCAGCGGTGGACGCGTGTACGCCAAGGGCGTGAACGCCTCCCCGGGCGCGGCGGTTGGTCAGGTGTATTTCGACGCCGATACCGCCGAGAAGATGGCGAAGGAACATCACCAGTCGGTCATCATGGTGCGCCCCTTCACCAAGCCGGACGACGTTCACGGCATGTTAGCTGCCAAAGGAATCCTGACCAGCGAAGGCGGCGCCACCTCGCACGCCGCGGTCGTGGCGCGCCAGTTCGGCGTTCCGTGCATCGTCGGCGCAGTGGAGATCCGGATCGACCTGGAGAAGCGCCAGATGGAAGCTAACGATGTGGTCGTCAAAGAAAGCGAGTGGGTCTCGGTGGACGGCACGACCGGCGAGGTGTACCTCGGTCAGATTGCGACCACCGCGCCCAAGCTGGAAGAGCAGACCGACTTGCTCACGCTGCTCTCCTGGGCAGATGAGATTTGCGCCACAGACGGCATTCGCCCCGCGCCGGCGGGCTGGCCCACCCGCGGCCTCCAGGTATGGACGAACGCCGACTACCCAGCGGACGCACGCCGGGCGCGCGCTTACGGCGCGGTCGGGATCGGTTTGTGCCGCACCGAGCACATGTTCTTCGAAACGGAGCGCCTGCCGATCGTCCAGCGCATGATCCTGGCGGAAACCTCCGAGGAGCGCACCAAAGAGCTGAACGAGCTGCTCCCCTACCAGCGCTCGGATTTCGAAGGTCTGTTCGAAGCCATGGACGGCTGCCCGGTGATCATCCGCCTGATCGACCCGCCGCTGCATGAGTTCATGCCGGACAAGGATAAGCTGTTCGAAGAAGTGATCACCATGCGGGTGAAGGGCGAAACGAAGGGCTTGGAAGCGAAGGAAGAGCTGCTGGCGACCATCGGCGCGATGCACGAGAGCAACCCGATGATGGGTCTGCGCGGCGTCCGGCTGAGCATTTACATCCCCGAGATCGTCGAAATGCAGGTGCGCGCGATCTTCGAAGCGGCGGCGAACCAGGCGAAGAAAGGCGTGGTGGTCAAACCCGAAGTGATGATCCCGCTCACCGGCACGGTCAAAGAGTTGGACTGGATCCAGCCCCGGCTCGAACGGATCGCCGCGGCTGTGATGCAGGAAAAAGGGGTGACATTCGAGTACAAGTTCGGGACGATGGTCGAGATCCCGCGTGCGTGCGTCACCGCCCGCGAGGTCGCCGAGGTGGCTGAATTCTTCTCCTTCGGCACGAACGACCTGACCCAGATGACCTTCGGTTACAGCCGGGACGACGCCGAGCGCAACTTCCTGGTTAAGTACGTGGAAGAGGGCATCCTGCCCAAGAACCCCTTCCAAACCCTGGACCGCGAAGGCGTCGGGCGGTTGATGGACATGGCGGTCAAGGACGGGCGGTCAGCCCGCCCCGACCTGGAGGTGGGGATCTGCGGCGAACACGGCGGCGATCCCGACTCGATCGAATTCTGTCACATCATCGGGAACAATTATGTGAGCTGCTCGCCGTTCCGCGTGCCTGTTGCGCGCCTGGCGGCTGCCCATGCGGCGTTGAAGCACCGCCCGGGCGGCGCAGAGATCATCGAAGACAAGTAACGCGGGGTTAAAGCAAAAAACGGGGCTGCCTCAAAAAGGGCAGCCCCGTTTTAGTTCCGCCGCAAGCCCGAGCGCTCAAGCCTCGCCCAGGCGCTCAACCCGGCCGCGCGCCAGCCACAACGGAACGACCGCGCACGCCAGGCTAAAGGCTCCGCCCAGGAGCAAGCCCAGAAGGCGCCCCACGCCGGCTGAATAATGCAGCATCGCCAGCAGGATCCCCGGACCGAGGAACAGACCCAGGCTGACCGCCTGATAAGCCGCCGTCACCAGCCCGCCCACACAGCCGGCCGCGCTTTTCTGCATCTGGCGCGGGTCTTCCCAAGCCATGTTCGCGCCCACGATGCCGAAAGTCAATTGCACGCCCGTATTCCCCGCGAGCACCAGCGTACCAATCAGCAGCGCAAAAATGAGGTCTTGAAGGTCCGGTCGGTACAACGCCCAGGTGGCGACCAAGAAGATCCAGCACGCCCCCAGCGCCGGCAGATATGCCACAAAATATTTCGCGGCGATCAACTGCTTCACGCTCAGCGGGGCGGATTTTAGCAGCCAGAAGCGCGGACCTTCTTGCGCAAACCCCATCCCCCCCAGGCGGCTCAACATCATCCAGCCTACGACGAGCGACAAAAAGATGTTGCTGTAAAGGCGCAGGTTTTGCAAAGACCCTGCGAGCCAGACCGGGGCGGTTTCTGCCGGCGCAGTAACATCCCCTGTGCCGCGCAGAAGCATCACCGCATAGATCACTCCGAAAATCAGCGGGGTGATCAGTTGCGACATATTGCGCATGTCCCGGCGCAGCGTCAGAAAGTCTTTGTGGATCAGCGCCAAGACCGGCACGGCGCTCAGCCGCTCCCCCAGGGCAAGGCGGCTCCGCCCGACCGCGGTGGTCGGGGCTTTGGGCGCGGCTTTCTTTTTGTGCGTGACTGCACGCATGTTCGCCCAGCCGGTGTAGTACAGCCTTTCGGCGGCGGTCAGGGCAACCCGAAAAACCGCCAGGCTGCCGCCCACAACCAACAGGGTGATCGCAATGCCGCTGAGCCAGCGCATCTCGCCCAGCCGGACCAGCCCCGCGCCAGCCCAGGTGAACGGCGACCAGGGGTTATTGAACCGGGTGAGCATTTGTAAGGCTTGCCGGGCTTGTTGAGGGTTCACCGCCTGCATGTTGGCGAGTTGTCCGCTCTGCGAGCACAGGATCGTGAGAATCGCGCCCACAAAGCCCAGAATCTCCGCCACCCGCCGCGCCGGAAACAACCGCACGACTGCCATAACGAGCACGCTGGCGATCCCCGCCGCCGCCAGCGCCAGGGCGAAAAGCAGCACCAGGACCGCCGGGTAAAAAAGAAAGTGATAGCCCGAGGAGAAGCCCATCCCATACAGCACTGGCAAAACGAAGAGGCAGATCAACCCAAAGTTCGGCAGAATCGCCTGCAGAAGCTTGGCGATAAACACCGACCGGATCGGAATAGGCGTGCTGAGCAGGAAGTCCATATCGCCCGCCAGGTACAGCGCCTGGAGCAGCACCCCAAAGCTTGTGAACAGGATGCCGACAAAGACCGCGCTGACGATCAGGGCGGGCAGGCTCGCGAAAAGCGGCTGCGGGTCCCCCAAAATCTCGACCAGTTCAGGCGATTGTAGAAAGCGCAGCAAGCTCCAACTCAGATACAACAAAAAGCCCAGGGCGGCGGTCACGGACAGCCCCATCAGCCCCCAGAACAGCTTTTTCTTGAGGCTGGCGCGGCGGAACGTGCGTTGAAAAATCAGCAGCCGCAGCCGCAGCAGCTTCCAGACGGCGAGCCATATACCGTTCGCCAGCAGCGCCCCCGGCGAGACGGTCACTGCAATACCTCGGCGATTTCAGCGTATTCCGCGCCCCCGGTCAGGTTCAGGAAGATGTCTTCCAGGCTGGTTTTGCCCTGGTTTGCGCCGCGCAGCTCGTCCATCGTGCCCACGGCGATCAGGCGACCTTCGTTGATGATGCCGATCCGGTCGCACATTCGTTCGGCGATTTCGAGGATGTGGGTAGAGAGGAAGATCGCCGCGCCGCGCTCCGCCATCTGGCGCAGCAGGTCTTTGATCAGCCGGGCGGAGCGCGGATCCAGACCGACGGTCGGCTCGTCCAGCACCAGCACTTTCGGGTCGTGGACGAGCGCTGCCGCCAGCGCAGTTTTTTGCTGCATCCCGTGGCTGTACGAGTCGATTGTATCATCGCCTGCCTGGGCAAGCTCGAACAGGCGCAGCAACTCATCGGTGCGGCGCCGCACCTGTTCGGGCGGCAGCCGGTACAGACTGCCGACGAAGTGCAGCAGCTCGCGCCCGCTGAGCTTAGGGTAGAGGTTAGGCTCGTCGGGGACGTAGCCGCAGAAGTTCTTCGCCAGCAGCGGCTCGGTTTGAACGTCGTAGCCCGCCACGCGCACCACGCCCGAGGTGGGCTTTAGCAAGCCCACGATCATCTTGATCGTCGTCGTTTTGCCCGCCCCGTTGGGTCCGAGAAATCCGAAGATCTCGCCCGGAGCGACCTCGAAACTGACGCCGTTCACGGCGGCTTTTTCGCCGAATTTTTTCACCAGGTCCTGGCTGAGGATGAGCGCTGAGGTAGTGTTCATATCGCCGGTTATAATACATCAATACATGCCGCTTGACAATGTACCCGCCGCCTCGACCAGGCTGGCGCCCGTGGATCAGAATTTTCCGCGCCGTCACTTGACACTCATCACCCTCACGGTTTATAATGCCCCTCGCCAACTCAGGGCTGCAAGACGCAGCCACATTCCTCGATAGCTCAATAGGCAGAGCGGGCGGCTGTTAACCGCTAGGTTCCAGGTTCGAGTCCTGGTCGAGGAGCCTTTTTGTTTAACAAGAGACCTCAGGGGTGCTGAAAATCCACCGACCTTGACGTCTATGGTTACACTTTATGGAATACACCAAGGATAATTTTAGTAATGATGAAGCTAAAGGTTCTTACCACCCGTTTTAAGTATAGAGACAATTGAAAGCAAGAGAACGGGAGCTGCTATGATTGTCCATAATGTATGACGAGGCGGATGGCATTACCATAGGTAGACCACATGTTGCTGGAGGAGTTCCTGGTTCCGATGCGGCTCACACAACGCCAACTGGCGGACGGCATCCACGTCTCCTACCAGCGGGTGAACAATATTGTCAATGGACGGCGGGGCGTCACGCCGTCTACCGCGCCGCGCCTGGCAAAATTCTTCGGCATGTCGGCGAGTTTTTGGATGAACCTGCAATTGCGCTGGGATTTGTTTTTAGTGCAAAAACTTGGAAATTAATAGGTCAGAAGCAGCCGATCTTTTACGATTTCACCTTCAAGAGTTTTTCCATTCATCTGGAAACGCTTGAGCATTGATCGTCCAATATGAACGAATACTTCTCTTTCAAATAGACCGGTGGGAATTGGAATATCGCAAAAACGATCACCGGATTTTTTAGTACCATCAATACTCAATAAAACATAAACCCCACGACTTTTACAATCTTCGATGACTGAAAATAATTGATCTAGATTAAAATTCTGAGACCCATATAATATTGATTGGCTAAAACTATATGGGGGATCACAGTATATTACATCCCCTGAACGTGCAAGCATCATTGCTTCTTCAAAATCTATGTTCATAAACTCCGAATTTCTAGTCCTCACATGCCAAATATCAACTCTCTGAGAAAATGTGTCAGGGGATATTGGATCATGAATACCAACCGGGGTTGAGATGTACCCATCTGTTCTGAAACGTACAACTCCACCATAACATGAACGACTAATGAAGAGCAAATCTGCGGCATTAGGATTTTTGTTAAAGGAAGCCTTTACTGCTTCATAGACTTCTCTCTTATCACCCTTGTTCATTGCATCCCATCTATCACGATACCAATTTTTAAGAGTGTCTGGGGAATTTTTCAGGGTTTGGAAAATTTCAATAAGTGGTGCAAAAGAATCAGAACCAAGGGCTTTCTTTGGTGCAAGTGTTGCTAACACGCCTCCACTACCCAAGAATGGTTCATAGTAGGTGCCAAATCTATTAGGAAAAAAAGAAATTATTTCATATGCAAACCGCTGCTTATTCCCTATCCACTTAAGCAACTGAGTATTAAATACTTTCAAGCCCTCAGTCGAGTTGACGTCTCGTTCCGGCACCAAATCCAAGAATGAAGTTTGTTTGCCAATCGTTTGCATATTCTTGTACCTGTTGATGGTTGTGATACCAATATATAACACAAATGTTCGTTTCTTGCAACATATCCTTATTAGGGATATTTGGGTTTGATATATATAATTAATGGGTGTTTACTCGAAAAAGCAGATCATCGCACTATTTTTATAAGCAGGAAGAACTAGGAAAGCTATTGCAGGAGGCTAGGTTAGAAGTTGGTTTACGCCAAGTTGATCTCGCGAAACTGTTAGGAATGCCACAGTCCTATGTCTCAAAATTTGAGTCTGGTGAAAGAACCTTAACTGTTCCGGAGTTGATTTCAATCTGTAAAGCGCTAAATATCTCAACCGCCAATCTGATTAAGAAATTGGAACAGGAGTTTGATCCTAGCAAATGAAACCCGATAACCGATTTATCAATTTGGGTAAAGATTTTTGGGCAAATGTACGAACAATTAGCGAGGAATGCGGTTACACAACAAGAACTAAGAAAAACGATCCCGCAAGTGGTGAAATTAAGGTTCCGCTAATTGAAGAGATAAGACAAGCATTGACAAATCGCGGACTCGATTATTCCCACATAACAAACGACAACAATGAATTAACAAGTTTTGGTGAATTACTTGTTGCATATTA
>MWTA01000020.1 GCA_002050125.1 Anaerolineae bacterium UTCFX2 | reverse complement strand
CATCGCCATGGCGTATGCGTAGGTGAAGAACATGCCGATGACGCACACAATCAGCCCCAAAGACCCGATGAACCCGGCAATAATTTCACCCAAGAATACGATCAGGTAGGCTGACGGAGCAGCCCGCACCAAGCCAATCACCTCACCGAAGCGGAAGGCTGACCCAATCTGTCCGGTCACCGCCAGCCTGGCATAAGCCGCCGGAATCACAAACCCCAACACGATGCTGTATAAAATCACCACACATGAGATACAGATCGAGAGCACCCCGATTACGCCGGTCAATGAATCGTCTCCATTGTTCTGTGCGAAGAGAATACCGCCCTGCTGGCAGGCTGAAAGCAAGATAATGGGCAGCGCGTAAACAAATCCGACAACAAAGAGCATCAACCCTTTGACAAGATAATCGCCAAATTTACTCCAATCTGGCAGCACTTCCGCTTCACGATGGATGACCCGGCGGGTAACTTCCAGCGCCCAGCCCGACACCACCAGACCACCCAGGATGGGGATAATCAACAGCAGCCCGGCAATACCGATTTTCTTCACCCAATCCTGATCTTCAAATACAAATGAAAACGCTTTTCCAAATTCCATACTGTGCCTCCTAGACGTGTGAGTGAAACTAAGCGGTGATTCTACCAGCTTTCATCGCAATCGTTAAGCCTTACTTAAAGGCTGTTTTGGCGGAGCGAGATACCAGCGCCCCTCCGCTGAAACAAATATCAATTCATAAACCTGCGCCTGCAGGTCCAGCGTCAGTATATGCCGCTCCCCCGCGGTTTCCCAGCTTCGCCCGACCGAGGCTGCCACAATGCGGCTGCCCTTCCAGACGAATTCCAACGGGGTGATATTGCCCTGTTCGTCAAAACGCGCCTTGACCTCGATCGGTTCGCGTCCTAAAACGTGCCTGTTCATCCGAGATCTAAAAGCGCCAGATGATCGAGCAAGAAACCCAGCGCCCCTTCGGCAGCCTGCTCTTTGATCGCCCCTCGGTCGCCTTCAAATTGAAAGGATTGCGCCAGTTCCATGCCTTCCAGGCTCAGCCCCACCCACACCAGACCGACCGGTTTTTCCGCCGTCCCGCCATCGGGTCCGGCGATCCCGCTTACAGACAGCCCGACATCCGCTTCGAGAGCGCTGCGCGCTCCCTGCGCCATTTCAAGCATCGTTTCGCGGCTCACCGCCCCGAAGCGGTCGAGCGTCTCCGGACGCACGCCCAGCAGCCAGACCTTGGCGTCATTGGAATAAGAAACCACCCCGCCCTGATAATAGTTGGACGACCCTGGAACGTTGGTGATTTTGTGCCCAATTAACCCCCCGGTGCAGGACTCAGCCGTAGCCAGCCGCAAACCCAGCTCGGTCATCCGCTGGTAAAGCCGCTGCGCGCGCGATGGGTCAGCCATGCCGCCAATTATAACCCGCGGGAATCTAACTTTGACGATTCGGATCGGAATTGCAAAACCCACCCCGCGCCAGAAAAAAGACAAACTGAGACACCCTAACCGTGTCCCAGTTTCTGTGTGATTTCAGTCCGGCTTATGGCGGTTAGTGCGTCTCGGTCACTTTTTGGATCTGCCGCGGCTGGTCAGTGTTATAACCCTTGGCGAGCGTCAGGTGATGCGCCAGGAGCTGCGCCGGAACGATCGCCACTAACGGAGAAAGCCACTCAGGGATTTCGGCTGGCAGACGCGCCGGCGATTGGGCAAGCGCAAGCGCTTCGTCACGGTCTGAAATGACGAAAAGCTCCGCTTCCAATTCAACCCGGAGCCGGCGCAGTAAGGTCAGCGCATCGTCGAACACTTCCCCGGAATGCGCCACCGCCATCACCGGGAAGCCATGCTCGACCATCGCAATCGGTCCGTGGTGGAAATCGGCAATCGAAAAGGGTTCCGCGACGACGTAGGTCAGTTCCTTTGTTTTGAGCGACCACTCGAACGCCGTGGCAAGGTTGTAGCCGCGCCCGATCATCACACAACGGTCCATATAGCGATAGCGCTCCGCCATCCGGGCGATCGTCTCGTCCAATTCGAGCGCCTGCGCCACCCAGTCCGGAACCAGTTCGAGCGTCTGGCGCTCATCCGCGGATTGGCTCAGGGCGGTGGAAAGCATTGCCATCGCCATCAGCTCGGCGGTATATGTCTTAGTTGCAGCCACGGCGCGCTCTGCTCCAGCCTGGATGTCGATGACAAAATCCGCCGCAGCCGCCAGCGGCGAATCAGCCGCGTTGGTGATCGCCAGCGTCGGACAGCCCTGCCGCCGCCCCTCCTGCAGCACGCTCACGATATCTGGCGACTGCCCCGACTGCGACACCCCCACCACCAGCGCGCCCTGAAGCTTTGGCGGCTGCTTATAATAGGTGAACAACGACGGCGCAGCCAGCGCCACCGGCAACGCGTTGCGCGCGCCCCAGATGTAACTGGCGTAACGCCCGGCATTTTCCGAGGTGCCGCGCGCCGCCAAAAAGACATATCGTGGATCCAGGCGCGCGATCTGGCGCGCGATCTGCTCCACCTGGCGCATCTGGTTTTGCTGCAGGCGGCGCAAAACCGCAGCCTGTTCGAAAATTTCATCGTGTAGTGTCATCTTTATCCCCGGTTGGTCTGAGTGGTTGGCGGTTTCTGATTACACTTCGCGCTTCATCTCCATCCCAAGATAGGAGTTAGAGTTTGGCTGAAGATCCAAAGTGAAGCAACCGCAGAGTAACGCTGAAAGAAAAGCTGGTTGGAGTTTAGCATTTCAATCCAACCGGCTTCGAGTTGAAAAGTGAGTGCGCAGGGGCTCGAACCCTGAACCAATGGCTTAAAAGGCCACTGCTCTACCATTGAGCTACGCACCCGTTGAACGGCGAATCGCATTCTATCACGCTGCCCCCCTTACGTCAACCACGCCCTGGCTGAAACCCGAAACACGCCGCGTGCGCTTCTCATCCCGACTTACTTGACTTTTCGACTCGCCCTTGTTACTATGGGTGCGGTTGACAATCAAATGCAGACGGAAAACACACGGGAGGCAGGGTATGGCAGAAATCCAAAAAACGAGCGAAAACACCTTTCAGCAGCAAGTGCTCGATGCGGACCTGCCGGTGCTGGTCGATTTTACCGCGGTCTGGTGCCAGCCGTGCAAGCAGCTCGACCCGATCGTCAAGCAGCTTGCCCAAGATTGGGATGGCAAGGTCAAAGTCTTCAAGTTGGATGTGGATGACAATCCCCAGATCGCCATTGACTACCAGATTATGGGCGTACCCACGCTGATGCTGTTCAAGTCCGGGCAGCCGATCGAACGCGTATCAGGTCTGCAGTCGAAGGACCGCCTGCAGAACAAATTTCTCCCGCATCTGAGCTGACCTTCTGCGCGTTTACACCTCTACCGAGCTTGCCAGGCGGAAATCCCATCGCCTGGTTTTCGGTTAATTTTGAATCTCCCTGCCAAAATCCCTCAAGCGCTCCCCAGCATTACACAACCCTATCCCCCAATTCAGTATAAGTGGGATATAATTAGTTATTGCAACTAGTTGCAATAAGGATTTCTAACAAATGGAACCCTACCGCTCGATTCTGCAAAAACGGGGGTACCGCATGACGCCGCAGCGCATCGCGGTGCTGCGCGTCATGGCTGAATTCGGGCGTCACATGACCCCCATCGAAGTGTTTCAGCAAGCCCAACAAGAACTCCCCGGTATGACGGAGCCGACCGTCTACCGCACGCTTAACTTCCTGTCCGAACAGGGCTTGCTGCTAGCCGCGCACGTTGGCAGCGGGCAGTTCGTCTATGAGATCGCGCTGCGCGACCATCATCATTTGATCTGCCGCGAATGCGGCGAGGCGCTCGAGATCGGTCACGAACTGCTCGCCCAACTATACGAGAACCTGAAGAACCAAACCGGATTTCAAATCAACAGCATGCACGTCACTTTTTTTGGGCTTTGCCCTGGATGTCAGGAAAAGAAACCATCCGCTCAAATTTCAGACAATTCATCCACAGCCGGTCAACAGTCAGGTTGAATCCTGGATAATAGGCGGCTGAGTTATTCACAAAATTTGGAGGATAAAATGTCATTTGCTCATCTTTTCTCCCCCCAACCGATGCACATCCCGGACGGGTTCCTCTCGGTCACTGTATCTGTCATCTTATGGATCGTCTCGATCGTCGTCATAGCCTATGCGCTGCGCCGCGTCGCCGAGGACCTGGGCGAACGTCAGGTGCCGCTCATGGGCGTGCTGGCGGCGGCGATCTTCGCCGGGCAGATGCTCAACTTCACCGTGGCGGGTGGCACTTCGGGTCACCTCATGGGCGCGGCGATCGCGACCATCCTGCTTGGACCCTGGGCGTCCATCCTGGTGTTGACCACCGTGGTCGGCGTGCAGGCGCTGATCTTCCAGGACGGCGGCTTGCTGGCGCTGGGCGCCAACATCTTCAACATGGCGGTCATCGGAACAGCGGTCTCCTATTTTGTCTACCAAACCGTGTTGCGGCTTACCCGCGGGCAGCGCTGGGGGGTCCTGGCTGGCGGGTTTCTGGCTGCCTGGGGCTCGATCGTGATCGCCTCGCTGGCGGTAGGGCTGCAGTTAGCGCTCTCCGGGACCTCGCCGGCAAACATCGCCATCCCAGCCATGGGCGCCATCCATGCCCTGATTGGCGTCGGAGAGGGCTTGATCACCATCGGCGCGCTGGCGTTGATCTCCGCTACCCGTCCCGATTTGCTTAAAGCCGGGGAAGCGCGCCCAACCGGCGGCAGGGCGGTTTGGATCGGCGGCTTGCTGATTGCGCTGATACTGGCAATCATCTCCCCCCTGGCTTCCTCGCACCCGGATGGGCTGGAATGGGTCGCTGAACAAAAAGGTTTTCTGGACGTCGCCCAGGGACCGCTCTACGAGATCATCCCCGATTACGTATTCCCTGGGCAGATAAACGAAGCAGTTGCGACCATCATTGCCGGGATCATCGGAACTATCCTTGTCTTTGGGATCGCGCTGGCTGTCGCGTACGCTCGCCGCAACCGCGCTTCAGCCAGCAGCTAATTAATGCACGTCCATTTCCTGGACCCTTACCGACCGGGGCAAAGCCCGATCCACAAACTTGACTCGCGGGTCAAGTTTGTGTTGACACTGGCTTTCATTTTTGCCGCCGCGCTTACGCCAACCGGCGCTTGGGCGATCTACATTTTGCTACTGGCGTTAGTGCTGGGGGTCGAAGTTTTGTCAGAGCTTAGGGTTGGGTATGTGCTCAAGCGGGCTGCGCTCGCCCTTCCATTTATCTTGGCAGCCCTGCCAATCGTCTTTACCATGCCGGGAGAGCCCCGGTTCATCCTCTCAATCGGTCCCTGGGCGCTGACCGCTTCGCTGCCCGGCTTGGAGAGGTTTATCAGCATCGCCATAAAATCCTGGGTGTCGGTTCAGGCTGCCATTGTGCTGGCTTCCACGACTGAATTTCCCGATCTATTAATGGCGATGCGGGCGGTGCGCGTGCCACGCCTGCTGGTTTCGATCTTCGGGTTGATGTGGCGCTACCTGTTCGTGCTGGCGGATGAAGCCATTCGGCTCATGCGCGCCCGTCTTTCCCGCAGCGGCGTCTCCGACCAGGCGGGGCTCAAGCCCGGAGGCAGCCTCGCCTGGCGCGCCCGCGTCACCGGCGGAATGGCGGGCAGCTTGTTTGTGCGTGCCTTCGAGCGCAGCGATCGGATCTATATGGCAATGCTGGCGCGCGGCTACGACGGCGAGGCGCGCAGCGAGCCGCTGCAAGCCCTCTCCGGCGCGAGCTGGGTCGTTCTGGCGCTCAGCTTGTTTACTCTCTTAGCTTTGTTGGTATTTGCCCTGCTCTTTTGGGCTTGAAGCGGTAACCCAATGCATCACTCGATTGAAATCGATCATCTTTCTTTTTCGTATCCGGACGGTCACGCGGCGCTGCGCCAGGTCACCATGCACATCCAGCCCGGCGAAAAAGTGGCGCTGGTGGGTCCGAACGGCGCGGGGAAATCCACGCTGATCTTACACCTGAACGGCATCCTGACCGGACAGGGCGAAATCCGCGTCGCGGGTTTGCCGGTCACCAAACCAAACCTGGGGAAAGTGCGCGCCAGGGTCGGTTTGGTTTTTCAAAACCCAGACGACCAGTTGTTTTCGCCCACGGTATATGAAGATGTAGCTTTTGGTCCCTTGTATCAGGGGTTTCCGCCCGCTGAAGTCCGTCAGCGCGTCGCTGAAGCGCTTACGGTGGTCAACATGCGAAATTATGAAAAGCGCATTTCTCACCATCTGAGCGCCGGCGAGAAAAAACGCATCGCGATTGCCACGGTCCTTTCAATGAAACCCGAAGTCCTGGTGTTGGATGAACCCACTGCCGGGCTCGACCCGCGGGCGCGCCGTTCGCTGATTCAACTGCTGCAGGAATTACCGCTCACCATGCTCGTCTCGACCCACGACATGCACATGGTCAAGGAAATCTTCCCGCGCATGATCATCATGGACGAAGGGCGCATCGTCGCCGACGGTCCCACCGATTTGCTGATGCAAAACGAAGAACTGCTGTGCGCTCACGGGCTTGAAAAGCCGTGAGCCAGCCGCGAATCCTCCGAGAGAAAAGCAGATCTCCTGGAAAAGTCGATCATCCAGGAGATCTATTTTTTTAGTCTGCCGCAACGGAGGCGGGCAGAGATATGCGCGCGGCTTCGCGCAGCAACCCCGCCCTATCGGTGCGCTCCCAGGGCAGGTCCAGGTCGTCACGCCCAAAATGACCGTATGCCGCGACCTGGCGGTAAATCGGGCGGCGCAATCCCAGGTCGCGAATAATCGCGCCGGGCCGCAGATCGAAATGAGTCGTGATGAGCCGGGCGATCTCGTCATCGGGGATTACTCCCGTCCCGAACGTCTCCACATTGATGCTGAGCGGATGAGCAACGCCGATAGCGTACGCCACCTGGATCTCGCAGCGCGACGCCAACCCGGAGGCGACGACGTTCTTAGCTGCCCAGCGGGCGGCATAAGCCGCCGAGCGATCGACTTTGGTCGGGTCCTTGCCGCTAAACGCCCCGCCGCCGTGGCGCCCCATGCCCCCGTACGAATCCACGATGATCTTCCGTCCGGTTACGCCGGCATCGCCCTGTGGACCGCCGATCACAAAACGCCCGGTTGGGTTGACGTAGATCTTAAGTTCATCATCCACCATCTCCGGCGGCAGCACCGGCAGGATCACATGTTTGATGATCGCGGCTCGTATCTCTTCCTGGCTGATCTCCGGCGCGTGCTGGGTGCTGACCAGCACGGTGTCGATCCGTTTTGGCTGTCCATAGCAATATTCGACCGTCACCTGGGTCTTCCCATCCGGGCGCAGCCACGGCAGGGTGCCGTCTTTGCGAACTTCGCTCAAACGGCGAGCCATCTTATGCGCCAGATAGATCGGCATGGGCATCAGCGTGGGCGTCTCGTCACAGGCGTAGCCAAACATCATGCCCTGGTCGCCCGCTCCGATCGCTTCGATTTCCGCTTCGCTCATCTCGCCTTGCTTGGCTTCCAGCGCTCTGTCTACGCCCATAGCAATATCATTCGACTGCTTTTCGAGCGCCACCAGCACGCCGCAGGTGTTCCCATCTAGCCCTTTTTCGCTGGCGTCATAACCGATATCCAGAATTACCTGGCGAACCAGCTCATTAAAGTTGATCTGCGCATTGTTCGTGATCTCGCCCAGCAGAAGTATGAAACCAGTCTTGGCTGCGGTTTCACACGCCACGCGCGATCCTGGATCCTGCTCCAGGCAGGCATCCAAGACGGCATCGCTGATCTGATCACACATTTTATCGGGGTGCCCTTCGGTAACCGATTCCGAGGTGAACATCAGGCTTGGTGAATTCATAAACGATGTACTCATCTATTCTTTTTGACCTCCAAAAAAAGATTGCCCCTTCTGGTACAGAAAGGGCAATCCATACAACTTGCAAATCGCTCGCCCTCTCATCTTCCAGAACCTCCGTCTGTCGGAATTGGCACCGCTAGTGGCGAAGATGGCTTATTGCGCATCCCACGCACTCGGTTGCCGAGGTTTCACAGGGCCGGTCCCTCCACCTCTCTGGATAAGAGTGCCGCTAAGGGGCATTTTTATTTGATTGTGCTGATCATACCATGACTGATAATGCCTGTCAATCCGAGTGGAATCGTCTTAATTCAATAAAAAACCAGCATGATGAGGTAATAACCGATCGCCCCAGCCCACAACCAGGAATCGATCCGGTCGAACACCCCCCCATGCCCCGGCAATATCTGTCCAGAGTCTTTCGCGCTCGCCTGGCGCTTGATCATGCTTTCACCCAGGTCGCCAAAGATGGCGAGCAGCGCCAAGACGCCCCCCAGCAGCGCGCCCCTCCAGGGCGAGATGCTCTCCCCTGCCCCCAATAACTGCCACAACAGCGCCAGCAAAGCGGTTCCCGGCGCAGCCACCAGAATCCCTGCCAGATATCCCTCCCAGGTCTTGTTGGGGCTCAGCCGCCGGGTCATCTTATGCTTGCCAAACCGCTTGCCAAAGATATAGGCAGCCGTATCCGCCAGCCAGACCGCTGGCAGAACGATCATCATCCACCAGAATCCATCCGGCAAATTTCGCAGCGATACAAAGTACGATCCGAGCCAGCCAACATAAACCACTGCGGATATGGTGACCGCAAAATCCGTCGCGGCCTGGTCGCGCCCGCGCTCATATTCAAATAAATGGTACACCACCGAGATCATCAAGCTCGCCGTAAAGATGAGGGCGGTAAGTTCGAATCGGTTAAAGCTCTGTCCGATGACGATTAAAACCGCAGCCCCCACCGATAGGACAACCGCCGGGCGCAGCCCGCTAGCTTTATACAGCAGCGCATACTCATAAGCCGCAACGCCGATTATCAGCGCGACTAGCAGGCAGTAGACCCATCCGCCCAGGATGTTCGCCGCCAGCCCGACCGGGATCAAAACGAGCGCGACCCGGACGCGTTTTATTAGATCTTCAAGATTGATGGTTTTTTGCGGCTTCGACCCGACCATACCGCCTTTCGCGGTGACTGAATTCTTCTAATGCCAGCCGGAGCTGGTCTTTATCGAAATCGGGCCAGTAAACCGGCGGAAAATACCATTCCGAATAAGCCCCCTGCCAGATCAGAAAATTGCTCCCGCGCAGTTCGCCCGAGGTGCGGATGATCAGGTCGGGGTCCGGCACGCCGGCAGTGAACAAATACTTGCTGACCAGACCGTAATCCACCTCTTCCGGTGTAACGTCATCCTGGATCATGCGCTGGATCGCGTTGACGATCTCGTCTCTGCCGCCGTAATTCATAGCGACCACGAGGACCAAACGTTGATTGTCGCGCGTATATTCCAGAGCGCGCGACACCTTTTCTTGAAAGACCGGATCCAACTGATCCAGGCGCCCGATGTGCCGCAACTGGATGCCCTGATCATGCAGCTCTTGCAGTTCGCGGTCGATCACGTCTTCGAAGATTTTCATCAGACCCTGGACTTCTTCCTGTGGTCTGCCCCAGTTTTCGGTTGAAAACGCGTAAATCGTCAGGTATTGGATCCCAAACTCGATACATGCCTCGATGACCCGGCGCAGATTCTCGGTCCCGGCGCGGTGACCCGCCAGGCGCGGCAGCCCTCTGGCGAGCGCCCAGCGCCCATTCCCATCCATGATGATGGCTATGTGCGTAGGGATGATCTCCGGCAGATCGTTTTGTTCGAGACCACTTTGGTCTAGACCACTTTGGTCTATTGAGTCCATAGTTTTTTAATCCTGCGGAATTCGCCTAGACTTCCAGGATCTCCTTTTCTTTCTTCTCGCCTACCTGACCGATTTCCACGATAAAACCGTCGGTGATTTTTTGCAATTCTTCCTCGCCGCGCTTGAGATCGTCTTCCGAGATAAGTTTTTCCTGTTCAAACTCTCGCAGGTCTTTGATCATATCCCGGCGCACGTTGCGGACCGCCACGCGCGCCTCTTCCAAACGAGTATGCACGAGTTTGACCAGATCCCTGCGCCGTTCCTCGGTCAGCGGGGGCAGGTTCAAGCGGATCTGTTTGCCGTCGTTGTTTGGCGTGAGACCCAGATCAGAGGCAAGAATGCCGCGCTCGATCGCTTTGAGCGTTGCCGCGTCAAATGGGCGGATCAAGATCATCCTCGGCTCCGGCACGCTGATCGTGGCTAACTGCACCAACGGCGTGGGCGATCCGTAATACTCTACGGAAAGTTTTTCCACCAACGCCGGGTTGGCGCGCCCGGTGCGAATGCCCGACAGCTCATCTTCCAGAGAAACGATCGCGCCTTTCATTCGACCTTCCGCTTCTTTATATGCTTCTTTAAGCATCGAGGTTTCCATAATGACGCCTCCAGGTAATGATCGGTTGACGATAATCGCAGCCCACCGGGAATGGCTTTTCGCTATACGTTATAGGATACCCGAAAATGCAGAGAGAGAAAAGGGTATATTTCAGGCTGTTACCAGCGTTCCGATTTTCTCGCCGTACAACGCCCGGCGCAAAGCATCCGGATCCCAGAGGTTTAGCACCAGGACTGGGAGGTCGTTGTCCATACACAAAGAAATCGCGGTGCTGTCCATCACCGTCAAGCGGCGGTTCAGAAATTCAATGTAGGTCAGTTGATCGAACAACACTGCGCTGGAATTGGTCAGCGGATCCGAGTCATATATGCCGTCGACCTTGGTCTCTTTGATCAGCACGTCTGCGCCGATCTCCATCGCCCGCAAAGCCGCCGCGGTGTCAGTGGAAAAATAGGGGTTACCCGTTCCGCCCCCGAGGATCACTACCCGCCCCTTTTCCAGGTGACGAATAGCCCGCCGGCGGATGTAGGGTTCCGCCACTGCGTGCATCTCAACTGCGGATTGGACGCGCGTATAAAGACCCATCCGCTCCATGGCGTCCATCAACGCCAGCGCGTTCATCACGGTTGCTAACATCCCCATATAATCCGCGGTGGCGCGGTCCATGCCGCGATCCAGCCCGCTGCGACCCCGCCAGAGATTTCCGCCCCCGATCACAATGGCTACGTCCACCCCCAGTTCGTGAACCTGCTTGACGCGCATTGCGATGTTCTCTGCCCGTTCGGGATCGATCCCAAACCCGCTATCGCCCGCAAGCGATTCGCCGCTCAGCTTGAGTAAAATCCGTTTATATTTCAACTGTCCTTCCACGAAGACCTCCTGGGGTAAAAAAAAGCCAACCCTGCGGGTTGGCTTCGTTCTTATGATCGCTCACTCGATTTCTTCGCCCAGTTCCCAACGGGCGAAGCGTCGAATCACCAAGTTTTCTCCAATTGCGGCTATATTCTGGAGCAGAAGCTGCTCGATGGTGATCGATTCATCCCGGATGTAGGGCTGGCGCAGCAAGACGGCTTCGTCTTTGAACTTCTCAAGCTGCCCTTCGACGATCTGGTCCAGTTGCGCTTCTGGTCTGTCCTCCGCCCTGGCTCGGTTTCGGGCGCTCTCGCGCTCGCGCTCAATTACAGCTTCGGGAACGTCTTCCAGCTTGATATAAACTGGATCGGAAGCGGCAATCTGGAGGGCGATCTCGTGGGCAAATGTGCGAAAGGCCTCCGAGCGCCCCACGAAATCGGTCTCGCAGTTGACCTCCACCATCACGCCCACCCGCCCGTTTCCGTGCGAATACAGTTCCACCACACCCTCGGAGGCGGAGCGGTCAGCGCGTTTCATTGCCGTAGCCATCGCCCTCTCGCGCAGGTAATCCAGCGCTTTTTGAAGATCTCCGTCAGCGTTCTCGAGTGCTTTACGGCATTCCATTATTCCGGCGCCGGTCAACTCGCGCAATTCTTTGATTTGTGCAGTGCTGATTGCCATCTTATTCTTCCTCAGCCTCGTCATCCAATGTTTCTTCGATGTTTTCTTCTATCTCATTCTCGATCTCAGCCTCAACCTCATTCTCGATCTCAGCCTCAACTTCATCGACGATCTCTTCCAAGAGCTCCTCTTCTTCTGCCTCAGCCTCGAGCTCCGCCAATTCGCCGATCGTTTCCTCGGCTTCAAGCTCTTCCAACACCTCATCCGCCACTTCCTCAGAAACTGGCAGCCGCGAGGAGATTTTCGCCAACGTCGCTGCGCCCAGTAATTCTTCATCGGAAAGCTCGGGCTCGTCCACTCCCTGCATGGCGACCCGGCTGGGCGCCAGAGCTTCTTCGGGCAGGTCCTTGCGCATGGCTTTGCCTTCGATCGCTGCATCGGCAATCTTCGACACCAGCAGCTTGATGGCGCGAATCGCGTCGTCATTGGAGGGAATTACATAGTCCACGTTGCGCGGGTCACAGTTTGTGTCCACCAAAGCCAGGACCGGGATTTTGAGCAGGTTTGCTTCGTGTATCGCGGTTGCCTCCCTCCGAACATCGACCACGAACAACAGATCCGGAAGGTTGTTCATCTCGCGGATGCCGCCCAGAAGGGTCTCGAGGCGTTCGATCTCGCGCGACAACATGAGCGCTTCTTTCTTGGTCACGCGTCCGAAATCGCCCCGCTCGCGCATGCGCTCCAGCCGCTCGAGTTCATTGATGCGGGCGCGAATTGTGCGCCAGTTCGTCAGCATACCGCCCAGCCAGCGCACGGTTACATAAGGCATCCCCGCTCGCTCGGCTTCTTCCTGGATCGTTTCCTGCGCCTGGCGCTTGGTGCCGACGAACAGCACCGTTCCGCCTTCCGCGACCGTATCCCGCACCAGGCTGTAAGCCTGCTGAAGCGTCTTGACAGTCTTTTGGAGATCAATGATGTGGATGCTGTTTCGTTCGGTGAAAATGTACGGCTTCATGGCGGGGTGCCATTTATGCGTACGGTGTCCGAAGTGGACGCCGCTCTCCAGCAGCGCCTTCATGGAAATAATGGTCATACTATTCTCCTTTGCGTTGTTCCTCCGCTTCCTTCTACCCAGCCCGGGACCGAAGCTCGGACGCGCCGTCTGGTCGAGAAGCGTGTGAGATGGCGCCTTATTCAGGCTTCTGTTATTCACGATATCTCCCGCCTGGGGCGGGAGCGCCCGTGAGTATATCACAGAGTGGTCGGAATCGTCCAGCAATTCTCATTTTCAGATTCTCTCAGGCGGCGGGCAGCGACTCCTGCTTCATGTATAATTGTTTTGCAATGATAGATTTCTCCGCGATCATCGACGCGCTTGCAGGCTTGCCGCTCGGTTCGCTCCGCTTTTTTGACCGCATCGGGTCTACGAATGTCGAAGCCGCGCGCTGGGCGGCAGCCGGCGCCCCTGATCTGGCGCTGGTCCTCGCCGACGAGCAGACCGCCGGCAAGGGTCGTCAGGGACGCGCCTGGTTCACCCCGCCCGGCGGCGCCCTGGCGTTCAGCCTGGCGCTGCGACCCCAGACCGGCGCTGATCCGGCGTTGCAGCGCGCCGATCACGTGCTGCGCTTCACTGCGCTTGGAACACTGGCGGTCTGCGCCGCGCTGGAAAACGAATATGGACTGCGCCCACAGATCAAGTGGCCCAATGACGTACTGCTGCAAGGGCGCAAGCTTTGCGGTGTGCTGGCGGAATCGCAGTGGCAGGGCGACAGCCTGTCGGCAATCATTCTGGGAATCGGCATCAATATTGCAGCCAATTCAACGCCGCCCGATGACCAGGTGACTTTTCCAGCCACCTACCTCGAAAACTTCACTGGGCAGCAGGTGGACCGATTGGAGTTGTTGCGTTCGATCCTAGAGAGCTTGCTCGACTGGCGTCAACGCTTGAATTCACCGGCTTTTATTGCCGCCTGGGATCAACGGCTGGCTTTCAAAAACGAGTGGGTGCAGATCATCAACGGCAACGTCCCGGACCATTCCACAGCCAGCCCGAGCTTCCTGGTTGGGCTGGATGATCAGTGCCGGTTGGTCCTGAAAGATCAAGCCGGGGACACTTTCAAGCTCCTGACCGGCGAGGTGCGCCTCAGACCCATCAAGCCCGGCTCCGGTTCAGAAATTTGAGCTAAGTTTTTTGGAGGTAGTGATATGATCGAAGACTTGCGCCAACAGGCGAGTGAATCGTTCGAAAACGATGCGCCTGCATCGTATACGCCGCGCCCGCCAGCCCGTTTTCTCGGCATGACGCCCATTCAAACCTTTGCGATCGCCCTGCTGCTGCTGCTGTTGACCTGCGTGCTCAGCGCGTCCTGTCTCCTGGTCACCGGTCGGGTGGCGCCGCCTCTATTTGGTTAACCCTTCTCTTCCTGGCGCAGCAGTTCCGCCTGGGCGACCCGCGCCATTGACGCTGCCGAATCGCCCGGTTGGGGCTGCATCAAAATGACCCCACGCGTCGCCCGCCCGGTTTGCGAGATATCCTTCACCTTCATCCGCAACACCACACCGTTGGCTGAAATAATCGTCAGATCATCCGCCTCTTGCACCACGCGCGCCGAGACGATCAGCCCAATTTTTCTCAGCGTGCTCTGGTTGATCGTCACCACGCCCTTCCCCGCCCGGCTTTTCGCTGGGTACTCCGTCAAAGGCGTACGCTTTCCATAGCCCTGGCTGGTGATCACCAACAGGTCGCCGCCCTCTTCGATCACCTCCATGCTGGTCACGTGATCGTTCTTCCCCAGCCGGATGGCGGCAACGCCGGCGGCGCTGCGCCCGGTCGGGCGGACTTCGCTTTCCGCAAAACGCAGCGCCTGCCCTTGCTCGGTCACCAAAATTACTTCGTTCTGCCCGTTGGTCAGGCGCGCCCATCCCAACTGATCCCCTTCATTCAGATTGATGGCAATCAACCCCGAGGGTCGCACCGTCGCAAAATCGCTCAATGCAATGCGTTTGATGCGCCCGTTGCGCGTTGCCATGATGCAGTAATGCTCCGCGTCGAACCCCGGCACTGCCACTGCCGCGGTGATCGTCTCTCCCGCATCCAGCGCTAACACGTTCACAATTGAGATCCCTTTGCCGCTCCGGTCCGCATCGGGGATCTGATAGGCTTTCTCAGAATAGACTTTTCCGCGGTCGGAAAAGAAAAGCACTGTATTCAGCGTGCGCGCCGGGATCACCATCAACACTTCGTCTTCGTCCTTAGTGGTGTGTCCGGTGACGCCTCGTCCGCCGCGGCTCTGCGCCCGAAAAGCGGTTGGCGCAACCCGTTTCACGTAACCAAGCTGAGTGATGCTGATCAGCGCAGCCTCGTCCTGGATCAAATCCTCTTCATGAAATTCCTCGCGGGCTTCGCGCGCGATCCGGGTTCGCCGGTCGTCTCCATACTTTTCGTTGATCTGCTCAAGGTCTTCGCGAATCACCTGCAGCACCTTCTGGGGATTCGCCAGCAAGTCTTCCAGATAGGCGATCCGTTCTAGGATTTCTTTATGTTCATCCTCGATCTTCTGGCGCTCTAGGGCTGCCAGGCGGCGGAGTTGAATGTCCAAAATAGCCTGCGCCTGGCGTTCACTGAGCGCAAACCGGCTGATCAGGCGCTCTTTGGCAACATCCGCATCCGGCGAGTTGCGGATGGTTGCGATTACCTCGTCCAGGTTCTGCAGGGCGATCAACAGCCCTTCAAGGATATGGGCGCGCTCACGCGCTTTGTTCAGATCGTATTCCGAGCGCCGCCGGATCACTTCGATGCGGTGCTCGATGAATAGTTGCAGCGCGCGCTTGAGCGAAAGCAAGCGCGGCTCATTATCGACCAACGCCAGCATTTGCACGCCAAATGTGGACTGCAGCGGAGTGTACTTATACAGTTGGTTGAGCACCTTTTTCGGATGGGCGCCGCGCTTGAGCTCGATCACAATACTCATCCCGCGCCGGTCAGATTCGTCGCGCAGATCGGAAATGTCATCCAGCTTGCCCGAACGAGCCAGGTCGGCAATGCGTTCGATCAGGCTGTTTTTACCGAGTTGGTAGGGGATCTCGGTGATCACCACCCGGTGGCGGTTGGCGCCCATCTCTTCGATGTGCGCCAGCCCGCGCAGCACGATCCGCCCTTTGCCGGTGGAATAAGCGTGTGAAATTCCCTCAGCGCCAACGATGATGCCGCCGGTTGGAAAGTCGGGTCCAGGGACGCGCTTCAACAACTCTTCCATCGGAACTTCATCGATCCGGTCGAAGTTTTCGATAAGATAAACTAACGCCGCGGTGATCTCGCGCAGGTTGTGCGGCGGGATGTTTGTCGCCATTCCCACCGCAATACCCGAAGCACCGTTGAGCAGCAGATTGGGCAGCCGGGCGGGCATCACTGAGGGCTCCTGAAGGGAGCCGTCGAAGTTGTCGCTAAAATCGACCGTATCGCGGTCGATATCCGCCAGCATCTCCTCCGCCATGTTGGTCAGGCGCGCCTCGGTGTAGCGCATCGCCGCCGGCGGGTCGCCGTCGATCGAGCCAAAATTGCCCTGCCCATCAACCATCATATAGCGCATTGAAAAGTCCTGCGCCAGGCGCGCCATCGCGTCGTACACCGCCGTATCGCCGTGCGGGTGGTATTTCCCCAATACCTCCCCCACGATGCGCGCGGATTTTTTATGCGCCGAATTGTGCCGCAGCCCCATGTCGTGCATGGCATACAAGATGCGCCGGTGGACTGGCTTCAGCCCATCGCGGGCGTCGGGAAGCGCCCGCGCCACGATCACGCTCATCGCATAATCGAGATATGCCGCGCGCATCTGTTCATCGATATCCACTTGTTGGACAGCGCCGATTTCCATTTGGTGTTCCTTGAGTTATTGAGATCCAGACAAAAAGCTGGCTCCTGAAGACCGCAAGCCCAAAATCAAGCAAAGTCCAGGAACCGCCTGTATAAGCTTATTATATATAGATGAAAAACGGGTTGCTGCTCCCCAGGCACGCAACCCGTTGATTATACCGCAAATGCCGTTGAAATTATCGCTGCGCGCGGCTTAATCCAACCCCTGCAGATAATCGTCCATTGCCTCAGCCGCCTTGCGACCTGCCACCATTGCCGTAACGACCAGGTCCGGTCCTGTTACGCCGTCGCCGCCAGCGTATACGCCGGGCCGCGAAGTCGCGCCGGTATCGGGGTCAACGATAATCAAGCCGTATTTGTGGGTCTTAAGGTCTGGGGTACTGTCGCCGATGGTCGTATCGGGCCAGTAGCCCAGCGCCAGCACTGCGCAGTCCGCCTCGACGATGAAGTTCGAGCCTTCCACCGGAACGGGACGGCGGCGCCCCTTGGCGTCCGGTTCGCCCAGCTCCATGCGGATGCACTCGATTTGAGCCAGCCGCCCGTCTTCGCCAGCGATAAACCGCACCGGCTGAGTCAGGAACTGATATTCCGCCCCTTCCTCCCTGGCGAGTTCGCGGTCGTGACGCCCGCCGGGCATCTCTTTCTCGGTGCGGCGGTAAAGGCAGACCACTTCCTCAGCCCCCAGGCGTAACGCGGTTCGCAAACAATCGGAAGCCGTATCGCCGCCGCCAATCACAGCGACTTTGCGCCCGACGATCGGTTTTCCGCGCAGCGCATCCGGCAGGATATCCGGCGCGACATTGCCGCGCATCAAGAAGTCGGTCGCCTTGTACACGCCCGGCAGGTCCTCACCGGGAACTTCCATCGGAGCATCGATCTCGGCGCCCACCCCCACGAAAACAGCTTGATAACCGGCGTCGAACAGGTCATCGATTGTTTTGTCTTTACCAATGCAGATGTCATTTACAAATTCAACGCCCGCCCGCTCCAGGTCCAGCAAACGGCTGTCGACAACCTGGTTCGGCAGCTTGAAGCTCGGGATACCATAAGTCAACAGACCGCCGGCCGCGGGCCTCATTTCAAAGACCGCCACCTGGTGCCCCTGCTGAACGAGCTGCTCGGCGCACGCCATGCCCGCTGGACCCGAACCTACGATCGCCACCTTCTTCCCGGTCGGCTGTCCAACTGGAATATCAACGCTGCCGTAATGCATGCGTTCGTAATCTGTTACAAAAGCTTCGAGAGCGCCGGTCAGCACCGGAGAGGTCGATTTGATGCGCGTGCAGGAGCCCTGACAGAGCTGTTCGTGAGGGCAAACCCGCCCGCAGATTTCGGGCAGCGAACTGGTCTGGCGGTAAAGCTGAGCCGCCTCTAAAAATTGCCCATGTTCGATCAACCACATTGCGGAAGGGATATCGTTATGCGCCGGACAAGCCTGCACGCACGGCGCCGGATCGGGACATTGTATACATCTTGAAGCTTCAAACATGGCTGTTTCGGGATCGAGCGGAATGACCACGTCCTCAAAATCGCAGACGCGTTCGTCCACCGGACGATTCGAAATGTCCATCGAAAGCACACGGGCGCGTGACTTACGATCGATTGCCAGGAAATCACCGGGAACTGCCCTCATTGTTTTACCTCCAAATTCAATTAACAACACTTTGGCTTCAGAGTAGATAATACCGGTAAAAGTGGTTTTATTTCAGTTTCAGATGTCATAAATTTTTGTGACGGTTGTCACAATTTGACCTGAGCAATCATCGCTTTGCGCTAAAACCCTTCTGCGGAGACTTTCCCTTTTTCAGTCAGACTCACCGGCAAGCAAATGGTTTTAATCCATTTCTTACAAATCTCATATCTTCAAGATAATCCATCCTGTCTGAGAGTAGTGTACAATCAGTTGCTGTCATAATTGCATTTTCAGAGGAATGGTATGAGGAAATTTTTGTATGTGATCATTGTTATCGTAGCGCTAGGGGCTGCCGGCTACGCTTATTACCTCTGGCAGGGACAGCGGCAGGCATCCGCTTCCGCGAACTTCCAAACCACCGTCGCACAACGTGGTTCGCTTACTGCCTCAATCGGAGCAACCGGGCTGGTGCGCTCCAGACAGAGCGTCATCCTGACCTGGAAATCCTCCGGCACAGTGGAAGCCGTCAACTTCGCGGTTGGCGACCAGGCGCCAGCGGGAGAACGCCTGGCGGAGTTATCGCAGACTTCGCTCCCACAAAACGTGATCCTGGCGCGCGCCGACCTGGAAAGCGCCCAGCGAACATTGGGCGATTTGTACACCAACGCCGAAAACGCCAAAGTCCAGGCGCTGCAATCCATCTCGACTTACGCCAACAGCGTGAAGAACGCGCAATACCAGCTTGACAATTTCAGCGTCCCGGATGAGCAAGCCAGGCTGGAGCCAATCGAGGCTTTCGATGTGATGCAAGACCGCCTGGAAACGGCTCGCCAGGCATTCGAGCCGTACAAGTTCTACCCTTCTTCCGATTCAACCCGCAAGGACCTCAAAGAAAAGCTGGATTTCGCCCAGGCAGATTTCAACGTGGCAGTCAAACGGCTTGATTATGTTTACGCGCTCGAAGTCGCCCGAGCCAACCTGGAAAAAGCGCGCCAGGACTACGAGCGCTGGAAAGACGGTCCATCCGCAGGCGAGATCGCCGCTGCCGAAGCACGCATTGATGCCGCAAACGCTACTTTAAGCCAGGCTTGGATCGAAGCGCCCTTCGCCGGAGTGATCACCTCTGCGGTTTCCCAGGTCGGCGATCAGGTCGCAGCCGGCGTGGAAGCGTTTCGCATGGATGATTTGAGTTCGCTGTTAATCGACCTCGCGGTATCTGAGATCGATATTAACCAGATCCAAATCGGTCAGGATGTCTCAGCGACTTTTGACGCGATCCGCGGAAACGAGTATCACGGGAAAGTGATCGCGGTAGACCGGGTTGGAACCGCTAATCAAGGCGTGGTTGATTTCACCGTGACGGTAGAGCTGACCGACCCGGACGAACAAGTTAAACCGGGCATGACGGCTGCAGTAAATATCATCGTCAACGAGTTGGAGGATATACTGCTGGTGCCCAACCGGGCGGTGCGTTTCCGGGAGGGGCATCAGGTGGTCTTTCTGCTGCGAGGCAATCAGATTGTCCCGGTTAATGTGGAGTTGGGCGCCTCATCTGAGGTCGAAAGCCAGATGCTAAAAGGCGATTTGAAAGCCGGCGATGTCATCATCCTCAACCCGTCGGTTGAGTTCGACCCGGGCAATCCGCATCCATTTATCAGGGGCAGCGGGCAATGAGCCCCAGCGTAATCGAAGGGAAAGACCTTAAAAAGATTTATCAGATGGGCGAGGTGGAAGTCCATGCCCTGCGCGGCGTGAACCTCCAGATTGCTGCGGGGGAGATCATCGCGATCATGGGGCCCTCCGGCTCGGGAAAATCGACATTAATGAATATCATCGGCTGCCTGGATCGTCCCACCAGCGGCGAATACATCCTGGATGGCGAAGCCACCGCCCGCATGAAAGACGATCAGCTCGCTTCTATTCGAAACCGCAAGGTCGGTTTTGTCTTTCAGAGTTTCAACTTGTTGTCCAGAGCCAGCTCTTTAACCAATGTCGAACTCCCGATGCGCTACGCCGGCGTCCAGCACGACCGCAAACAGCGTGCAAAGGCTGCCCTCGAAGCAGTTGGACTGGGCGACCGCATCCACCACCGCCCCAACGAGCTCTCCGGCGGTCAGCAGCAGCGCGTCGCCATCGCGCGGGCGCTGGTCAACGATCCGGCAATTATCCTGGCTGACGAGCCGACCGGAAACCTGGACAGCAAATCCGGCGAAGAGATCATGAATTTGCTGCTCAACCTCAACCAGGAGCGCGGCACTACCTTGATCATTGTCACACATGATCCAGAAGTGGCGGCGAGGACCCAACGGATCATTCATTTGAAGGATGGATTGGTGGAAAATTCCCAATGATCCTCTTTCAATCAATTCTCGAAGCGCTTGAAAGCCTGGCTACCAATAAGCTGCGCTCTGGTCTGACGATCATCGGCATCGTCATCGGCGTCGCAGCCGTGATCTCGATTGTTTCGATTGGGCGCGGCGCCGAAAACACCATCACCGGCTCGATCCAGGGGATCGGGACTAACTTGCTATTCGTTTTTCGGGGAGGCGCTGAAGAAGTCCGGAATCCGAAACCCATCACCCTGGGAGACGCCAACGCCATTGCCGACCCATTTCAGGCGCCCTCCATCGAAGGCGTGGCGCCGGTGCTGAACGGAAGTGTGTCAATCTCCTTTGGCGGCGAGAGCACCAAGACCAGCCTCGAAGGGGTAACCCCGATCTACAGCCAGGTCCGCAACCTCACCGTCAGCGAAGGGGAGTTCATCCGGGAGGAGCACCTCCTTGAACGCGCCTCGGTTGTCCTGCTCGGCAGCGAAGTTGCCAAGCGGCTCTTTGGACAATCCGAAGGCTTGGTCGGGGCAACCGTGCACATCGAAGGTCAGCCCTTTCGTGTGTTGGGGATACTTGAATCAAAAGGCGGTTCCGGCTTTGGCAATCAGGATGACCGCATCCTTGTGCCGCTTACCACCGTCCAGACCCGCCTGCTGCACCGTCCCACGCGCGACCAGGTAGACATGCTGGCGATCCAGGCTGTGAACGCCAACGCCGTCGCGGATGCCAGCGAAGAAATCGCGCAAATTTTGCGCGCCCGGCATCGCACGAAAGTCGGCGCGGATGACTTCACTATTCTCTCCCAACAGGATTTCCTGGACACTGCCCGCACGATTACAAGCGTCCTCACCATCTTTCTGGGCGGGATCGCCGCGATCTCGCTGCTGGTGGGAGGCATCGGCATCATGAACATTATGCTGGTGTCGGTAACCGAGCGCACCCGTGAAATCGGTCTGCGCAAAGCCCTCGGCGCCCGGCGGGCAGACATCCTCGTGCAATTCTTGACCGAGTCTTCGCTGCTGAGCATGTTCGGCGGGTTGATCGGCATCGGGCTAGGAGCGTTGATTGCCCAGATCGTCCAAAGGATTGCTGAAGCGCAGAACACCCCCATCCATCCTTCCATCGGGCTGGACACAGTTTTGCTTGCCACACTTTTCTCGACCGCAGTCGGGTTGTTTTTCGGGTTGTATCCAGCAAATCGGGCGGCAAGTCTCGAGCCGGTTGAAGCGCTTCGTTATGAGTAATCTCCTTTTACAAAAAACGCGCGATAACTTACAATTGCCTTTCAGACAACGTTTTCCAATTGCTTTTTGAACCGGCATCGCCTATACTAAAACCGAAACGCGATATTTCGTTGCGGAAACCCTGATTTGGACAAATAGAATTGCGATAATAACCGGATACATGACAGTCGAATCACAGGCATTTGATCCTGGCTCATCTCCTTCACGGGGGAAAATAAAGAACGAGACAATCCTGGTTGTTGACGATAACCGTCAACTTGGCAATTTTCTGACTACCCAATTGTTGCCGGCGCTTGGCTACCAGAGCGCCCAGGCTTACGATGGCGCCGCCGCGCTGGTAGCGATTCATAACTTAAAACCTGCCTTATTGCTGCTGGATCTGGAACTGCCCGACATCACCGGTCTCGATCTGCTACGCCAGCTTCACCAAACCGGAGGCTCGGTGCCAACCATTCTTTTTACTGCGCATGGCTCCGAACAGATCGCCATCGATGCGTTCCGCCTCGGCGTCCAGGATTATCTTATCAAACCCGTAGATGAAGATCGGTTAGCTGAAGCGATCAGCCGGGCGCTGGAGGAATCACGCTTGCGGGCTGAGAGAGCCCAACTGCTTGCCGAATTAAACGACCAGGTCAACCGCCTGATCACCTTCTCGAAAATCGGTCAGAGCATCACCTCAACCCTCGACCTGGACGAGGTGCTGCGCCGGATTGTCGAAGTGGGCGTGGCTTTAACCCAGGCAGACGAAGGATTTCTGACCTTGCTCGACCAGAACAGCGGAAACTTGTATCTGCGCGCTTCTAAAAACCTCGAGGGGCAGATCGTCAGCTCTCTGCAAATTCCCATCGCTGATTCACTGCTGGGCGAAGTGCTGACAAGCGGTCAGCCAATGCGCAAAGTCACCGACAACTCCGAACCGACGCTTAAGGTTGGCACCGGGCTGCTCGTGAACAGCCTGCTGAACGTACCGATATATGCTAAAGGGCGGCCTCTCGGCGTGCTTTCTGTAGATAAGCGCGATCAACGCCAGCCGTTTTCTCAGAAAGATGAGATGCTTATGGCTTCTCTGGCTGATTATGCCGCCGTAGCTCTGGAAAACGCCAACCTTTACCAGCAAGCTCGTCACGAGATCATGGAGCGCAAGCGCGCCGAGGAAGCTCTGCGTAAAAGCGAAGAACGTTACGCCCTAGCTGCCCGCGGCGCCAACGACGGGATCTGGGACCTCAACCTGAAAAGCAACACCATCTATCTCTCGCCGCGCTGGAAGGAGATGCTCGGATACGCTGACAGCGAAATTGGCGAGAATCCGAACGAATGGTTCAGCCGGGTTCATCCGGATGATATTTCAGCTCTGCGGCAGGCGCTGGGCGCGCTCGCCAGCGGTAAGATCCCCCACCTGGAGACAGAATATCGCATTCGGCATAAGAACGGCAGCTATCGCTGGGCGCTGTCACGCGGCGCGGCAGTCTCAGGTCCAGACGGCGACACCGAACGCCTCGCCGGTTCGCAGACCGACACGAGCGACCGCAAGGCGGTTGAGGCGCGCCTGCTACACGATGCATTCCACGACAAGCTCACCGGGCTGCCCAACCGGGCGATGATCCTGGATCATCTGCAAAAAGCCATCCAACGCGCTCAGCGCCAACCCGAATACACCTTTGCAGTGCTTTTTCTGGACCTGGATCAGTTCAAGGATGTGAACGACAGTCTTGGGCATCCCATCGGCGACCAGTTGTTAATCTCGTTAGCGCAGGTGCTGAAAAGCGCGCTGCGGAGTTCCGATACGGTTGCCCGGCTGGGCGGCGACGAGTTTGTGATTTTGCTCGACGGCATCCACACCAGCGCAGACGCCGTCGAGAAATCGCAGGAAATCCTCAGTATTCTCAAAGCGCCGATCCAGCTCGGACGGCACAATATCTCTATCTCGACCAGCATCGGGATCGTCTTGAGTACGCTCGGATACGATCGACCCGAGGACGTACTGCGCGACGCTGACATCGCCATGTATGCTGCCAAAAGCCGCGGCCAATCAACCTATCAGTTATTTGATCCACAGATGCGGCTGGAAATTATGGAGCGCCTGGCTCTCGAGGCAGATATCCAACGCGCCCTGGAGCAAGATCAGCTCAAAGTCTATTACCAGCCGATTATTTCTCTCCAGGAAGGCACGCTCACGGGCTTTGAGGCGCTGGTTCACTGGCAGCACCCGCAGCGCGGTCTGCTGGCTGCCAGCCAATTCCTCGCGCTTGCCCATGAAACCGGGGTAATCCTGCCGATCGACTGGTGGGTTTTGGAAGTAACCTGCTCGCAGATTCAAGCCTGGCAAACCGCATACGACATCCAACCGCCTTTGAAAGCCAGCGTCAACTTTGGAAACAGCATCTTGATGCACGCTGATTTTATTCAATCCGCGATCGAGGTGCTCAAAAAAACCAGCCTGCCCCCCAAAAACCTGTTGCTGGAAATCCCAGAGAGCATTGTGGCGCTGAACATCGAGGAGGTCTCACAGGCGATTGCAGAGCTGCACGCAGCCGAAATCGGAGTTCAGATCGATGATTTTGGAAAAGGTCATTCCAGCCTGCGTTACCTGAAAGACCTGCCGATCAATGCGCTGAAAATCGACGGCGATTTCGTGCGCCAGATAAGGGAAGATGGTCAAAACACCGAAATCCCGCGCATGCTGATTAACCTCGCGCATGAAATCGGATTCCAAACGATTGCCGAGGGGATCGAAGAACCTGCCCAGCTCCGGCGGCTGCGAGATCTGGGCTGCGATTTTGGTCAGGGTTATTTCTTCACCAATCCACTCACAGCCGACCAGGCTCAGAAAATGATCGAAGGGATGATCGGCAAAGATTATAAGGTCTTGCCCTGGCTGCGGTATTGGAGAGATTCGCCCTCAGTGAACTGACGCGGGGAAATGACACAGGCGAATACCGAACGAGGCGCATCTTGCACCCCCTCGGACATTACCGATATTCGAGAAACTCCTTTTTTGAATTCAATCGATTGAAACTGCGGTAAAATCGACTGGTGCAAACGGCTGCACGGCGTGTAATTTTGCCGGCGGGGCGTACGGAGCAGGTGAAATGACCTGGAAAATCCTGATTAGCGACGGGTTAGAAAATAATGGACAGAGCGTGCTGCATCCACACGCCCAGGTAGTGGACCGCAGCGGAATTTCCGCATCTGAGCTGCTTCAAGAGATCCCGGAATATGACGCGCTGATCATTCGCGGCTGCACCAGAATAACCGCAGACTTGCTGAGAAACGCCCGGCGCCTGCGTGTGATTGGCCGGGCTGGCGTCGGGGTCGATAACATCGACCTGGCGGCAGCGCAAGCGTGCAACATCACCGTGGTTAACACACCCACCTCCACGACCAGGGCGGTGGTCGAATTGACGCTGGGTCTGATCTTTTGCCTGGCGCGTTCCATTCCACGCGCCGAAGCCGCGCTGAAAGAAGGGCGCTGGCTCAAAAAAGAGCTGATCGGCAACGAGATTAATGGAATGACCCTGGGTGTTATTGGGATGGGTAACATCGGTATGGGGATTGTCCAGATCACGTCCCAACTCGGCTTGAAGGCGATCGCCTACGACGCCTTTCTGACTGACGCTGAAATCGCCCGCCGAGGCGCGCAGCCAACCGCGCTGGACGCGCTTTATTCACGGGCAGATATCATCACCATTCACACACCGCTAAATGAAACCACCCGGCACATCATTGACGACCGCGCGGTCGCGCTGATGAAGCCCGGCGTCTACCTGATCTGCACCGCGCGCGGCGGCGTCGTTGACGAACAAGCGCTGCTCGCCGGTCTTGAATCGGGTCGCATTGCCGGCGCCGCCTTAGATGTGTTCGAGCAAGAACCGCCGGGGCAGACCGCGCTGATCCGCCATCCAAACCTGATCGCCACCCCCCATATCGGCGCTCAGACGGTGGAAGCTCAGCGCCGTGCGGCTGTCGACATTGCCGAGGAAGTTCTGGCAGCGCTCGAAAGCCGCCCCCTGCGCTGGCAAATTATATGAGCCGCTGAAATAGATGAATTAGGGAGAACTATGGAAAACAAACTGAAAGAATTGCGCACCATCCTGGCGGAGGTCGCTGACTTGCATCAAGCCGCCGCTTTGTTGGGGTGGGATCAACAGACCTACATGCCCGTCGGGGCGGCAGAAGGGCGCGGCTTCCAGTTGAGCACGCTTCAAACGCTCGTCCACACCAAGTTCACTGCGCCCCATGTCGGCGAGCTGCTCGCCGATCTGGAGCAACAAGCGGGTCAGTGGGAGGCGGATTCGAACGAAGCGCGCCTGGTGCGGGTTACCCGCCGCGAATATGAAAAACGAACCCGGGTCACGTCCGAATGGGTGTCCGAGTTTACCCAGGCGACCACCAACGCGCATCACGTTTGGGCAGCCGCGCGCGCCGAAAACGACTTTGGTAAGTTTCAACCTCACGCCGAGCGCATCTTCGAACTGCGCCGCCAATATGCGCATTTCTTTGCTCCGTTCGACCATGTTTACGACCCCCTGCTGGACGACTTCGAACCGGGTCTTAAAACTGCCGAGGTCCAGGCGATCTTCGAGGCCCTCAGACCACAGCAAGTCCAGATCGTCCAGGCGATTGCGTCCAAGCCCCAGGTAGATGCTTCGTTCTTGCATCTGAACTACGACGAGCAGAAACAATGGGATTTTGGCGTGCGCGTTATCAGCCAGTTTGGTTACGACTGGCAGCACGGGCGCCAGGACCGGTCACCCCATCCGTTTACCCAGAGCATCGGCTTGCAGGATGTGCGCATCACAACCCGCCTAAACGCGAATTATCTCAACGCAGCGCTGTTTGGCACCATGCATGAAGCCGGTCATGCCCTTTATGAGATGGGGATCGATCCGGCTCTGGCGCGCTCTCCTCTGGCTTCGGGAGCTTCGCTGGCGCTGCACGAATCCCAATCCAGGCTGTGGGAAAACCTGGTCGGTCGGTCGCTGCCGTTTTGGGAGCATTTCTATCCTGCCCTCCAAGAGAGTTTTCCCACACAGCTCAAAGATGTCTCTCTGGAGCGCTTCTATAAAGGGATCAATCGCGTTCAACCTTCGTACATTCGGGTTGAAGCGGACGAAGCCACCTATAATCTGCATATCATGCTGCGGCTTGAGCTTGAGATTGCCCTGGTGGAAGGAACATTGCAGGTCAAAGATCTGCCCGAAGCCTGGAACGCTCGCATGCAGGAATATTTGGGCGCCGCGCCGCCCAACGACGCCGAAGGAGTGCTGCAAGATATCCACTGGTCCAGCGGTCTGATCGGTTACTTCCCCACGTACGCCCTGGGGAACCTCATCTCGGTTCAGATCTGGGAGCGCATCAATCAGGACGTGCCCGATCTTCCGGATCAAATCCGCCGAGGCGACTTTGCGGCTTTGCTCAGTTGGCTGCGCGAAAAGCTCCATTTTCACGGCGCCAAATTCGAGCCGCAGGAACTGGTCGAACGCCTGACCGGTTCGCGGATCGATCCCGCCCCTTATATCCGCTATCTTAAAGCCAAGTATGGAGCAATTTACGGGCTCTGATGATTCTATTTAGCAGCCGGCGGAGAATTCACGACCTCAACGGTTAAAGAACCTCACCCAAACCGAAATCCACCGCATGAATTTCCTTTTACGCACGATCTCATTGCTGCACTGGCTTCGCCGGCGCCCGCCGCCACTCACCTGGCGTTTTGGAACCGCACTGATGATCGCCGCGGCGCTGCTCGCCTCCTGCACCGGATTGCTCCCCCCCAACATCACCACCCCGCTCCCAGCGGAGTTCCTGCCAACCGCCGCGGCGCTGACGTTGGCTGCAATCGAGGGGCAGAGCGCTCCCCCATCTGAACTGGCAACCGAAGCTGCAACGGTTGTCAGCGCTAACCCCGCAACCGCCTCGTCCCCACCGCCTGCTTCCGCGGCTGTTCCTTCTGCGTCTCCGCCAGCTTCGGCGACAACCGCTCTGACAACCGCTCCGACGACCGCTCCGACGACTGCTCCACCCGCTGCGACCGAGTTGCCATCCGCTGAAACGCCGCCGGCAATCGAAGCGGAGCTATCTCCTTCTCCCCCAGCCAGCCCAACCGCCAGTTCGACCTCCAATCCAGACCAGGCTGCCGCAACCCCTACAGCCACCGCCGCGCCGCCCATTCCGGACGCGCGCATCCAGATCTTCCGGGTCGGGGACCTGTCCAAAATCGTTTCGCCGCTGGAGGTATCGGCTCTCCTGACGTGCGGCGAAGCCAAGGTCGTCCGCGTCGAGCTTTACGGAGAAGACGGGCGGCTGCTCGGACGCCACGTGCGCACCTATCGCGATATCCCCTGGCAAAGCGCCCGGCTGGGGGTTGCGATGGATTTCGAGATCAGTTCCGCAGCCGAACTGGCGCGGCTGGTCATCAGCGCCGAAGATTCTTTTGGTCGCCTTATCGAAGTCAACTCGGTCAAAATGGTCCTGCTCAGCCAGGGAATGAGCGAATTCAACCCGCCCACCGGCTTGCAGCAGCGAATCGTTATCCAAGACCCGGTCGAGATGGCGCTGATCCAAAACGGCAGGCTGATCGTCTCCGGGCGCGCAAAACCAGAATTCGATCAGCCGCTGCGCGTCATGCTCGTGGGCGAGGATGGGAAGATCCTGGGGCAGCGGCTGGCAGGGGTTGCTATTCCAGTCCCGGGGGATTACGGCACCTTCGTCGCCGAAGTCCCATATTCGGTTACCGAACCCACCCCGGCTTTGCTGGCTGTCTTCGAAGAGGGCGGGATAATGTCTCCGATGACCTTTCTGACCAGCATACACGTTCTGCTGGCGCCTTGAAATACCGGCGTCTCATCTGACAATAATTTGACCTCAGGCGGCTTTTCATTTACAATCGGGACATGCAGTGGAAAGCGGTCGACCTAGCCCTCGATTTATTTCGAACCGATCACGATCCCCCGATTTGATGCCCAAAGCCGCTTTTCGGCTTGCCAATCTAGCTTTTCATTAAGCTCGCCCCTTATTATTGCTGGCTTATTGTGCGGAGTGTAGCGCAACCTGCACTCGTCTTATTGTTAGTGTCAAATCGCCAAATTGAAGGAGATTCAACATGTCAAACACCCCTTTCACTTCCAAGCGCGCGCCATATTACGCCGATGTGCCGGACGAAAAATGGAACAACTGGCGCTGGCAGCTTTCCAACCGCATCAATACCGTCGATGAGTTCGAAGCGGTCCTCCCGCTTACCGCTAGCGAGCGCAAAGCCCTTTCCGCCTCGAACCTGTTTCGAGTGGATATCACACCCTATTTCATTTCCTTAATCGATCCAGATGATCCGCACGACCCAATCCGCCGGCAGGTTGTTCCGACTGCCGCCGAACTGGTGCCTTTCACGGCGATGATGGAAGATTCACTGGCGGAAGACCGCCATTCCCCGGTTCCGGGGCTGGTGCATCGCTACCCGGACCGGGTACTGATGCTTGTGACCACCCAGTGCGCCTCTTACTGCCGCTACTGTACGCGCTCGCGCATCGTCGGCGACCCTTCAGCCACTTTCTCGCGCGCCGAGTTCGAAATGCAGCTTGAATACCTGCGGCGCACCCCCCAGGTGCGCGATGTGCTGCTTTCAGGCGGCGACCCGCTCGTGCTCGCCCCCAAAATCCTGGAGGAGATCCTGAGCCGCTTGCGCGAAATTCCCCATATCGAGATCGTGCGCATTGGGTCGCGCGTCCCGGTCTTCCTGCCAATGCGCGTGACCGATGAATTGACCGCTATGCTCCAAAAATATCATCCGCTTTGGATGAACATCCACGTCAACCATCCAAACGAGATTTCGCTCGAGCTGGCGCAAGCAACCGACCGGTTGACCCGGGCGGGCATTCCGCTTGGCAACCAGGCGGTGCTCCTGGCTGGCGTCAACGATAACGTCGACATCCAGCGCGAACTGGTGCAGCAGTTGGTGCGCATCCGCGTTCGCCCCTACTATCTTTATCAGTGCGACCTAGTGGAAGGCGCCGGTCATTTGCGCACCCCGGTCGGCAAAGGGATCGAGATTATGGAGGGGCTGCGCGGGCACACCTCGGGCTATGCCGTGCACCAGTACATCATCGACGCGCCGGGCGGCGGCGGTAAGATCCCGGTTTCGCCAAATTACTTGCTCAGCTACTCCGACCATAAAGTGGTACTGCGCAACTATGAGGGTTTTATCACAACCTACGAGGAACCGGAGGATTACCACCCGCGCGACGCAGCCAAATTCAAGGGGACGAAGCGTCCCGAACCGGGGCAGTCGGGCGTCCACGGGTTGTTGGCGGGCGAAGAGATGTTTATTAAACCGCAGAATTTCGATGAACTGCATGACCGCGGCGGCATCCAGCACCGCCTGAAGGATGCGCGCAAATGGGTGCCGCTGGGGATCGGTTCGGGCGAGAAAGAGGATCAAGAACAGTCAGCCTCTTGACAAGCTGCGACAAACCGATATAATAACTATCAACTTTATCATAAATATCCGAACCGGAGAATCGATCCCATGTTAAGCTGCATGTGTTTGAGGCGGGGTTTGTAACCGCCGCCTCGTCACAGACCATTCAACCGAACCTGCATATAAACGGCTGACAGACACAACCCAGCCGGCTGCGACGAAGGGCAGTTGCGACCCCGCTTACGAGAAAATTTTCGTAAAGCGTGTTGGAGTTAGTAAACGCGCAACGCCCTTTTTCGATGTCTGTCCGCCGTTTTTTGGTTAAATATAACTGGAGCTTTTAGATGGAAATCATCACGATACCCCAAATTCAGGTCAGCCTGCCAGCCACTGCTAGTCTCGCAACCCTGGTGGGCAACACCCCGCTGATCCCTCTGCACCGCGTGACCAGCCGCCTTTCCCCGGACGTGCAGGTCCTCGTCAAAGCCGAGTGGTTCAACCCGGGTGGGTCGATCAAAGACCGCCCGGCGCTAAACATCCTCCGCACCGCCCTGGCTGACGGGTCGCTCTCCAACGGAAAAAAGCTGCTGGACTCCACCTCGGGCAACATGGGCATCGCCTATGCCACCCTGGGCGCGGCGTTTGGCGTGCGCGTCACCCTGGCGCTGCCCGCCAACGCCAGCCGGGAACGGATAAAGATCCTGCGCGCGTTGGGCGCCGAGTTGATCCTGACCGACCCTTTAGAAGGCACGGACGGCGCAATGCGGGTTGTGCGCCAGCTCGCCGCCGAACAGCCCGAACGCTATTTTTACGCCAACCAGTACGATAACCCTGCCAACTGGCAAGCGCACTACGCCACGACCGGTCCGGAAATCCTGCAGCAGACCATGGGCGAGATCACGCATTTCGTCGCCGGCATGGGCACGACCGGAACGCTTACCGGCGTATCCAGTTACCTGCGCGAATACCTGCCGCACCTCCAGGTGGCTGCGGTTCAGCCGGACGGTCCGTTCCACGGGCTCGAGGGGCTCAAACACCTCGCCAGCTCGATTCGACCGGGGTTTTACGACCCGTCCGTACCCGACCGGGTCATCGAGGTTTCGACCGAGGCGGCTTATTCAATGGTGCGCAAGCTGGCGCAGCAAGAGGGGCTTTTCGTAGGGATTTCCTCCGGCGCAGCCGCCCAGGCTGCCATTCAAATCGCCGAGGGACTGACGCAGGGCGTCGTCGTCACAGTGTTCCCCGACGCCGGCTATAAATACCTCAGCGACGACGCGCTCTGGGGTGCGGGCGAATAATTTCAACGCCAGGCTCACCCCTTGACTGGCATGATCGAACAATTTTGGCAAAGAAACAATGGCTCTCAACATCTCATCTGAACTGTTCCAGCGCATCCAGGCTCATGGCGAGGCAGCCTACCCGGATGAAGGCGCCGGTTTGCTGCTGGGCGTCGTCAGCCAGGCGGGGCGCCAAGTCTACGACCTGCTCGAATTCGACAACGCCCGCGAGGACAGCGCCCGGCACAACCGTTACCTGCTCACCGCCCAGGATTATCTGTTTGGCGAGCAGAAAGCCGCCCGCCTGGGGCTGGAGGTGATCGGCGTGTTTCACTCCCACCCGGATCATCCCGAATACCCGTCCGAATTCGACCGCGAATGGGCTACGCCCTGGCTCTCCTACATAATCACCAGCGTCCGCTCCGGCCGGGCTGAAACCAGCCGCTCCTGGCAATTGAAGGAGGACCGCTCTCAATTCGAGGAGGAGTTGATTACAGTCACTAGCGGGGGTTCTACATAGCATTCAGAGGATTCTTAGGTATGGTGTACTATGGACAACCTTAGAAAAATTGACCACTCCGCGCTGAAGGTGAACCAGCTTGTGATCATCACACTGAATCTCCTGGCGTTCATTTTCAATTTGCCAGGGCTGGTTGTGCTGGTCGCAGCGGTCATGTTGATCGGAACCCTGCTCGGCGCGCCGGGGTTTGGCTTTGGTTACCACAAATTGCTCAAACCCGCTGGCTGGATCAAGCCGGATGTCTTGTTGGATAACCCGGAGCCGCACCGTTTTGCCCAGGGATTGGGCGGGGTCTTTATGAGCAGCGCCGCTCTGGCGCTGTTCCTGGGCGCCGGCTTCGTGGGCTGGGGGTTGGTCTGGTTGGTTGCCGGGCTGGCAGCCTTGAACGCGTTTGGCGGGTTCTGCCTCGGCTGTATGGTGTATTACTGGCTCAGCCGGCTGCGCGTGCCGGGCTTTTATAAATCTCCACCCGCGGACACTTTCCCGGGCATGCGACCCAACACGCGCGTTGGACAGGAGCGCTAACCGATGCTGCCCAACCTGCTTACCAATCCCATTTTCGGGCGGGCGCTGCTGGCGCTGATGGTCATCGCAGTCGGCTTGTTGGCTTACCGCCTGGCAGGCTATTTCACACTTGCCTGGCTGCGCACGCGCCAAATGGCTCCGGACTCTAGCTCGAATGGAAAACCGGTTCTGTTATACTTCACCACGCCCACCTGCGCGCCCTGCAAGACCCTTCAGCGCCCCGCGATCCACCGCCTGCAGGAGCTGGCTGGCGATCGCCTGCAGATCGTGGAGATCGACGCCTCTCTCCAGCCGGAGATTGCCGATCAGTGGGGGGTGTTCAGCGTGCCAACCACTTTCATCGTCGATTCCAATGGCGCCCCACGCTATGTCAATCACGGCGTTGCCAGCGCCGAAAAACTGTTCGATCAGTTCAATCATACGGTCTAAAGACCAGACCATTCCAGGAGTACCCATGCCCACGTTACGCATTCCGACCCCGCTACGCGCTTACACTACCGGACAATCCGAGGTTCAGGTTGAAGGCGCCACAGTCTCTGAGGCGCTGGACAACTTGATTGCGATCCACCCGGCGCTGAAGCCGCATCTGTACAGCGACAGCGAAGAGCTTCGCCCGTTTGTCAACTTGTTTCTGGGCGAAGAAAACATCAAAGAATTGCAGGGGCTTGCCACCCCGCTGAAATCCGATGACCGCCTGATGCTCGTCCCGAGCATTGCGGGCGGTTGAAACCACGCGTCTCCTATACCTGCGGGAAACCTGCCACCGTCCTGCAGGGACGGGGCACATTGAAAGGCGTTCGAAATGTTACCCGAACTTTCACATGAAGAAATATTGCGTTATTCGCGTCATCTGCTCATCCCCGAGGTTGGTCTCGAAGGTCAGCGGAAGCTGAAAGCCGCCTCGGTGCTGATGATCGGCACCGGCGGGCTGGGCTCGCCCGCGGCGTTGTACCTCGCCGCGGCGGGCGTCGGGCGCATCGGGTTGGTGGATTTCGATGTGGTTGATTCATCGAACCTGCAGCGCCAGGTGATCCACGGCGTTTCTAGCATCGGCAAGCTCAAAGTCGAGTCGGCGCGCAGCCGCATGCTCGATCTGAACCCGGATATCCAGGTCGACGTCTATAACGAACCATTCACCTCCAGCAATGCTTATCAGATCGCCGCGCCATACGATCTGATCCTGGATGGGACGGACAACTTCCCCACCCGCTATTTGACCAATGACCTGTGCGTGCTGACCGGCAAGCCGAACGTATTTGGATCGATCTTCCGCTTTGACGGTCAGGTCAGCGTTTTTGACGCAAAGCGCGGTCCCTGCTACCGCTGCATCTTCCCCGAACCGCCTCCGCCTGGTCTGGTGCCTTCCTGCGCCGAGGGGGGCGTGCTGGGCATTCTCCCTGGCACAATCGGCACGCTCCAGGCGACCGAAGCGATCAAACTGCTGCTCGACATCGGCGACCCGCTGATCGGCAGGCTGCTGCTTTACAACGCCCTGGACATGACCTTTGAGTTCGTCAAGCTGCGCAAGAACCCAAACTGCAAAGTCTGCGGTCCAAACCCCGAAGTGACCGAATTGATCGACTATGAAGCCTTCTGCGGCGTTCCGATGCACGACCACGATATGGGTTCGGTCGGCGGCGGGTGGGACATCAGCGCTACCGAACTGGCTGCGCGGCTGAAAGAGGGCAACCATCTGCGCTTGCTGGACGTGCGCGAACCGCATGAGCTGCAGATCTCGCACATCCCGGGCGCAACCCTCATCCCGCTCGGGCAGCTCGCAGCGCGCCTGTCCGAACTGGACAGCGCCGAAGAGATGGTGATCCTCTGCAAATCCGGCACGCGCTCAGTCCGCGCCCTCGAACTGCTAGTGAGCGCCGGTTTCCGCAAAGTCAAGAATCTACAAGGCGGCGTCAATGCCTGGGCTCAGGAGGTCGATCCAAGCCAGCCGGTCTATTGAGGGATTGAAAGCAGAATTAAAAGCTGATTAGCAGGCTTGTAGTCGCCAGCCATACGGCTGTGCAATCGCGGAATTTGGATTATAGTTGGGGGCGATCCAACCACCCGGAATGCATCGAAGGAAGACTGAATGCCTGTCCTAGCTGCCCAATCCCTCACCAAAACCTATCGCATGGGCGAGGTCTCCGTGACCGCGCTCGACGATGTGGATTTTGCCGTCGAGCGCGGCGAGTTCGTCGCCATCATGGGTCCCTCTGGCTCCGGCAAATCCACCCTGCTGCACCTGCTTGGCGGTCTGGATTTCCCCACGTCCGGCGAGGTTTTTCTCAACGATCTGCCAATTTTCAAGCTCAGCGACGATGAATTGACTGAGCTGCGCCGGCGCAAAGTGGGTTTCATTTTCCAGTTCTATAACCTGCTCCCGACCCTCAACGCCGCCGAAAACGTCGGTCTGCCAGTGCTGATCGACGGTCAGCCGCTGCGCCGAGAACGGGCGCGCATCGATGACCTGCTGACGCTGGTCGGCCTCGGAGACCGGGTCGATCACAAACCCGACCAGCTTTCCGGCGGTCAGCAGCAGCGCGTGGCGATTGCGCGCGCATTCGTCAACCAGCCGGAGATCGTGCTGGCAGATGAGCCAACCGGCAACCTGGACTCGCGCTCCAGCACCGCCATCCTCGAACTGCTGCGAAGCACCTGCCGCGAGCTTGGCGCTACGATCGTCATGGTCACCCATGACCCACGCGCAGCTTCGTTCGCGGATCGGGTCGTTTTCCTCAAAGACGGGCGCATCGTCCATACCCTGACCAACGGCGCCGGAGGCATCCCAGTCGCAGAGATCGTCGACGTGATGACTCGCCTGGAGCTGTGATGTTCGCCGTCGCCTTCCTCGCCCGCCGCAATTTGAGCGCGCATCGCGGCCGCACCCTGCTGACTTTGCTAGGGATCGTGCTGGGCGTCGCGGTGGTGCTTGCCACTCAGGTCACCAATCAGACCACGCTCGATTCGCTCTATGAAGTGTTCGACCGCGCCACCGGACAAGCCAGCCTGCTGATCGTGCCGGTGAACAAGGAGCGCCAACCGCTTAACCAGGAACTGCTGGCAAAAGCGGCGCGCGTGAAAGGCGTGGAAATCGCCGCTCCGATCCTCCAGGCGCGCACCCTGCCTGCCAGCGAAGCCGGCTCCTGGCAGATCGCGTTCAGCATGACCGGCGTTGCCGCCGGCAATTTCTTCGATCTCACCGGCATCGATCCAGAACTGGACCCTCAGGTGCGCGTTTATCCGCTTACATCCGGGCGTATGCCGCGCCCCGCAAAATACGAAGTAATCGTCCCCGCCAGTTATGCGGACAAGAAGAATTTGCGCATCGGCGACAAGCTCGAGCTTCTCGCCAAAGACCAGCCCGCCCGGCTCGAAATCGTCGGCTTGCTGGCGGATGAAGGGGTCGCCATGATCAACGACGGAGCGGTCGGGTTTGCCCCGCTCCAGGTCGTCCAGGATCTTTTCGATCGGGCGGGAGAGCTGGACGAAATCTCGCTAAAGGTCTCACGTCAGCTTACAGAGAACCCTGCGATGCTCGAAGCCTATAAGCAGCAGCTTGCGACCCGCCTCGGCGAGGGCGTCCGCATTGTCTATCCGGCGGCGCGCGGCCAGTTGGTCGGTCAGATGCTTGCGACCTACCAGTTGGGATTGACTTTCTTCTCGATCATCGCGATCTTTGTGGGCGCCTTCTTGATCTACAATGCCTTTTCGATGACCGTGGTCGAGCGCACGCGCGAGATCGGCATGTTGCGCGCCATCGGGTTGAGCCGCCGGCAAGTCATGCAAATGGTCCTGGCAGAGGCGGGTCTGCTCTCTCTGGCGGGGTCGGCGCTGGGTTTAGGAGCCGGCTACTGGCTGGCTCAAGTGCTCGTGCGCATGCTGGTTAACCTGACGCCCAATTCCGGCAATATCCACGACGTTCCGCCGGCAATCATCCTGCAAAGCCTGGCGATTGGCATTGGGGTGACGCTGGTCGCCGCCCTCATCCCCGCCATGCAGGCGGCGCGCATCACACCCCTCGAAGCCCTGCGGGCGCGCAGCCGCAGCCTGGGGCGCCTCAGCCCGCTGTACTGGATTGCCGGGCTGGTTCTGCTGTTCATCGGTTGGCTGATCACGTATCGGATCGTCTGGCCGATGGAAGTGATTTATTTTGCCGGATATGCCTCGCTCGTGTGCTATTTCCTCGGCGCGACCCTGACCGTTTCGCTGGCGGTCAATCTTCTGGAGGGGTTTACCCGCCCGCTTTCCAGGCGGATCTACGGCAACGAGGGGGCAATCGGGTCTGCCAACATCCGCCGCGCGCTGGGGCGTACCACCCTGACCGTCGCCTCCCTCATGGTGGCGCTCACCATGATCATCTCCATACAATCTTTGGCTTTTTCCTTCAAGTCTGATGTGCAGGATTGGATCGACAATTCGCTCGGCGGCGACCTTTATGTCCGGGCTGCGCTGCCCATGCGCGAATCGTTCGCCAAACAGCTCCTCAGCGTTCCCGGTGTGAGCGCAATCACCCCCATCCGCGTGATCGATGTTCAAGTCGCGCAAGGCTCGCTGGCTGCCGATCCAGAATCAAACGACCAGTTTTTCTTTCAAGCGATCGACCCAGCCTCATTTCTTCAAGTGGGGAACATGAAGTTCGCCGCCAATCAAGGAGACCCGGCTCAGAATTGGAAGCGCCTGACCCAGGGACAGGCGGTGTTTGTCTCCAGTTCGGTAGCCGACCGCTATAACCTGCGCCAGGGCGATACGGTCACGCTGCTCACGCGCCGCGGCGAAAAGCCATTCTACATCGCGGCAGAGGTGGTAGATTTCACCGGTCAAAGCCAGATGTTCTACGGCGCTTACGCCGACCTGCGCAATTTATTCAACGCCCAGGGCGTTGACCGCTTTGCCATCGCCATCGACCCGACCTTCTCGGTTGAGGGTGTGATGCAGGAGATCAAGGATCGCTTTCAAAAGAGCCACAACATCAGCCTCCAGTCGACCGTCGCCTTCCGCAACAGTATCCTGGATCTGATGAACCAATCCTTCCGCTTGTTCGACGTGCTTGGCTTGATCGGCGTGATTATCGGCGGGTTGGGCGTGATCAACACCCTTACCATGAATATCATCGAACGCCAGCGCGAGATCGGGGGGCTGCGCTCGCTCGGCATGACGCGCCGCCAGGTGCTCAAGATGGTTCTCGCCGAGGCTTTAGGGCTGGGTTTGATGGGCGGCTTGTATGGCATCCTGGTCGGCACGATGATCGCCAACGTAGCCATCATCGGCACGAATATGATGATCGGTTACGACCTGGTCTACCGCTTCACTTCGAGCCCCTATCTGATCAGCGTCCTGATCGCCCTGGGCGCGGTTCAACTCGCCGCCATCTCCCCCGCCCGCCGCGCGGCGCGCCTCAACATCGTCGACGCCATCAAACACGAATAACAGACAAAGGAGATCGAAGTCGCTGGATCACTTGTGATAAAAGTCACAGATTAACCTTCGCGAACCACGTAGAATAGCTCTCACGGCGGTCTAATATGATATTCAAAACGCCAGGAGAGATGTCATGAAATTTGCGCTGCTGATCGGAGTGGTTGCGGTCTTGGCGGCTGCGGTTGTGGGGCTCTACGCTACAGATTTCACCGCTTACCTGGGCGATAACCCCTCGACCTGCAACAACTGTCATGTAATGGACTACGCCTACGAGGGCTGGTACCACAGTGGTCACAGCGAATGGGCAACCTGCAACGACTGCCACACCCCACACGCGCTGATCCCAAAGTACCTGGTCAAAGCCCAATCCGGCTACCACCATGTCTCCGCCTTCATCCTGGGAGACATTCCGCCCGCTATTCGGGCTAAAGAAACCTCGCGCCGCACCGTTCAGAAAAACTGCACCCGCTGCCACGCTGCCACAATTGACAACCTAGATTGGGACATAGGCTACGTTGCAGGGGAAAAAGAACGCTACTGTTTCGACTGCCACCGCGCCTCCGCCCACGGCGAGCGCGGCATTTCGATCCTTCCCTATAAGCACACGGAGGAAAACCAATGACTGTTGAGGCAAGAAAACGCCCATCTTTCACGATCTGGATCCTGGCAGGCATCATCGTGATCCTGGCTGCCGCGCTGATTGGAATATTGCTCTTCCTTAAGAACCAGCCCCAGCCCGAGCGCGGGGTTGCCCCCATCCGCGAGATCGAGCCGCTCGACCCCGATTCGCAAAACTGGGGCATTAACTTCCCCAACCAGTTCTCAACGCTGCTCAAGACCAAGGATAACAACAGCCCGACCACATTCGGAGGCTCTGCCCCGATCTCGAAGCTCGAAGCAGATCCACGTCTGGTTACCTTGTTTGCCGGCTATCCTTTCAGCATAGATTACAACGAAGAGCGCGGTCATATGAACGCTCTGATCGACGTACGCGCAACCAAGCGCGTCAACGAAACCACCGCCGGCACCTGCTATTCCTGTAAGTCTTCTAACAATCCAAAGCTGTGGTCAGAGATGGGTATGGCGAAATTCGACAGCACTCCCTTCAGTGAGTTAGGAAAGCTGATCGAGCAGCCAATCGGCTGCGCCAACTGCCATGAGGCTAACACAATGAATCTGGTGGTCACCAACCCGGCTTTAGAGGAGGCTCTTCAGGCTCGGGGCAAGGACTGGCGCACGTTCACCCGCCAGGAAATGCGCACCGTGGTATGCGCCAACTGTCACGTGGAATACTATTTCGCCGGGGAAGGCAAATACCTGACATACCCATGGGAAAAAGGCACCAAGATCGAGGAGATCGTTGACTACTATGAAGAATCGGGGTTTAAAGATTGGGAATATCCCGGGACCGGCACGCCGATGCTCAAAGCCCAGCACCCCGAGTACGAACTCTTCACCGCCGACAGCACGCACTACAAGGCTGGCGTCGCCTGCGCCGACTGCCATATGCCCTATACGCGCGACGGCGCAGCCAAGTTCTCGAGCCACAACGTCCACAGCCCGCTGCTCGCCCCCGATGCAGCTTGCGGGCAGTGTCATACCGATGTGCCGCTTGTGGTCGGGCGGGTCGCCACGATCCAGGCTCAGGTCAACGAGCGCATGCTGGCGGCTGAGGACGCCCTGATCGATGCCATCAACGCCCTCAAAGCCGCGGCTGCCATGCCCGGCGTTGATGAAGCCAAACTCGACGAAGCCCGCACGCTCCATCGCCAAGCTCAGATGATGTGGGACTTCATCGCAGCCGAAAACAGCATGGGCTTCCACAACCCGCAAGAGGCGCTGCGCATCCTGGGCAAATCGACCGACCTGGCGCGTCAGGCACAACTTTTGGCAGTGCAAGCTGCCGGAGATACGAGCATTTTAGCCAAAACCCCTTAGCGGTTATACCTCGTTCAGGAAACTCCCTGAACCGTCCGGTCAGGGAGTTTTTACTTTTACGCCAAACCTTTGCCCGTGAACTGGGCGTCAGCGACGCGAACTGCAGGGTTTCTCAGAGATCCGCGGTTTCCGCCCATTCGTCCAGGATCGCCGTGTCCACCACCTGGATCCTGCGCTGCGCCACCCGGATTGCCCCGCTGCGCTCCAACTCGCGCAGGCTGCGCGCCGCCACCTCGCGCACCGTCCCGAGGCGCGCTGCTAACTGGTCCTGGGTGATGCGCTCTTCGAGCTGCTCTGGCGTCATGCGCCCGATCAAGCGCGCCAGCCGGTTGGTGACCTGATAGAACGACAACTCTTCCACGATCCCGACCAGCGTGCGCAAGTTCTCGGTCAGGTTCTGGATCACGGCTTGCGCCATCTGGGGGTTCTCTTCCATGCAGCGTCGGATGATCTGCGCCTCAACCAGCCAGATCTGACATTCCTCCAGCGCCGCCACGTTGATCGGGTTCTGCCCATGATCGAAGACCGGCACCTCGTTAAAAGTCGCGCCAGCCTGCAGCACCCGGATGATCAACTCGCGCCCTTTGGGGGAGAGCTTAAACAGCTTGACCGATCCCTGCTGGAGGATGAACAGCCCCTCGCAGACTTCGCCCTGCCAGCACACGATTTCATCCGGTTGATACCGGCGCAGCGTTGTCCTCTGCGCCAGATCGCCCAACACTCCCTCATCCAAGTTAGAAAAATAAGGATCCCCCCTGAGCACCGCCAGCTTCTCTGCCCGACTCGCCGCGATCTTTTGCATAACCATATTATAATAAAAGTTCATTTGGCAAAGAGGATCAGATTTCATCTCTTTCCTCTCGGATTCGAGAAAGGAACACCCGCCATGCTGGAAAAGCTGAACCTGGATCAAAAAATCAGCAAGAAAGCCTACAAACACATGGCGCCCATCCTGACCGAACGCCTGTACAGCTTGCAGAAAGCCTCCTGGGATGAAAAGATCCCGGTGGTGATTCTGTTCGAGGGCTGGGACGCAGCGGGCAAGGGCACCTCGATCCAAAAACTCACCAGCCCGCTCGACCCGCGCGGTTACAAACTCTATCCAATCCGCGCCGCCCGCACCTATGAAAAGAAACGCCCCTGGCTGTGGCGCTTCTGGCTGAAATTGCCCGCCCGCGGCGAATGGGCTATCTTTGATCGTTCCTGGTACGGCCGCGTGCTGGTCGAACGGGTGGAGAAACTCGTCCCCGAAAGCGACTGGCGCCGGGGCTACCGCGACATCGTCGATTTTGAGCGAACCCTCGCCGACGACGGTCATCTGATCGTCAAATTCTTCCTGCACATCGATAAACAGGAGCAGAAGCGGCGTTTCAATAAACTTGCCAAAGATCCGCTGCAAGCCTGGCACGTCACCCCTGAGGACTGGGAACATCACCGCCGCTATGAAGATTGGTTCATCGCCTATGAGGAAGCCTTCGAACGCACTGAAGCGGAATGGGCGCCCTGGACGATCGTCGAGGCGACGGACCGGCGCTTCACCTGGATAAAGATCTACCGCACGATCATTAACAGCCTCGAAGAACGCATGGGTTGGCAGCCTCTTGCGCTGCCAGATGCATTGGAGTTCGATTCCGAAGCAGACGGGGCGCCTGATGCGGACGAATCTTCCGAACTCGATGAAGAGGATGTGTTCGAGGTGCTGTCCCGAGAAAAACTAAACACGGAAGGGGGACGCGGGCAATAGAACCATGCTCAATACGATCGATCTATCACTCACGCTCAGCCAGGAGGAATACGACCGGCTGCTCATCTATCATCAGGTGGCGCTGTTTCGGCTTGCCTACCAGGTCTACGTTCAGCAGAAACCCGTCATCATCCTGTTTGAAGGCTGGGACGCGGCTGGCAAAGGCGGCGCCATCCGCCGGATCACCGAAAAGCTGGACCCACGCGGTTTTATGGTGCTAACCACCGCCGCGCCAAAAGGCGACGAAGCCACCCACCACTACCTGTGGCGCTTCTGGACGCGCCTGCCCGAGGCTGGACAGATCGCCATCTTCGACCGTAGTTGGTATGGCCGCGCGATGGTCGAGCGAGTCGAGGGTTTTGCCAGTGAAACGGAGTGGAAGCGCGCCTACCGCGAGATCAATTACTTCGAGCGGCAGTTGGTCGATTTTGGGACGGTCCTGTTCAAGTTCTGGCTGCATATCGATCGGGAAGAACAGTTGCGCCGCTTCGAATCGCGCGCCAACGACAAGCTGCGCTCCTGGAAGCTCACCGATGAAGACTGGCGCAACCGCGACAAATGGGATCAGTATGAAGAAGCCGTGAACGATATGCTGGTCAAGACCAGCACCATCTCCGCCCCCTGGACGATCGTCGAAGGCAACTCAAAACTCTACGCGCGCATTAAAATTCTGCGCACCCTGGTCGAGAAGCTCAGCCAGGAACTGAATTATGACCCTTACGCCGTTGATTACGATAAAGAGACCAAGAAAAAGAAGAAAGCTTGAGACAATTCGCGCCTGCGCGATACCGGAGCAGAAATGACGGACATTTACCGCCCAACAGACGTTCTCGCCGATGACGAACATGCTGAAGACGAGCAAATCGACCTGCATGATCCAAAACTGTATTTCAACCGGGAACTGAGCCTGCTTGAATTTCATCGCCGGGTGCTGGAAGAAGCGCAGGACCCGCGCAACCCGCTGCTGGAGCGGGTGAAATTCCTGTCAATCGTGGGCTCTAACCTGGATGAGTTTTTTATGGTCCGGGTGGTGGGGCTCAAGAAACAGATTGCGGCTGGCGTGATCGACCTGCCCGCAGACGGCACCCCGCCTTCGGTAGCGCTCGCCGAGATACGCAAAGTGGCTGCCGCGTTGATGGCGCAGGGACGGCAGCTCTTCCGTGAAGAACTTCAGCCTCTGTTGAGCAAGGCTGGCATACAAATCCTCGATTACGACAACCTGACCCCGCGCCAGCGCGAATCTGCCGACAACTACTTCGAAGAGATTGTCTCTAAAGTGGTCACGCCCCTGGCGGTGGATCCCGGTCATCCGTTCCCGCACATCTCGAATTTGAGTCTCAACCTGGCTGTGGCGCTGCTCGATCAGAACGGCCTCGAGCGCTTTGCCCGCATCAAGGTTCCAACCAATAAGCTGCCGCGCCTGGTGCCGCTTAAGCCCTCCTCAGGGGGCACTCGTAAAGACGGCACACCTCCCCAAAGCCATTACTTTGTGTGGTTGGAGCAGGTTACCGCCGCCAACCTGGATAAACTGTTCCCCGGAATGGAGATCGTCTCCGTCCATCCTTTTCGGGTCACACGCGACGCCGATATGGTGATCCAGGAACTGGAAGCCGCGGACTTGCTGGAAACCATGGAGCAGAGCGTGCGCCTGCGCCAGTTCGGTTCGGTGACGCGCCTTTCTATCCATGAAGAAATGCCCGCCCGCCTAAGGGAGATTTTGATCGAAAACCTGGAAGTTGATCCACGCGACGTTTACACCCCCAACTTTCCACTCGGGCTCAGCGACCTGATGAGCGTCTACAAGATCGAACGCCCGGACCTGAAAGATATCCCCTTTCGTCCTACGATCCCCGAACCGCTCAAGATCGACTATCGCGACGCGAGCATCTTTACCGCCATTCGCAGCGGAGATATTTTGGTCCACCACCCCTACGACTCATTCAAGCCGGTGGTGGATTTCTTGCAGCAGGCTGCGTACGACCCAGATGTGCTGGCAATTAAGCAAACGCTGTATCGGGTTGGGCGCAATTCGCCCATCGTGCAATCGCTGCTCGAAGCTCGCCAGAACGGCAAAGAAGTCGCCGTGCTGGTCGAGCTGAAAGCCCGCTTCGACGAGGAAAGCAATATCTCCTGGGCTAAGACGCTGGAAAAAGAAGGCGTACACGTAATTTACGGTCTGCTTGGTCTCAAGACTCACTCCAAAATCGCCTTGGTCGTGCGCAAGGAAGCCGATCATATCCGGCGCTACTTGCACCTGGCAACCGGGAACTACAACGCCATCACCGCCCTGCTCTATGAAGACATCGGAATGTTCACCTGCGACGAAGAACTTGGCGCCGACGCAACCGATTTGTTCAACTACCTGACCGGCTATTCCACCAAGCGCGACTATCGGCAGCTCCTGGTGGCGCCCGTCAACCTGCGCTCTGGCATGGAGCGCCTGATCGACCGCGAGATCGAGCATGCGAAACGCGGCAAGGAAGGTCACCTGATCTTCAAAATGAACGCCCTGGTCGATCCGCGCATGATCCGCAAACTCTATGCTGCATCTCAAGCTGGCGTCAAAGTAGACCTGATTGTGCGCGGCATCTGCTGCCTGCGCCCTAGCATTCCAGGCGTCAGCGAGAACATCCGCGTGGTGAGCGTGGTGGGTCGCTTCCTGGAGCACAGCCGTATCTATTATTTCTGCAACGGTAACAACGAGCAAATTTATCTGGGCAGCGCCGACCTGATGCCGCGCAACATCAACTGGCGCGTCGAGGTGCTTTTCCCGGTCCACGATAAGCGCATCATTCACTACCTGCGCAACGATGTATTAGATTTATATCTACACGCGAATGAAAAGGCGCGCATCTTAGACACGGACGGCGTCTACCACATGCTGCAACCGGGTCCCGAAGAAGCGCCTTTGGATGTCCAGGATTGGATGATTCAGCTTCACCAACGGAGAAAAATATAATGACCTTGAAGCCCGAAGATGCTGCTCAGCCGCCAGAGGACGAGCCCGCCCGCGTTTCACAGCCTGCAGGTCATTTATCTTCCGATTTAGTGGATAACGATGCGATGAATCCGGATCCAGCCTCGCCGCGGGTGAAAATCCGCGAGCTAACGGAAGAAGACCGCCGGAGAGCCATACACATCCAGAAAACCGCCCGCGAGCTCTTTGAAGTCACCCGCCCCCTGCACGCTTTGCCGGAAGAAAGCTGCGACCTGCTGCAAATAGCCGTCCTGCACTGCGGGGCGCCGCGCCTCGCTGCCGCAAAAAAACCGCACCTGGCAGCGCTCGAATATGTGCAATTTTATGTCGGAGATGTGGACGACCTTGAATCGCAGAAGGTGCTGGCTGCCGTCATCGCCACCCAGCAAGGAAAATTCAAGCGCAAGAATTTCACCGACCTCGCACTTGATCCCCAGCAGCAGCGTGAAGCGCTGACGTTAGCCGCCTTGCTGCGCATTTCCGCAGCCCTGGATGAATCTCGCAGCGGTGAAACCTTCATCCGGAACAGCGAGCTTGCTCAGGATGGGGTCTGGGTGATCGTGGATGGACCCGCCGCCGCCGTCGATGCCGCAGCCGCGCGCCAGGACGCCGGTGTTTGGGCTCAAATCGGCTACCTGCCCATCGAAGTGCTCGATCCGCAGGAAGCCGCGCTCTGGCTGATGCCCTATCCCGAGCCAGCCGAAAAAACCGGGATCCTGCGCGGCGAGCCGCTCTCCGAAGCGGGGCGCAAAGTGATGCGTTACCATTTCGCCCAGATGCTCCGCCATGAAGCCGGCACGCGCCTGGGTGAGGATATCGAGGCGCTGCATGACATGCGCGTCGCGACCCGCCGCATGCGCGCCGCGTTCGAGGTCTTTGGGCAAGCCTTTGAAAAGCGCGCCCTGAAACCCCATCTGAACGGACTGCGCGCCACGGGCCGCGCCTTGGGCGCGGTGCGCGATCTGGATGTCTTTATGGAAAAAGCCCAGAAATACATTGAAAGCCTGCCAGACGAAAGGCATGATGGGCTGGAGCCGCTTCTCAAGCATTGGAGTGAGCAGCGCCTGGCAGCGCGCGCCAACATGCTGGAATATCTCGACAGCGCTGAGTACGCCCGTTTCAAGCGCAATTTCAACGTTTTTGTGAACACGCCTTTGGCGGGCGCAAAAACCGCGCCGGCGGATGAGCCGGCAGCCAACCAGGTTTGTCAGCTTGCGCCGATCTTAATCTATCAGCGCATGGCAGCCGTGCGGGCTTACGGACCGTTGCTGCCAGATGCGCCGATCGAACGGCTGCACGCGCTGCGCATTGAATTTAAAAAACTGCGCTACACGGTCGAATATTTCCGCGAGGTGCTGGGCAAGCGCGCCTTCGAAGTGATCGAATCGATCAAGCAGCTTCAGGATCACCTGGGCGACCTCAACGACGCCCAGGTTGCCACCCAGATATTGCGCGATTTCATCGATACTTCAGAGAAACAGCAGGAAAGCCTGCCCATTCAGGAGCGGGAAAACATCGAGGAGGTCGTCAATTACATGGCAGCCCGCCATGCGGAGCGCCATCGCCTGCTGGCAACGTTCAGCTCCACCTGGGAAACCCACTTCGATAACCGCGCCTTCCGGCGCTACCTGGCTCAGTCGATCTCGGTTCTATAAATGCAGTCTTGGGACGAAAAAATCGCAGGCTGAAAGCGCGCCTGCGATTTTTGGTTGCTCAACCCGTGGGATGCTCAGAGAGCAGAACCCGGTCGGGACCGCGGTCGATTTCCCAGGGGTAGATGATGTGCGCGTCGGTGATCGCGGCGTAATAATCGGGGCGGGATGAACCAAACAAGTTGCGGTAAGGGTTGAAGTGCAGCACACAGGTGCTCGGAAAACTACCTGCTGCCGCAACGCGGATCTTCACCGAGGTAATTGTCCTGCCCGAACCCCACACATCGTCCACGATTAACGTCCGCCGGCCGCGCAGGGCGCTGTCATCGGGGAACTGGATGAACTGCGGCCAAGCCATCAATTTCGCTTTTTCCATCCGGACCTGAGTGGGGAAATCCACCGCGGCGTTGAGAATATGCGTAATCCCCATCGCTTCTGCCAGCATTCCACCAGGGATCAGCCCGCCGCGGGTGATAATCACCATGGCGTCAAAGTCTTCCTCGAATTGCGGCAGCAGATGATCAATCAAACGATCGACATCTTCCCAGGTGATAACTTCATTGCGTTGCGGCGGCATAGCCCACTCCTGATTTCTTTTTGTGAATAATCCAATTTTACCTATCAAACGCCGATTTTGCGAAGGAAATTAAAGCAAATTGGGCGGATCGACCTCCACGCGCCAGCCGGTCAGGTCGCGCGGCGAGATGAGCGAGGCTGGGTCGGGCCCGCACAGCACGATCTGCCAGCGGTACTGCCCGCTCATCCGGCTGAAGAAGCAGGGCGCCGGCCCGATCATCCGGGTAGCGCGCCGCCCCCCTTCCTCGATCCATTCCCGGATCTGGAGCGCCATTGTCTGCGCCGCCTGCTCCGCCTTTTCAGAATTAAAGTCGCGAAATTCTAACCTGACCAGCCGCGCAAAGGGTGGATAGCCCAGGCGCTGCCGGTATTCCAATTCCTGACGGTAAAACGCTTTGATATCGTGTTTGGCAGCAATGCGGATCACATAATGCTCGGGCTGAAAGGTTTGCAGGATCACCTCGCCGCCAAGCGGACTTCTTCCCGCCCGACCTGCGACCTGCGTCAGGACCTGGAAGGTGCGCTCATTGGCGCGATAATCCGGCAAGCTGAGACCCACATCCGCCAGCACCACGCCTACCAGTGTGACCAACGGCAGGTCCATGCCTTTGGCAAGCATCTGAGTGCCAACCAGCACATCCGCCTGATGGGCGCTAAAACGGCTGAGAATCTCAGCATGTGCGCCCTTGCGCCGCGTGGTTTCATAATCCCAGCGTAGAACCCGCATTGCGGGAAAAAGCGCCTTCAGATCGCTCTCGACCTTCTGCGTGCCGGTTCCATATTGGCGGATGCGGTTTCCGCCGCATTCGGGGCATTTCTGGGGCATCCTGCGGCGGTAAGCGCAATAATGGCAAAGAAGGCTGTCCTCGGTTTCATGATAAGTCAGGGGTATCTCGCAGCGCGGGCAGCGCAGGGTATACCCACAATCGCGGCAGAAGACATACGTGGCGCTCCCCCTCCGGTTCAGGAAAAGAATAGCCTGCTCTCCTTGAGAAAGCGCCTGCGCCAGCGCCCCCTGCAGCGATTGGCTGAAAATCGAACGGTTGCCCGCTTTCAACTCCTCGCGCATATCCACCACGCTGACCGGCGGCAGATCGATCGTCTCCGCCTGACCTTCCAGGACCCGGAAGCGCCCCTGGGCTTCCACCCCGTCCCTTTGTCGGATCAACTCCATCTGGCGCTGAACCGCCGAGCGATGCGCCAGGATGCGCGCTGGAAGTTCCACAAGCCGCAGCTTCCCTTGCTGGCTCTGGTAGATACTCACCACATCCGGCGTTGCAGAACCCATCAGGCAGACCGCGCCCGCCAAACCTGCATAGCTCACCGCCGCCTGGCGGGCATTGAAGCGCGGCGCGGGCTCAGCCTGATAATACGAATCGTCATGACATTCATCCACCACAATCAAGCCCAGCCGGGTAAAGGGCGTGAACAGCGCGCTGCGCGGACCGACCACCAGGTTCAGTTCGCCGAGCCGCGCTCGGCGCCAGGTATCGTAACGCTCGCCGTCCGAGAGCCCGGAATGGACCAGCCCGACGCGCCCGGCAAAGCGTCCGGCAAACCGCTGGATCGTCTGAGGGGTAAGCGCAATCTCAGGCACAAGCACGATTGCCTGCAGCCCGCGATCAAGGACCTCTTGAACCGCGCGCAGATAGATTTCCGTCTTCCCTGAACCGGTGACGCCGTGCAGCAGCAGCGGCAGAACCGCTTTGCCAGAGCCGGCCTCGTCTAAATGCTCCTGCACCGCCTTCCAGACGCGCAGCTGATCGGATGTCAGCAGGGGCGCCGCATAATCAGCGAAGGTCAATTTTTCGAGCGGATCCCGCCAGGTCTGGCTCTCCCCCAGGCGGATCAAGCCGCGCTCTTCCAGATAGCGCAGATCAGCCGAACTTCCGCCACTCTCGGCGTACAGCCATGCTGCATCTACTGCCTGCTTTTCGCGGATCAGGTACTTCAACATCGCCTGGCGGCGCGCCAGCGCTGCCGCACCCGGTCGTCCCAGATCGGGCAAGGCAGCCTGAGCCTCATCAGGCGAAACTGCCAGCTCCACCGTGCGCCTGAGCTTAGGGCGCAGCGTAGGAGCGGGTGTTTGGCGCTCAGTGTGCACCAGCCCCCGCCGGATCAGCGCCTGAGCCGCCGCCCGCCAATGCACCCGCCGCATGGCATGATCGATCTGCCGGCCGCGCAGCGGGCCGCGCTGGTAGAGCAGTTTCAGCAGCCGCTGCTGGGTAGCGCTCAAACCCTGCGGCAGATGTCCCTGAGCAGTGTAGATCAGGTCCGCCGGCTGATCCACGCCCGGCGGCAGCATTAAGCCGATACAGGCAGCCAGAGGGGCTAACCAGTCCGCGGCCATTTGCTTTGCCAGCGCAATTTGCTGCGGGGTCAGCGAGATCTCGGGGTCAACCAGATCCAGAATCGGGCGGGTTTGCGCCACCAGCGGCTGTTCCACGGAGCCTAATATCACCCCCTGAACGATCTGCGCCCCAAAGGGCGCCAGCACCAATTGCCCGGTTTGCGCCTGGTCTTTCAACTCGTCTGGCAGGTGATAATGGAAAACCCCGCTGACCTGGGGGACGTTGACGGCGACTTCGATAAAGCTTGGACGATCTTCTGCCCGGCGGTTTTCTGAATTCAATGCGCTTCCCCGGGTGATTTACGAATCTTTACTTGTAGCCGGTTTCGGATTGCCCCCCTCGCCTTTCAGGCTCAGCGAGACCCGGCTCACCCTCAGCCCGTCCATCTCGACCACCCGCACCCGCACGTCCTCGCCTTCCACCACGTCGTTCTGGCGCGGGATGCGACCGAGCTTTCCCATAACAAAGCCGGCAATCGTGTCGTAATGCGGCTCAACCAGGTTCAGGTCGAGATGTTGATTGACCTCCTCGAGTTGGGTCAAGCCGTCAACCAGGATCGATCCGTCTGGCAAGCTCTGAAAGCCTGGCAAGCTTTGGTCATACAGGTCGCTCACTTCGCCAACGATCTCCTCCAGCAGGTCCTGGAGGGTGGCGATCCCGGCGGTGCCGCCGAATTCATCCAACACAATCGCCATGTGTTGGCGTTGATCCCGGAAGAGGCGCAGCAGGGCGCGCACCGGCAGGGTTTCCGGCACGTAGAGCGGCTCCCGCACAAAATCGCGCGCCACGCATTCCTTACAATCGGGAGACTGCATCGCGCTCAAGAGGTCGCGCACCTGGACAATGCCGATCACCTGATCCAGGCTGTCTTCATAGACCGGAAATTTGGTATAGGAGGTCTGAGTAACCAGGGTGATCACTTCATCTAGGGGTGTATCCGCCTGTACCCCCACCACCTCGGTGCGCGGCATGAGCACCTGGCGCACCATCAACTCGCCGAAGTCAAAAACGGCGTTGAGCATCTCGCGTTCGTCCGCGCGCACTACTCCCTGGTCCGCGCTGGCGCTCACCAACATTCGCAATTCTTCCACAGAATGCACAAGCTGGTGACCGCTGGCTGGCTGGATTCCGAGCAAGCGCAATAAACCATTGCCGGCGCCATTGAGCGCCCAGATCACCGGCTTAAAAATCTTTTCGGTGAGCAGCGTCGGACCTGCCACGACAATCGATGTGCGTTCGGGATTTTGCAGCGCAATTGACTTTGGCGCCAACTCGCCGACAACAACATGCAGGAAGGTGATTACTGAGAACGCCAGGATGGAAGAAATACTGTGTGAAAGCCCGCTCTGGATTGCGCGGGGGAAGAGCGCCACAATGGGATAGATCAGGTGGCTAAGCGCCGGCTCCCCTGCCCATCCCAGCGCCAGGCTGGATAAAGTGATCCCAAGCTGGGTCGCGGCGATCACCCGGTCTGGGTTTGAAATCGCCTCTTGCACCGCCTTAGCCCCTGTCTGTCCGCGCGCGGTCAGTTCGGCGATGCGGGTGCGCCGTACGCTGATCAATGAGAATTCTGCGGCAACAAAAAAACCATTCGCCAAGACGAAAACCGCGATCGAGACCAATCCAAGCACATCAAATAGAGCGCTCTCATTCATTAAAAAAACTCTAACCTTCCCGTTTGGTGATCACCGCCGCGCCGTACCCGACGACCCGCTCATAATCCCCGGTGACGTCTCCCGAAGTGGCATAATGCAGCACGCGAATTTGGTCTGCACCCATTCTTTGGGCAGCAAACATGACTGCCGCCACTGCGCCGCGCCCGCACGCAAACCCCTTTCCTTCTTCTTCGGCGCGTATCACTCCTGCCGGATCGAAATCACCTACCCGGCGCAACAATTCGGCGTCCAGCGCGTTAGCCACGCTCTGTGGGTAGAAATGGGAAAGATCGGTGCTGGCAACCAGGATCACCTGTTTGCCCGGGACCCAGCCGCTTTCGGCGACCAGCCGGCTGATCGCCTCGCCGAGCAGGCGCGCGGTCCGGACGCTCGGATCGACGACCATGATCGGGACGAGTTTAAAAGGACCGGCTAATGCCCGCTGCAAGAAAGGCAGTTCGATCTCGAGCGAATGTTCAGGGTCGCGCTTCACCCGCTCCAATCCAATATTGCGCGTTTCCTTCAAGTGTTGATCCAGCCTGCTTAAAGACGGCTGATCAACCGGGATATCACCCAACGGGGTGCGATAGGCGTCATGCGCCGTACTGAGCAGCGGTTCGCTATAGGGATAATGCATTGGCGAGACAACCACAACCACCTCGGGCTGCATCCCGCGCAGGGCGGCGAAGGCATACCCTGCCACCGGACCGGAGTAGAGATGACCGGCATGCGGCGCGATCACGCCAATCACCTGACCGCCCAGCGCCGGTAGGCGCGCCTGATCCAGATAATGGTCGACAGAATCAGCCAGGCTGACCGGATTTGCAGGATACCATTGCCCCGCAATTGGTGAAGGTCGGATATCAGTCTTTTGGCTCATTTTGATTCGCTTTCTATACAGTTACGAGGTCCAGGCTGCTGGCTTGAAACCCCGTTGAACTTTTTACAGCCCCTCTAATATGTGCTGCCACCAAATCTTCCGAGAATCTGAGCAATTTTAATTTGGGGAATGATTCGCACATTACCGGTCAATCAATTATTGTAGCATACTCCATCGAGATAATCATCTTTTTAGTTGCCAAAGTTGCCCGGTCTTTGATAGCGCAACCCATAGATTGCCATTTCGGGTTTCGCACTTGTGATATACTATCGCCAATCGAAACTAAAAAGCTTTGACGAGGGATAGTACGCATCGAGACGACAGCCCAGAGAGCGGGCGCTGGTGATAATCCCGTCTGTACGCCGATGCCGAATGGGCCTCTGAGCTGCAAGGTGAAAGGAATGGGCTTGAGCCATTCCGCGTAGCCTGCGTCGGTCTTGCCGCCGTTATCCGGGCAGGTGGTTCATCTGCCGTCCTGATCTTTGATCGGGCTGCCGATTGACCAACCCGTTTTGTGAAGCTGGCTCTCTACCCCCGTCGCATCACCGGCGGGGTTTTGCATTGTTCTGACCAGGAGGCTCGTTATGCGCATGAAAATTCAAATCGTCTACTGCGCCGTTTGACATTATACAAACCGGGCTGTCAGTCTGGCAGCCGAATTGCTCGAACAATTCGAAGCCGGGATCGAGACGCTAACGCTGACGCCCTCCGATGGCGGGCGCTTCGAAGTCAGCGTGAATGACCGGCTGGTGTATTCGAAACTGCAAACAAGCCGGCACGCTGAATCTGGTGAAATTACCACGCTCATCCGCAAAGGATTGAAGGAGAGGTTATGACAAAACCTAAAAAAGGCCGCGTATTCTCCGCCGCCCGTCCAACCGGACGCCAACACCTGGGTAATTACTTGGGCGCCATTCAAAACTACATCGCCTTGCAGGAGAACTACGAATGCGTCTACTGCATTGCGGACGTGCACGCCCTGACCACCGTTGAATCGACCGAGAACCTGCGCCAGAACACTTATGAGATGGCGCTCGACTGGCTGGCGCTCGGCATTCGCCCCGCCGAGACGATCCTGTTCGTGCAATCGCAAGTGCCAGAGGTCATGGAACTGCACACTTATTTATCCATGGTGACGCCTCTGGGCAAGCTGACCGACCTGCCGACCTTCAAAGAAAAAGCCCGCCAGCAGCCGTATAACATCAATTATGGGCTGGTGGGCTACCCGGTGCTGATGACCGCCGACATCGTCTTGTATAAGACCGACCTCGTGCCGGTTGGAGTGGATCAGCAGCCGCACCTCGAGTTCGCCCGCGAGACTGTGCGCTCGTTCAACTATCGTTACAACAGCAATGTGCTGATCGAGCCGCAAATGAAAGCCACCGAGGTTCCCAAGGTGCTGGGTATTGACGGTCAGCAGAAGATGAGCAAAAGTCTCGACAATCACATCGAACTGGCGGCTTCGCCCGAGGAAACCACCCAACGCGTGATGCAGATGGTGACCGACCCGGCGCGCATTCGCCGCACCGATCCGGGCAATCCGGATGTCTGCAACGTCTTCTCCTTTCACAAGGTCTTCTCTTCACCTGCAGAGGTCAGCATGATCGACGTGGAATGCCGCCGGGCTGGCATCGGCTGCGTGGACTGCAAGAAAATGCTGGCGCACAACCTGAACCTCCATCTGGCGCCCTACCGCGAGCAGCGCGCCCGCCTGGATCAAGAACCGGACCAGGTTTGGGAGGTGCTCGAAGACGGGCGAAAGCGCGCTGATACGATTGCAGAGCGGACAATGCAGGAAGTTCGGGAAGCGGTTGGGCTTCCAAAAGTGATGGGCAAATGAGAGCGGTTCTACAGCGCGTTCGCCGCGGACGGGTCTCTGTCTCGGGGCGCACGGTCGCCCAAATCGGGCAGGGCATAGTCATCCTGCTGGGGATCGGGCCCCAGGACGGAGAAGAACAAACCAGCTATCTGGTGGAGAAGATCGCCAACCTGCGCATCTTCGAGGACGAGCAAGGTAAGATCAACCGCTCGCTGCTTGACGTGCACGGCGAAACGATCGTGGTCTCCCAATTCACACTCTACGCCGACACGCGCAAAGGGCGCCGGCCCTCGTTCATCAACGCCGCCCCACCCGAAATCGCGCGTCGCCTGGTGGACCTTTTCGCTGCGAAGCTGAACGCCCTGGGGGTCCCCACGCAGACCGGCGAATTTGGCGCCAACATGTTGGTAGAGATCGACAACGACGGTCCGGTGACGATCTGGCTGGAGCGTTGACCAGACGGCGCGTCCTGCGCGCCTCCTGGTCATCAACAGAATTGAAGTTATAATTCTCAGCGTCCGTTGCTCTCAGCAATCATTTTGAATTGAAAGGATTGTCGGAATTTAACCGACCGTGCGGAAATGCCGCAGGACAACATTGCAAACATGGAACAGGAAAACCCACCGTCTGGTCGCCAGATCCGGCTGACCACTCTCTCAAACTGTGCTGGTTGAGCGTCTAAGCTGAATGCGGAGACGCTGGCGCAGGTTCTGCGCCCCATCCAGGACTTATTCCAACCCGCGGAGTATCCCAATCTGCTGGTCGGCATTGGTCAGCCCGACGACGCTTCGGTCTGGCGGTTGGATCACGATCGGGCGCTGGTTGTCACAGTCGACTTCTTCACACCGGTTGTGGACGACCCTTACGACTATGGCGCAATCGCAGCCGCGAACGCCCTCTCGGACGTATACGCGATGGGCGGCGCGCCGTTCCTGGCGCTCAACATCGCCGCGCTGCCTCCTCACCTGCCCACTGAAATCGGCGCTGCGATTTTACGCGGCGGCGCTGAAAAAGCCCGCGAAGCCGGCGTGGTCGTCGCCGGCGGTCATACCGTGCAGGACAAAGAACCCAAATACGGGCTGGTCGTGCTTGGGTTTGTGCACCCAGAACGGTTCATCAGCAAAAACGGCGCGCGGGTTGGCGATCTCCTGGTGCTCACCAAGCCGCTCGGTTTTGGCACGGTCACAACCGCGCTCAAGCGCGAAATTGCCGAAGCGGAGGACGTGGCAGAAGCCGTGCGCTGGATGAAGCGTCTCAATAAAACCGCCTCCGAGATCGCCACCGCCTGTGGAGTGCGCGGCGGCACGGACGTGACGGGTTTCAGCCTGATCGGGCATGCGCTGGAAATCGCTGAAGCCTCTAGGTTGGGCTTGCGCTTCAACTACTCAAAAATTCCGTTCACCTCCGGCGCGCAGAAATACGCCGCCGATTGGATTTTTCCGGGCGGTTCGCTCGACAACCTAGCCTATTACAGTAAACAGGTGCTTTTTCCGCCTGAGATGGACGAGCCCAGCAAGACCTTGCTCTTCGATGCCCAGACCAGCGGCGGGCTGCTCCTAACGGTCTCGCCCGACAAAATCGAGGATTTCCTCAGTCAGGCTGCCGCCCAAAACCAGCCAGCCTGGATCATCGGCGAAGCGGTCGCCGGTCAGGGGATCGAAGTCCGGCTCTAATATCCCCCGGCGCCTTGGATGCAGCTTTGATGGACAGCCCGAAACGCCGCTTATCGCTTTGGCGCATCCTATGGACCGATTATCCCGCTTTTTATGCGGCGCTGGTGCCGGTGGTTGCCTGGATTGTCTATCTGGCTTGGACCCCCGATTGGCGCGGCGCGGGTCCCGTGATCAAGGCTGAGGCGCATCCAATCTTCCTCACGCTGGCTTTTATCGCAACCGGCGGCGGGCTGGCGGTGCTGCTGATCCGCCTCTGGATTCTGTGGAAAGCTTTCAAAACGGGTGTAGAGGTAAAAGGCAAAATTTCCAGCGTCGAACTAAAACGCGATCACGGGCGCGTCGAATATGTGTACATCTTTGACCACCAGGAGTACTTCTCCAGCGCGGAAGTTCACCGCAACGCCGAGACGCGCCTCATCAAAGCTGGGGATCACGTCACGCTGATTGTGGATAAAACCAAACCCTCCCGCGCGTTCATCCGGGATCTTTACACTGAGTAGTCAAAGGAAGCCATGCAGACCTTCGAATTTTCTTCACAGCGGTCTCCAGTTTACACCCGCGGCGGCATGGTTGGCGCAAGCCAGCCGCTGGCTGTCGCAACCGGTCTGGAGCTGCTCCGCAAAGGCGGAAACGCCGCGGATGCTGCGGTGGCAGCCGCAGCCGCGCTCAACGTCTGTGAACCGTTCTCCACGGGTCTGGGGGGCGATTGTTTCGCGCTGTTCTACTCTGCGCAAACCGGGCGTATCAGCGCCATGAACGGTTCGGGGCGTGCGCCAGGCGCGCTCACTTTGGAGCGCGTGCGTTCTGAAGGTTTCAGCGCCGGGCTGCCGCCGCGCCACCCTTATACTGTCACTGTGCCAGGGGCGTGCGCGGGTTGGAGCGACCTGATCGAGCGGCACGGAAAACTCTCATTGCGGGAGGTTTTGCAGCCAGCCATCCAATTGGCGGAGGAGGGTTTTCCAGTTGCGCCGCTGACAGCCGATAATTGGGCTGACCTCGCTCAGGAGGCGCTCAAACCGGAACTGGGCGGGCAAGAATTGACCATAGAAGGTCGAGCGCCCCGGGCGGGCGAGGTCTTCCGCAACCCTGGGCTGGCGGAGGCGCTCACCCGCATTGCCGAAGGCGGCAAGCAGGCGTTCTACACCGGCGAGCTGGCGCGCCTGATCGTCCAGGCAGTCCGCGCCGCTGAGGGCTGTCTGGATGAAAGCGACCTAGCCGCGCACCAAACCACCTGGGAAACGCCGATCCACACCTCCTATCGAGGCGTGAACATTTGGGAATGTCCGCCAAACGGACAAGGGCTGGCTGCGCTGCTGGCGCTCAACTTGCTGGAGGGATTTGACCTGCCCGACCTGCCGCCGCTTTCGCCCGAGCGCCTGCATCTGCAGATCGAAGCCATGCGCCTGGCGTTCGCAGACGCGCACGCCTTCGTCGCCGATCCGGCTTACAGCTCGATCCCGCTGGAGGGGCTGCTCTCGAAAGATTACGCCAGCCACAGGCGTTCCCTGATCGACCCCAATCGGACTTCGTTGCAGCACCCCCACGGCGCGCCTCAGGCTGCCTCGGATACGGTTTACCTGAGCGTCGTAGATGGGCAAGGCAACGCCTGTTCGTTCATCAACAGCCTTTATATGGGGTTTGGTACGGGCATCGTCCCGGCTGGCTGCGGGTTCGCATTGCAGAACCGGGGTCACAACTTCAGCCTCGACCCAGACAGCCCGAACGCCCTAGCGCCGGGCAAGCGCCCTTACCATACCATCATCCCGGCGATGGCAACCCTGCCTGCCTCCAAACCTCTCCCGGAAGATGAGGGAGCGGAGCAGCTTTTCGCCTGTTTCGGCGTGATGGGCGGTTTCATGCAGCCCCAGGGCCATATGCAGGTGACCTGCGCTCTGATCGACGACCGGCTCGACCCGCAATCCGCCCTCGACCGGCCGCGCTTTTGTATATTGGACGGCAGAAGCGGTGGATCGGTGGCGCTCGAAGAGGGCTTGCCGGTGCAGGCGATGTCTCAGCTGGCTGAAATGGGTCACCCGATCGTGCCCGTCAGCGGCAGCCGGCGTTTCGTTTTCGGCCGCGGCCAGATCATCCAGCGCGATCCGCACAGCGGCGTGTTGTGCGGCGGCAGCGACCCGCGCGCTGACGGCTGCGTGATGACTTTGTAGAGATTAAAAGGGCATCTCGTCCATCCGAGATGCCCTGGCTCATTAAGTTGATTGGTCGTATTTACAGCTATGCTTCGGTTACTTCGAGGTCCGGGAAGAATTGGCGCACCGTCCCGGCTACCCAGCCATGAAGCGTGGTTGGCGAAAGCGGGCATCCCTGGCAGGCGCCGCCCAGCCGCACTTTGAGCACATGCCCCTCCAGGCTGACCATCTCCACCGAGCCGCCATGGTATTGCTCGATATAGGCATTGACCCGCTCTAACAATGCCCGCACCAGCTCTTCTTTCGTATGATTCATCTCCGGTTCACTCATCTCAGCCTCGCGATCTCATCCACGATGGATAAGCCTATTTTACTCGGCTTCGACCGACTGATCAAGTTTGAGCGTCAGCCTCTGCTCCAGCAACGCCATCAACTGCGGGTGGTTGCTGCGCAAACGCGCTTCAATCAACGCCGCAAGCCGCTCCAGCAACATCGTCCCCGTTTCAGGATCCTGCTCGTAGAGCTGCCTCAACGCCGCGCTGTGCAGCCGTAAAACTTTGCAATCGCTGGCGCAGACCGCCGATGAAGTGTAGTTCGGATTGCCAATAGCCGCCGACCAGCCGATCACCCCTTCGGCGCGCACCCGCGCAATCACCAACGATGGTCCGTCATCCGGTTTGTAGTGGATCGCCACTTCGCCGTCAGCCACAACGTACAAATAATCCACCGGATCGCCTTGCTCGAAAAGAACCGCGCCGGTTGGTTCACAGTATAGCGTAAAGAGCGGGCGCAGCATCTCAAGCTGCCCGGCGCTAAAACCTTGAAATAGCGATAATCGCTCGGTCAATGCGTCAATCATGATAAATCCTGGCAAGATAACTAGAATTTACCGTATAAGGATTTAACCTCCAAGTGGCAAATGTCACGAATTCACTTATAGAAAATAACCCCACTGTATGATTGATTTGCACATGATTCGTCCTAACAAATAACCCTAAAAACATTACAAATAACAAATGAAGCCGGGGGCGGGTTTGCCTCCGGCTTCGAGACTGGATCGGGCGAGTTGGTTTACTTCTCCAGCCGTTTGCGAAACTCTTCCGTGAGCGGCGGCACGATCTGATAAATATCGCCCACCACCCCAAAGCGCGCCAGTTTAAAAATCGGCGCATCCGGGTCTTTGTTGATCGCCACAATGACCTTGCTCGAACGCATGCCCGCCTGGTGCTGGATCGCTCCCGAAATGCCCAGGGCGATGTACAGGTCGGGCGAGACGATCTTCCCGGTCTGTCCGACCTGGTGCTCGTAGGGGATGTATCCGGCGTCAACCGCAGCCCGGCTGGCGCCCACCGCCGCACCCAGCACCGCAGCTAATTCATCAATCAGTTTGAAGCCCTGTTCGCCGCGCCAGATTTCCGCCGCTTTCTCATCCAACCCGGCGGGCGGTGAAAGCGCCGGGTTGTTCGCAACCCCGCGCCCGCCCGCAACGACCACGTTCGCGTCGGTCAGACTGACGCCAGCCTCAGCTTGCCTGTAACCGGTCACTTTGATGCGGATATCCCCCTCTGGCACGGCGGCTTCCACCCGCACGGGTTCTCCCTTTAGCGCTGGGTCGGCGGAGGGTTTCTTGAAGGCGCGCACGCGGGTCGTGATTACGACCGGAGCGGCATCGCACACGACCTCAGCCAGCAGCTTGCCCGCGTAAACTGGGCGGGTGGCGACCAGCCTGCCATCGCTGACCTCCAATGCGGTGACGTCCGGCATCACTCCGCCGCCCAATTCCACCGCGCTGAGGGCGGCTTGCTCGCGCCCGCGCACCGTCGTTGGGAATAGCAGGACATCATACGCCCCTGCGCGCGCCGCGGCAGTCACAACCGCTGCGTAAGGGTCGGGCCGGTAGTCGTCCAGGGTCGCATCATCGCAGTAATAAGCCTGCTGGATTCCAAACTGGAACGCCTGCTCGGCGACGCGCCGCGATTCCGCACCCAAGACCAGGACGGAGACCGACCCGCCGGCGGGTGCGCCAAGCATGCCCGCCGCGCCAAGCGCCTCCCAGGAGACCGGGAGCGCTTCGCCTTTGAATTGATCAATGTAAACCAGGATCTTCCCGTTCATCACAGCACCTTCTCCTCGAGGATCCTTTCGACCAACTTTTCCGCGATCTCCTGTGGGCTGCCGCCTTCGATCATCTCCGTCTTGATTTCGCGCACCGGTGGGTTAGAAATCCGGGGCCAGCGCACGACCGAAGCTGGCGCCTCGATTCCCAGCGCAGCCAGGTCCCAGGTGGGGATCTCTGCCCGCGCCGCCTTGCGGATCCCCATAAAAGACGGATAGCGCGGCTCGCCAATGTCCTTCGACACGCTCAACGCCGCGGGAAGCGGGCACTCGGCGATCTGGATGCCTTCCTCGAAGCTTCGCTCCACCTGTAATTTGCCGTCCTTGAACTCGATCTTTGAGACCAACCCAAGCATGAGCCAACCCAGCAGGTGAGCGGTCTGGGCGCCGGTGACGCCCATATCACCGTCGATTGCCTGACGCCCAAAGCAAGCAGCTTCGACGCCGCCGATCTTCTGGATGGCAGCGCACAACACATGCGCAATTGCCTGGCTGTCCGCCGCTGCCAAAGCCGGGTCTGAAACCAATATCGCTTGCGTGCATCCCATCGCCAGCGCGGTTTTGAGCGCTTCTTTGGCGCTCTCGCCGCCCACGCTCACTGCCGTCACCTCGCCCCCAGCCGCTTCTTGAAGCTGGAGCGCAGCTTCCACGGCATATTCATCCCAGGGGTTCAGCACTAGAGGCGCATCCCCCCAGGACACCCGGTCATCCTCCGCCACAACTTTGGCAGCGCTATCGGGCACCTGTTTGACACAAACTGCGATATTCAAGTTGACCTCCTTTTGTGTGGAATAGTGGGTCGTTAGATTTCAGCCTGCCAAAATTCAGAGTCATAAGGCGGCAGTTCGCAGCGCAGCGGGGCATCCACGCGGTAGCCCAGCGCATATCCAGCCTGCATGAGCTGATGAATTTCGCTCGTCCCTTCATAGATCACCCCGCCTTTGGCGTTCCGCAGGTAGCGTTCGACGTCGTATTCGTCGCTGTACCCATAGGCGCCGTGGATCTGGACTGCCTCAGCCGCCGCTTGAAACGAGGCGTCGGTAGCAAACCATTTCGCGAGCGAGGTCTCGCGTGTGTTGCGCACACCCTGGTTTTTCAGCCACCCGGCTCGCAGATATAAAAGACGCGCCGCGTCATAAAATTGTACCATATTCGCGATCTTCTGCTGAACCAGCTGAAACCAGCTGATCTCGCGCCCAAACGCACGCCGGCTTTTTGCATAGGTCGTGCTAGCTTCCAGGCAAGCCCGGATCAACCCGGTTGCTCCGGCAGCCACGGTGTACCGCCCGTTATCCAGACACGCCATCGCGATCTTGAAGCCCTCCCCCTCCTCGCCGATGCGGTTTTGGAGCGGTACGGTCACATCCTGGAGAGCAATCCAGCCAGTCGAGCCGGCGCGCATCCCCAGTTTTCCGTGCAGATCGCCCCGCGTGACCCCCTTCTGCTCCAGATCCACCAGGAACGCCGAGAGCCCTTCGTGCGGGTCCGCCGCGCTGGGGTCGGTCCGCGCGATCCATAAACAGTGGTGCGCTTTGGTCGCCAACGAGATCCACATCTTTTCGCCGTTCAAGATGTATTCATCCCCCTGGCAGCGCGCGCTGGACTGGATCGCAGCCACGTCCGACCCGGCGCCGGACTCGGTCAACCCAAAACAGGCGATCTTTTCGCCGCGCGCCTGCGGTTTGAGCAGGCGCTGCTTTTGTTCCTCATTCGCCCATTGGAGCAACCCCAGGCTGTTCAGCCCGATGTGAACCGACAGCACCACCCGCAGCGTCGAATCGACCGCCTCGAGTTCCTCGCATGCCAACCCGAGCGAGATATAATCCATCCCCTGCCCGCCATAACGCAGCGGCAGACAGATGCCCAGGATGCCCAGTTCCGCCATCCGCGGCAGCACAAATGCAGCCATGCCTCCCTGGCGGTCGCTCTCCTTAATCACTGGGGCGACCTCCCTTTGAGCGAATTCGCGCACCATCTGCTGCGCCATTTGCTGTTCTTCCGTTAATTTAAAATCCACGTTGACCTCGCTCGATCTGATGATGGGGAAATTGTACTTTTAGAACCCGCCGGATGTCAAATGACCGGGGCTTAACCCCCCTCAGCCCGCCATCTCCGCGCGTTGAGCAGCGCCAAACTCGATATAATCAAAGGAGTGGACAGACCCTCACACCGCGGTCTTTTAACTCCCAACCTGCTGCTGGTGCTGCTGTTGCTGCTTGCTGCGCTGCCCTCAGCGCGGCTGCCCGGCGCTCTCCCGCGGGATTGCTGGGTCGCATTGACCGGGCAAACTGGCGCGACGTCTCCGCCGGTGGACGCTGCCGAGGCAGCCGCGGTTTGCTTCCCGCTCAGAGCCGAATTGTGGGAAGAAGCCGCCCGCCAGGCGCTCCAAGCCGGTCAGCCCGCTCTGGCAATCAGCTACCTGGAAAGCGCCCTCGCAAATTCCAACCGCTTCAGCCTGGAGCTGCAAACCCCGGCTGACAACTCCGCGCTTATCCTGTTGGCTGACGCTTATTTACAGGCTGGGGAGGCTGCCCGCGCCCTCGAAGTGTGGGAAACGATTGCGCGCCGCAGCGGTCTCTCGGCGGATACCGCCCGCGCCCTCGCCAGCCTGCACCTCGCGCAAGCCGATTACCCCGCCGCCCGCCAGACCTGGGAAACGCTCCTGGCTCAACACCCAGGGGACGCGCAGGCGCATTTCGAGCTTGGTTTGCTCCTGGCAGCTTACGATCCCGAAGCGGCTCTCCCACACCTCGCCCAGGCGGCTGACCTCGACCCGCAGTTCGTCGGGCAAACAGAGGTTCTGCAGCGCGCGATCCTGGGCGCGCGCATCGGCAGTTCGGCGGCTTACACCCTGCTCGCCTCAGGGCGGGTGCTGGCAACGCTGGGGCATTGGGGGCTGGCAGCCGAAGCTTTTCGCCAGTCGATCCTGCATCAGCCAAATTACGCCGAAGCCTGGGCTTATCTGGGCGAGGCGCGCCAGCACCTGCAAACCCACGGCGAGACAAGCCAGGCTGCCGGCGCTCCCGCCTCGGACGGGCTTTTTGAGCTTCAAACCGCCCTGGAATTAAACCCGCGCTCGTTATCCGCTTGGACGTTTGTCTCGCTCTACTGGCAGCGCCGCTCGGAGCCCGAGCGCGCGCTCGAAGCCGCTCAGCGCGCCAGCGAATTCGACCCAGCCAACCCGGTGCTGCAGGCTCATGTAGCCTCCATCCAGGCGGAAGCCGGCGACTTTGACGCGGCGTTTGCAAGCTACCAGCAGGCAGCCCGGCTCGCCCCTTATGACCCGGCATATCTGCGCCAGATCGTTCTCTTTGCGCTGGACTACAACTACCGGGTCGAACAGACCGCCCTGCCAATCAGCCGCCAACTACTCATCGATCACCCGCAGGATCCGCTCAACCTTGACCTGATGGGACGGACGCTGATCTACCTGGGCGACCTTGCCGGCGCTCAGAAATTTCTGGTCCGCGCGCTGCAGATCGACCCGCGCTCCGCCCCCGCTCATCTCCACCTGGGCTTGCTCTATCTGCTGCAACAAGATCCGACCGCCGCGTTAGATCACCTCCAGGCAGCCCAGGCGCTCGACCCCGCCGGCCCGAGCGGCAGCCAGGCTCGGCGTTTATTGGAGAACGGGGCGCCCTGACAGGCGCTCCCCGACCGCGATGCTGCCCGCCCTAAGGTGTGCTACAATTAGCCCGCTGAACCCCTGCCAGGACCTGACCTTAATGAAATCGTTCCGCCTGCATTTTATCCTGCCCCTGTTGGGGCTGCTGCTCTCGTCGATTGCCTGTCAGACGCTCTTTAGTCCCTCACCTCAAGGACCAGGCGCCATGCTGTTCCAGGACGACTTCTCCGACACCGGCAGCGGCTGGAGCCGGGTCACAACCATCCAGGGCGAAACGGATTACGCTGACGGCGTGTACCGCATCTTTGTCAACGAGCCCAATCTGGATATCTGGAGCATGCCCGGCAAGGATTTTCAGGACGTACGCATCGAGGTTGACGCTCTCAAAGTTGGCGGTGAACGCGACAACCGTTTTGGAATCATCTGCCGGGCGGTTCGTCCGGACAGCTTCTACACCTTCATCGTAAGCAGCGATGGGTATTACGGCATTGGCAAGATCCGCGGTCAGGATTACACCCTCATCGAGCACGATGCGTTGCAGCCTTCCAGCGCAATCCTCAAAGGCGCAGCGTTGAACCACCTGCGGGCGGATTGCATTGGCGATACGCTCACACTGTACGTCAACGGCGAAAAGCTCACCGAAGTGCGCGACGCCGAATTCCCCCGCGGAGACGTGGGCTTGATCGCCGGAACGTATCAAACCGCCGGGACGGATATCCGTTTCGACAATTTTATCGTTTACGCGCCATGAAGATTTATCTGGACACGATTGGGTGCCGCCTGAACCAGGCGGAAATCGAAGCCTACGCCCGCCAGTTCCGCGCCGCCGGGCACACACTGGTCGCCGCGCCAAATGAAGCCGACCTGGCGGTTGTGAACACCTGCGCGGTCACCTCGGCGGCGGTCTCAGATTCGCGCCAGAAGATCCGCCAGATCGAGCGGGCGGGGGTAGATCAGATCATCGCCACGGGCTGCTGGGCTACGCTCAAGCCCGCCGAAGCTGCCGCCCTCCCGAACGTGCGTCAGGTGGTTGAAAATCCGCGCAAAGATCAACTCGTTACGGATTTGCTGCAAACGCCTCAACCTGAATTCGAGCTAGAGCCGCTCGAACGCCAGCCAATTCCGGGGCTGCGCCTGCGCACGCGCCTCTTTATCAAAGCCCAGGACGGCTGCAACAATCGCTGCACTTTTTGCATCACCACCCTCGCGCGGGGTCCCGGGCGCAGCCGCCCGATCCCTGAGGTTTTGAACGATATTCGCCTCTCCGAGGGGGTGCAGGAGATTGTGCTGACCGGCGTGCACCTGGGCTCGTGGGGCAAAGACTTTTCGCCCCGGCTGCATCTCAAAGACCTGGTGCGCGCCGTGCTGGATGAAACCGACATCCCGCGCCTGAGATTGTCATCGCTTGAGCCGTGGAACCTGGATGAAACGTTCTTTGAGCTCTGGCAAAACCCGCGCCTCTGCCCGCACCTGCACCTGCCGCTCCAGTCTGGCTGCGCCGAGACGCTGCGGCGGATGGCGCGCAAGACCACCCCCGGGGAATTTGCCAACCTAGTGTCCGCGGTGCGCAGCCAGGTTCCGGAAATGGCGGTCACCACCGACGTAATCGTCGGCTTCCCCGGGGAGACAAAGCTGGAATTCGAGCGGAGCCTGGACTTTGTGCGCCAGATGGGCTTCTCCGGCGGGCATGTGTTCACCTATTCCGCCCGCCCGGGCACTGCCGCGGCGCGCATGCCGGAACAGGTTCCCCTGGCAGAACGCAAAACGCGCAACGCGCGCATGCGCGCCGTTTTCACCGCGTCCACCGCTTCGTACCAGGACTGCTTCCTTGGACAGACGCTGCCGGTGCTGTGGGAAGGCGCCACGGCTTATGACTCCCAGGGCTGGGAGATGAGCGGACTGACCGGCAACTATCTGCGCGTGCGCGCCCACGCCCCACAAAGCCTGTGGAATCAGATCACGCCGGTTGAGCTTTCGCAGGCGCGCCCCGAGGGTCTTTATGGGCGCATTTGCATCTGAGCTTTCCGCGCCAATGACGCGGTCGTAAAACCCTCGCAGCTCAGGAAACACGATGGAGCGCTGTGTTTTTTGCAGGATCATTACTGGAGAATTGCCAAGCAAGCAGCTCTATCACGATGAGCATCTGACCGCGTTTCGGGATATCCACCCGGTGGCGCCCACCCATATTCTAATCGTGCCAAACCGCCATATCGCCTCGCTTAACGAGGCTGCGCCCGAAGATGAGCGCCTGCTCGGTTCTATGTTCACCCTTGCCCGGCAGCTCGCCCGGCAAGAGGGCATCGCCGATGAAGGCTATCGCCTGATCGTCAACACCGGCGGGCATGGCGGGCAGACCATCTATCACCTGCACATGCATCTAATCGGCGGTCAGCGCATGCGCCATCCCATGGGGTAGCCGTGATCACCTCCTACCAAAACCCGCGCATCAAGTGGCTGAAAGCCCTGCAAAATCAGCCGCGCCTGCGCCGCGCCGAAAAAACCTTTGTCGTGGAAGGGGTGCGCCTGGTCGAGGAAGCGCTTGCGGCTGGGTGGAAGGCACGTTTCATTATCCATACCCAGGACCTGTCTGAGCGCGGCCAGAAAGTCCTGCAAGGTTTTGCAGTGCAGGGCGCGCCGATCGAGCAGGTGACGGAATCCGTGCTGCATTCGGCGAGCGCCACGGTGTCCTCCTCAGAGCTGCTCGCCGCGCTGGAGTGGCTCGATCTCCCGCTCCCGTCCAAACCGGATTTCGTTCTCATCGCGGATCAGATCCGCGATCCGGGCAACCTGGGCGCCATGCTGCGCACGGCGCTCGCAGCCGGAGTCCAGGCAGCGCTGCTCCCCCCGGAAACAACCGACGCCTTTGCGCCAAAAACTCTGCGCGCCGGGATGGGCGCCCACTTTCGCTTGCCGATCCGCAGCCTTGCCTGGGAGGCGATCACCCAGTACCTGAAAGACGTTCCGCTTCTTCTGGCAGCCACGGACGAGGGCGCCCCCTATACCCAGACTGACTTGCAAGCGCCATTTGCACTGATTGTGGGCAACGAAGCGCAAGGCGCCAGTCCCGCCGCCCGCCAGGCAGCCGGCGGCTGTCTGCACATCCCGCTGCCCGGCAAGAGCGAATCACTGAACGCCGCGGTTGCCGCGGGCGTGCTGATGTTCGAGGCTGTGCGCCAGCGCCAACTCAGCCGCCTGCCTGTTTCAAAGTAATATAACGCGCCCGTAATTCGTTTATAAGGAAAACTATGAAAATTCGTTCGATCACCTGTTTTCTCAATCCCGGCTGGCCTCTGAACGCCGGTCTGCTCCATAATTGCGCCAGCCTACTGAACGCTGCCCGCCCCGCGTTCGAGGGGCTGGGATATGAAGTTCAAACAACCCGCATCGCCACGCCGCCGTTTGCGCATTTCCTCCCGACCGTGGATGAGACCACCCTGGTCCACCTGGCAGTCGAGGTCGAAAAGCTGGCTGCCGCGCTGGACATCCAATACGTTTCGCTCGGCCCGGCGCTGCCCCAAAATCTGGCGCACTACCAGCACATTCCCGCGGTCATCGCGGCCACGGAAAACGTTTTTCTGACCGGACTGATGACCACCGCCGACAACGGGATCTCCTTGCCCGCCGTGCGCCAGTGCGCCGAGGTGATCCACCAGATCGCGGCTCGCTCGGGGGATGGCTTTGCGAATCTGCGTTTTGCCGCGCTCGCCGGCGTCGAGGGCGGCTCGCCGTTCTTCCCCGCCGCCTACGCCGGGAGCGACCGACCCGCCTTTGCGCTGGCGCTCCAGGCAGCCGACCTGGCTGTCGCTGCGCTTACAAACGCCGCGTCGCTCGCCGCTGCCCGCCAGAGCCTGATCGAGGCGGTCGAGCGCCACGCCCACGCGCTCACCCGCGGCGCGCAACCGCAGGCGGAGCGCTACGGTTTTGAATTCGCCGGTTTGGATTTCACCCTTGCGCCGTTCCCCGCTCCCGAAGACTCGATCGGCGCGGCGCTGGAACAGCTCGGCGTGCCCGGCTTTGGTCGACATGGCTCGCTGGCTGCGGTCGCCTTCCTGGCGGACACGCTGGACCGCGCCAGGTTCCAGAGAACCGGCTTCAACGGCATGATGCTGCCGGCGCTGGAAGATGCCATCCTCGCCCAGCGGATCAGCGAAGGGCTGCTCACGGTGAAAGACCTGCTGATGTTTTCGACTGTATGCGGGACCGGGTTGGATACCATCCCGCTTGCCGGGGAGGTCACTGCCGATCAGCTTTACGCGCTGCTGCTGGACCTGGCGGTTCTAGCGCCGCGCCTCGGCAAGCCCCTCACCGCGCGGCTGATGCCGATCCCAGGCAAACAGGCTGGCGATCCGACCGGCTTCGACTTTCCTTTCTTTGCCAACAGCCGCCTCATGCGTCTGGAGGCTGAGCCGCTGCAACGGCTCTGGCTGGGGGAGGAAACGCTGCACCTTGGGCGGTCTGCCCGAACCGGGGACTAACCATTCAACCAGGCAAGCTAAAAAAGGAAGATCGAGATGACCATCGTAAATCAACAAAACGAAGCGATGCTGCGCCAGAGTTTCAAGAAACTCAATTTCGCCATGGTCGGGATGTGGCGGTTGGGGCTGCGGCGCTGGATCAATATCTGGCCCTCTGTGGGCGGGCAGATTCTGGCGATCACCCACACCGGACGGAAGACGGGGCTGCGCCGCCGCACGCCGGTTAACTATGTGCAGGAAGGCAATGTGGTCTATTTTTCCGCGGGTTTTGGTCACGTCTCGGACTGGTATCGCAACATCCTGGCAAACCCGGAGGTTGAAATCTGGCTGCCGGATGGCTGGTGGGCGGGTCTGGCGGAGGATATCAGCGACGACCCGGAGCGTTTACCGCTCCTGCGCCGGGTGATCGTTGCCAGCGGAATTGTCGGGCGGTTGTTTGGGTTCGATCTGCAGCACATGTCGGACGTTGAACTCGACCAGTTGACATCCAGTTATCGCCTGGTGCGGGTCACACTGACAGAACGCATGAGCGGCTCAGATGGGCCCGGAGACCTGGCTTGGGTCTGGGTTCCGCTTGGGCTGGTTGGTTTGCTGATTTACCACTTGCTGCGCCGCCGGAAATAAAACCGGCGCGGTTGTGACAGCCGCGCCGATTCTCTATTTACCCCGCGTAGACGCTGGGTGAGCCGCGTTAAACTGTGCAAATAAACGGGCGCAGATGCTGTCCGGTAAACGAGGCGTCGTTGGCGCACACCTCTTCGGGCGTCCCTTCTGCGATCACCCAGCCCCCCCGGTCCCCGCCCTCGGGGCCCAGGTCGATGATGTAATCAGCAACCTTTATGATATCCAGGTTATGCTCGATAATCAGCACGCTGTTGCCCGCATCCACCAGCCGCTGCAACACCTCGATCAGCTTATGCACATCCGCGGCGTGCAGCCCAACCGACGGCTCGTCCAACACATAGAGCGTGCACCCGGTGGAGCGCCGCGACAGCTCGCGGGCGAGCTTGACTCGCTGCGCCTCCCCGCCCGAGAGGGTTGGCGCCGGCTGCCCGAGGCGCACATATCCCAGCCCCACGTCGTGCAGGGTTTGCAGCTTACTGAGCATCGCCGGAAAAGCGGCGAAGACCTCCAGGGCACGGTCAACCGTCAATTCTAAAACATCGGCAATGCTGAGGTCTTTGAAGCGCACCTGTAAAGTCTCGCGATTAAAACGCGCGCCGTGACAGACGTCGCAGGGCACATAGATATCGGGCAAAAACTGCATCTCGATCCGCAGCTGCCCCTGACCCTGACAGGCTTCGCAGCGCCCGCCGTGGACGTTGAAAGAGAAGCGCCCTGGCTTGTAACCGCGCACTTTGCTCTCCGGCAGTTCGGCAAACAGCGCCCGTATCTGATCGAACAACCCGGTATAGGTACCCGGGTTTGAGCGCGGCGTGCGCCCGATGGGAGACTGATCGATATTGATGATCTTATCCAGATGTTCGAGCCCCTCGATGCTTTCGTGCGCGCCCGCGGTGGTATGCGCCCCGTTCAAGGCGCGTGCCAGCGCTTTGTAAAGGATCTCTACCATCAGGGTCGATTTGCCCGAACCGGATACGCCCGTGACGCACACCAGCCTCCCCAGCGGGATGCTCACGTTAATATCTTTCAGGTTGTGCTCACGCGCGCCGCAGATTGTGAGAATCTTACCGTTTCCGTTGCGGCGCTTCTCTGGGATGGGCACGCGCAGCCGGCCCGAAAGATAAGCCCCCGTGAGCGAATCGGGCGTCTGAAGAATGTTTTCGACCGTCCCTTCCGCCACCACCAGCCCGCCGTGTTCGCCTGCCAGAGGACCCAAATCGACGATCCAATCCGCCGTCAGAATCGTCTCGGTATCGTGCTCCACCACCAGTACGGTGTTACCCAGGTCGCGTAGACCGATCAGGGTGTTGAGCAAGCGCGCGTTGTCGCGCGGGTGCAATCCGATGGACGGTTCATCCAGTACGTACAGCACCCCCATCAGCCGCGAACCGATCTGCGTCGCCAGCCGGATGCGCTGCGCCTCGCCGCCCGAGAGCGTGGCAGCCGAGCGCTGGAGCGTGAGGTAATCCAGCCCGACATCCACCAGGAAACCCAAGCGGGCTTGAATCTCTTTGAGGATGCGGTCGGCGATGGCTTGCTGGCGGGGCGTCAGCGGCGATTCCGGTCCGTGAAGCATGCGCGCCCATTCCAGCGTGCGCAGAACCGGCCATTGGGTCACCTCAACGATATTGCCCCCCGCGACGGTGACAGCCAGCGCTTCCGGGCGCAGGCGCGTGCCCTTACAGGTGGGGCAAGTCTGTTCGCTCATCAACTCCGAAATGCGTTCGCGCGCATATTCCGAGGAGGTGTCGCTGTAGCGCCGCTGCAAATTGCCGATCACCCCTTCGAACGCCATCTGCCAGGTGCCGGTTCGCCCGTCCTTATTGCGGTAGTGGATGGTCACCTCGCGCCCGTTCGTCCCATACAGGATCAGGTCGAGCTTCTCTTTGGAAAGCTCTTTGACCGGAGTGTTCAAGTCGATCTTATAATGCCGGGCGACTGCTTCGAGCGTCTGCCAGTAATAACCGCCCTCTTCACGCGGCCCCCTCCATTCGGAAGCGATGATCGCGCCTTCCAGCAGCGATAGCTCGCGATCGGGGATCAGCAGATCCGGGTCGATCTTGAGTTGACCTCCAAGACCCTGACAATCGGGGCAGGCGCCATGCGGGGTGTTGAATGAGAAGGTGCGCGGTTCGATCTCCGGCAGCACCGATCCATGCTCCGGACACGCCAGGTGTTCAGAGAAATGCAGGTCGCGGCCGGCGGTCGGGGGCGGCGCAGGTTCCCCGCTGTCAACCTCGCCGGCATCCATTTGGCGTTCTAGCTGATCAAACCGCGCCTCATCCGGCGGGTTGAGCCAGTGCAGGGTGAGATAGCCATCGCCAAACCTGAGCGCCGTCTCGACCGAATCGGTCAGCCGCGAACGCGCCGCTTCGGCTTCTTTTTCGTCCGCATATGACTGGATGACTAACCGGTCGACCACCGCTTCAATCGTGTGTATCTTGTAGCGGTCCATCTGGATCTCGTCTTCCAACTCCAGTACCTCGCCGTCAACCCGGGCGCGCACAAAACCGGCTTTGCGGATTTCTTCCAGCGCCGCCTGGTGCGTACCTTTGCGCCCGCGCACAAGCGGCGCCAGGATCAGCACGCGCGCCGATTCTGGCAGGCGTTCGATCGCCTCCACGATTTCCTGCGCCGACTGCCTGACGACTTCACGCCCGCAGACCGGGCAGTGCGGAATGCCCGCCCGTGCATACAGCAGGCGCAGGTAATCGTAGATTTCCGTTACCGTTCCCACGGTCGAGCGCGGATTGTGCGAGGCGCCTTTTTGATCGATCGAGACTGCCGGCGAAAGCCCGTCGATATAATCGACGTCCGGCTTTTCCATCTGACCTAAAAACTGCCGCGCATACGCCGAAAGCGATTCGACATAACGGCGTTGTCCCTCGGCGAAAATGGTGTCAAACGCCAGGGAAGACTTTCCCGAACCGGATAAACCGGTGATCACGACCAGCTTATCCCGCGGTATTTCAACTGTGATGTTTTTTAAGTTGTGCTCACGCGCGCCAACGACGCGAATAACATTTTGGGACATTACTATTCAGCCCTTTGAAATCAGAAATCAGCCAGTTCGTTAGTCTGTAATCAGGTTGAGCGGTGCGAAATAAATCGATGCAAGAAACTGACAAGAATTATAGCACATTTGTTTTAGAATGTGCGTTCGATATTTACCAGGCTTTCGTTCAACCGACAATTGTTCAGCAAAGACTGCGAACTTGTATTATACCAATTTCTCTGACGTTCGCGGGAAAACTCGAAAACGCACTATCCGGTCAGCGGTTCGGGTAAAATAAATTATTATGAACCTCTTCAAGAAGATCTCCGACTGGTTTTCATCTGCCTCCCGCCCGGAAGATCCCGGTTATTGGATATCCGTGAAATGCAACCGCTGCAGAGAAAAGATTCGGGCGCGCATAGACCTGCGCAACGACTTGAGCATCGAATATGGTGGGGCGCAGGACGCACGCCCCACCTTCTTCACGCGTAAGCTGCTGGTCGGTGAGAGCGGGCGCTGCTTCCAAAGAATTGAAGTCGAGCTCACTTTTGACGCAGACAAGCATTTGCTCAGCCGCGAGATCCAGGGCGGAACATTCGACGACGAACAGCCCGCCTGATAACCTGGCGGGCTGTTCCAATGAAATAAAAATAAATTCGTTATTGGCTCAGGTGAACCAGCTCGTGGACCTCTAAATCGAACTCGCTCAAATCGCGAATCTCGATTTCCAGATCAGCCAACACAGTTTTCAACCAGGCGATCAGCGCTTCCCGGCTCTCTGCCAGCATATTACCCAACATCAGAATTGTTGACGAGTCGAGGCTGAGCGATAATGAAAGCCCGTTTGGAACCAACTCCCCGCCCGCTTCCCGCCGAATAATGGTATAACGACGATCCAGACTCAACAGCTTTTGCTGCGACAGCTCTTCGATCAACTTCTGCCCCTCGCGCCAGACGGTCATCCGGTTAATGCTCACGCCTAATGCGTCAAAGATATCTTCGACATCGCGGGTGCTGAGATCCATAAGCCACAGCAATGCCGCCAGCCGCCGAATGCGCACGGTTAGCTGCGAACGATCGATCCCCTGAGGGTAATAACGAAATGTGCGATTACAGTCAACGCAGAAAAACCGAAAAACGACCGCGTTAATCGGACGGGTGTCGTAAATATTGCGAGTGTCTGAGCCCCATCGGCGAACGGATTTCCCGCCGCAGCGCGGACAATTTACGAGCTGTTTCTCGCGCGGAATCTTCACATCGTTCAAACACAGGACAATACCGGTCATGGCTTGATTATATGAATATTTGCAATGCTGAACATAACAAAATTAACAGGCTGGACAAGCTTACAAAGTCATTAGTACTGGAGTAATGAAAGGGCGTTGGAGCCAGACCTGGCTTCCAACGCCCTAATTCGAGTATGTACAGCGATTTAGCGCTGCGCGTCCACGTGACCAAGCTCCTCCGCCGGGATGCCTTGCCCCATTTGGCGGAAGACCAACTTGCTGGTTGCCTCGTCCACGTCCACGATGATCGTATCGCCTTCAGAGAACTGCCCTTCCAGCAGGTTGACCGACAGCGGGCTCTCCACGTGCTTTTGCAGGGCACGCAGGAGCGGGCGCGCACCAAACGCCGGGTCAAAACCCTCCTGAGCCAGCCAGTCGCGCGCTGCGGGCGTCAGTTCAACTTGCAAGCCGCGCTCATGCAAACGCTCCTGTACCTCTTTCATCTGCAGTTCGACGATGTCGCGCATCTGCTCGATCGAGAGCGGCGAGAAGGTTATGATTTCATCGATCCGGTTGAGAAACTCCGGTCTGAAGGTTCCCTTCAACGCTTTTTTGATCTTTTCCTGCTCCTCGCGCTCGTCGTCATCGCCGCGGTTTTGGAGAAAGCCCAGGCTGCCGGAGCGGCGCACGTATTCCGTCCCCAGGTTGCTCGTCATGATCAAAACGCTGTTGCGAAAATCAACTGTGCGACCCTGTCCATCGGTGAGCCGTCCGTCATCCAGGATTTGCAGCAGGGCATTCCACACCTCGGGGTGAGCTTTTTCGATCTCATCGAATAAGATCACCCGATATGGTCGCCGCCGGACCGCTTCGGTGAGCTGACCGCCTTCTTCGTATCCAACATAGCCGGGCGGCGCGCCGAACAGGCGCGAGACAGTGTGCTGTTCGCGATATTCGCTCATGTCGATGCGCACCAGGGCATCCTCGTCGTCGAACATAAACCAGGCTAGCGCTTTCGCCAGCTCAGTCTTGCCCACGCCGGACGGTCCAATAAAGATGAACGAGCCGATCGGTCGCCGGGGGTCTTTGAGCCCCGAGCGCGCCCGCCGGATCGCGTCTGAGATTGCCTGAATTGCTTCCTCTTGCCCGATGATGCGCTCGTGCAGCCGCTCCTCCATGCGGAGCAGCTTTTCTGCTTCCGTTTCCATCATCTGGGCAACGGGGATGCCAGTCCATTGGGCGACCACCTCGGCAATATCATCCGAATCGACCATCTCATCGAGTTGGTGCTCGGATTCCCACTGATCGCGGTGTTCGGCAAACTCGCTTTCCAGGCGCAGGCGTTCGGATTTCTTCTGTGCCGCGCGCTCGTAATCGCGTTCCTGTCCGGCGAGCTCTTCTTCAGCCGCCAGACGATCGATCTCGGTCTTCATCTCCTTCAGTTCGGGTGGCAATGAATAAAGCAGCACGCGCAGTTTGGCAGCCGCCTCGTCGATCAGATCAATTGCTTTATCCGGCAGATGCCGTTCGGTGACGTAGCGGGAAGACAGGCGCGCCGCATCCACAAGCGCCTGGTCAGAGAAACGCACTTTATGATGCGCTTCGTAGCGATCGCGCAGACCATGAAGCATCAAGATCGTTTCGTCCACGCTCGGTTCTTCGACATACACTGGGGCAAATCGCCGCTCAAGCGCTGCGTCTTTCTTGATATGCTTGTGGTATTCATCCAGTGTGGTGGCTCCTACGCATTGCAGTTCGCCGCGCGACAGCGCTGGCTTGAGCATATTTGAGGCATCCATCGCGCCTTGGGCTGCGCCGGCGCCGACCACCGTGTGCAGTTCGTCGATAAAAAGGATCACCTCTCCTTCGGCGCGCTGAATCTCCTCCAGCGCCGCTTTAAGGCGCTCCTCGAACTCCCCCCGAAAACGCGACCCCGCAATCATCGCGCCCAGGTCCAGCGACAACACGCGCTTTCCCGAAAGGATTTCCGGCACATCATTGGCGGCGATCTTCTGCGCCAGCCCTTCAACGATGGCTGTCTTGCCAACCCCGGCTTCTCCAATCAGCACCGGGTTGTTCTTGGTGCGCCGGCAGAGGATCTGGATAACCCGCAGAATTTCGGTATCCCTCCCGATCACGGGGTCGAGCTTGCCTTCGTGCGACATCTGGGTCAAGTCGCGCGAAAAACGTTCCAACGTGCGATAGCGGGTTTCGGCTTGCGGGTCAGTTACGCGCTGTCCGCCACGAATCTGTTGAATGGCTTCATACACGCGCTCGCGCGTCACACCCGCGCCTTCCAACAGCCGGGCTGCGGGCGTGCTGCGCTCGCTCATAATCGCCAGGAAGATGTGCTCGGTTGAGATATATTCGTCTTTCAAGCGATTGGCTTCTTCGTTCGCCAAATCAATGATCCGCTTGACCCGCGGCGTGATAAAGATCTGGCCCGCGCCGCCGCCAAAGATGTTCGCTTTGGGGCTGGTGCGCAGGATATAATCTAGACGCTCGGTCAGCGCGTTCGTATCAACCTTTAAGTTTTCCAATATTTGGGTAATGACACCTTGCGGCTGCTCGATCAGCGCCAGCAGAATATGTTCCGTATCGATCTGGTTATGTCCATAACGCTGGATGATCTCGGCTGCGCGCTGAGCGGCTTCTTGAGCACGCTCGGTGAACCGATCAAATCGCATCATAGTCTTTTTTCCTTAATTGTCAGAATCCCAGCCTTGTGAAAAGCTCCAATACTCCTTCTGGGGATTATAACACTGGCAATATCAACATAACGCATGTATGGCGTTAGAAAAACATATAAAAACGCGCCGCGGATTGACCGCACGAGCCATTGCGCCCATGTATGCAAGATTCTGACCGAAAGCCGGGAACTCAAATTAATGGATATGCGTCTACTGCTCTGATCTAGTTTGGATCACAATTTCATCACCGGCTAAATCAACCTGAGCCGCGAGAAAAACACGAGAGGAGAAATACAATGAAAGTCAAATCGGTTCTAACCCCAGCAGTTATGCTAGCCGCAATCGTCCTGACTGGCTGCGCCGGCGCAGCCTTCGCCCAGACCCAGCCCCCCTCCAGCGAAACAACCCCGCCGCGCACGCTAACGGTGAGCGGGAGCGGGAAAGTCTTCGCCACTCCCGACATCGCCAACATAACCGTTGGCGTGCACATCGAAGGGCGCGATGCAATGAAAGCCGTCGCCGAAAACAACACCAGCACCGCTGAGGTGATCGATACCCTCAAAGCGATGGGCGTCGCCGCTAAAGACATCCAGACCACCAACTTCAGCATCTATCCCCAACGTGAATACGACACGGAGGGCAAACCGACCGGCGTGGTCTTATACATCGTCGACAACTCGGTCTACGTCACGGTGCGCGATCTGGATCAGGTTGGAAAAATCCTCAACGAGGTGGTCAAGTCGGGCGCCAATTCGATCAACGGCATCCAGTTCGATGTTTCCGACCCGACAGCAGTGCAATCTCAGGCTCGCGCCGCGGCGGTAGACAATGCTCACGCCAAAGCCCAGGAACTGGCTAAGGCGGCTGGTGTGACGCTCGGTCCGGTGCAGACGATCAGCGAGTACACCAGCAGCGCCCCCGCCCCGATGTATGCCATGCGCGACAGCGTAATGGCAGCGCCCGCTTCGGTTCCGGTCGAAGCCGGACAGCTTGCCCTGACGATTGAAGTGAACATCGTCTATCAGATTCAATAATAGTGGTATAAATCTCCCCATGCAAGACGAGTACGCTTTCCAGCCGAATCGTCGCATGGGGACGATCTTTTTGCTCGGCAGCATTGTGCTGCTCACGCTCGTTGGCATTGGCGGTATCTGGCAGTCCACCCAAGCCAGCGCCCTGGAAACCAGCCTGCTGTATCTGCTGTTCGTCCTGGCAGTTGCAGCGGCGGTCCTGGCGCTGGCTTATCGCGTCTATGGGTTACGCAGCGCCGTCTATATCTTGACCCAGGGCGGCATCCGGCTGCGCTGGGGTTTGCGCAGCCAGGATATCCCCAGCGACGAGATCCTCTGGGTGCACCCGGCTTCTGAGCTTACCGCGCCCTTGCCTTTACCGCTGATTCGGGTTCCCGGGGCGGTGCTTGGACTCCGGCGCATCCCGGGCGGCGGAGAAATCGAGTACTTGGCTGCAGATGTCAATCACCTCATCATGATCGCTACGCCGGGGGGAGGTTATGTCATCTCACCCGCCCAGCCTGAAGAATTCCTCCAGATTTACCAGCGCTTCATCGAATTAGGTTCGCTGACCCCGCTACCTGAGCGCGCGGTCTACCCTTCACTTATGCTGCAGCGAGTTTGGACTTCCATACCCGCCCGAGCGCTTCTGCTGACCAGCATTCTCGCCAGCCTTGCGCTGTGGGTGTGGGTCAGTCTTGCCATCAGCGCGCGCAGCGAAGTCTCGCTGGGCTTCACGCCGGCTGGCTTTCCAGCAGACCCTCTGCCGGCCGCGCGGCTGATGCTGTTGCCGTTCTTGAATTTCTTGTTTTTTCTCACCGCGCTGCTGCTGGGTTTGTTCTTTTTTCGCCAACCTGAAAGCCGCCCGGTGGCATTTGTGCTCTGGACCAGCAGCGCCCTGACTGCGGTCCTTTACCTTCTGGCGGTGTTCTTTATCCTGCACTCGGGTTAGTCCCGGTTGTAGGTTTATCCCACATTATTCCACACGTATCCCACATTAACCAACACCTCACGATAGACCGCCATGCAGCTTTTTCTTGGAATTCTCCTGGGTATCATCGTCGCAGCCCTGGCGTGGAAAGCCAAAGCGCTCAACCGCAGCGGGGCGCTCGCAGCCGCGTTGACTGGCGGGTTGATTTTTGGCATCGGCGGCTTGCCCTGGGCGGCGCTCCTGCTCGCCTTTTTCCTGTCATCCAGCCTGCTCTCGCGCCTCGCTGGACGGCGAAAACAGACATTGAGCGAAAAATTCTCCAAAGGCAGTCAGCGCGATTGGGGTCAGGTGCTGGCAAACGGAGGGCTGGGCGCGGTCCTGGCGATTTTACACGCCCTGCTTCCGGGGGAAACCTGGCTCTGGGCGGCGTATGCCGGGGCGATGGCAGCGGTCAATGCGGATACCTGGGCAACCGAATTAGGTGTGTTGAACCCGCAGCCGCCGCGCCTGATCACAACCTGGCAGCCGATGGAGTATGGCGCGTCGGGCGCAATCAGCCTGCTGGGCAGCCTGGCAGCCATGAGCGGCGCCGCGCTGGTGGGGCTTCTGGCGATGATCTTTGGCTCAAGCCCAGACCCGGCGGCTCTATTCCTGGCTGCCGTTTTGGGCGGAACCGCGGGCGCTTTCCTCGATTCCCTCCTGGGCGCGACCCTGCAGGCGATTTATTGGTGTCCGGTCTGTGAAAAAGAAACCGAGCGCCACCCCGTGCACCTCTGCGGTTCGCCAACCCACCAGATCCGCGGTTGGAGCTGGTTGGATAACGATTGGGTCAACTTTATCGCTTCGCTGTTCGGAGCTCTGATTTGCGCCCTGATCTATATGGGTCTGCGCATCCTTTGAAATCCCCCGGTTAGCGCCGTCCCGCCCGGCTCACCCCCCGATTTCGGACATCACCCGGTTGAGCGGGATCAAACCTTCCGCCAAACCGTGACCCCACGGCTTCACCCAGACCCCATCCAAAATGAGCTGGCGCAGATCCTCGAGGCTGGCGCCCGCCCGCAGCGGTGTGAGCAGATCCACCTCGCCCTCGCGCAGCAGGCATAACCTAAGGCGACCGTCCGCGGTCAGCCGGGCGCGCGTGCAGGCTGCACAAAACGGCATGGTAACGGATGAAATAAAGCCCACTTCCCCCACCCCGCCCCGCAGGCGGAAGAGGCGCGTTTCGCCGTCCAGTTCGCCGCCGTTCACAACCTCCAGCGCGCCAAGTTCAGCCTCGATCCGCTGGCGGATCTCCGCGGCAGTGACGGTCGCTTGAAGCTGGAGATCGGTCGAGCCGGCAAAGGGCATCATCTCGATAAAACGAATCTGCCAGGCATGGCTCAGCGATAGCCGCGCCAGATCCGCCACATCCCCCTCGTTGTACCCGCGCACAACCACCACGTTGAGCTTGACCGGAACCAGCCCCGCCGCTTCGGCTGCCTGGATCCCTTCCCAGACCTGTTCCAGTTTGCCCCGGCGGGTCAGACGCTGAAATTTCTTGGGGTCGAGCGTATCCAGGCTGATGTTCACCCGGTCCAACCCAGCCTCTGCCAGCGGCTTAGCCAGGCGCGGGAGCAGAACGCCGTTGGTGGTCATCGTGAGCGAGCGCACTCCGGGGTTCTTTTTGATCGCGCGCACCAGTTCGACCACGCGCGGGTGAACGGTCGGCTCGCCGCCGGTGAGCCGGTATTTCTCGAACCCCAACTGCGCAAACAACCGCACCAGCAGCAGCAACTCGTCATCCTGCATCAACTCCGGGTTCGGACGGAAGGTCATGTCCTCGGGCATGCAGTAGAGGCAGCGCAAATTGCAGTGATCCGTCAGGCTGATGCGCAGATAATTGATATTACGTCCAAAACGATCGATAGCCATTAGAAAGACACCGGTAATCCGTCTTCAGCCAAATGCTCGCTGAACGTATTATAAGTCATTCGTTCAGGAACAGATTTTTTAGATAAATTAGAAGTTATTATTATAAATTATACGCGCAAACCGCAGAAAAAGCAAACTGCCCTTCCACAGTTCTTGCTCCCGTTACTTTAGCAGCGGCAGCAGGCTGTGAATGTAGACGTCCAGGTCTGCCGGGTCGGCGGTGATCGATTGCAGCACGATAGAATCGGCGCCGGCGTCCTCCAGCCGCTTTAGCATCGCGGCTGCCTGATGCGGGGTACCGGCAGCCGCCAGTTCGTCCACCCAGGCCTCTGGAATGCGCGCGGCTGCGCCTTCCACCCCATACGTTTGCACCATTTCCACGGCTTGCTCGGCGATCCCCAGCGATTTAAGGTGCGGGTCGCCGCGGGCGACGCCTGCGGCAATCGCCCCCCGCGCGCTGAGGCGCGCCGCCAAACCTTCCGGATCGACCTGGCATAGCACAAAGACCACCCGCTGGTTTTGCCGGCGTCCGCTCTCCTCCATCCCAGACCGGATCTGTTCACCCGCCCAACGCACGTAAGCCGGCGATGAGAGCGCCGTCAGGATCGCGCCATCTCCGTGCCGTCCTGCGAGCCGCAGAGATTTTTCGCGAATGCCGCCGATAAAAAGCGGCGGGACCACTTCAGCGACCAGGCGCATTTGAACCTCGTCCAGGTGAACATGATTCCCATGCAGCGTCACCTTCTCGCCGTGCAGCAACCGCCGCACCGCCTCGACTGTCTCGCCAAGGGTTTTCAGCGGGGACTTCGGATAAGCGCCGATCTGTTTCATCCACAGGTCGACTCCGTGCCCAAACCCGGGCAGGAATCGCCCCGGATACAACCGCGCCAGGGTGGTGATTTCCATCGCGGCAAACAGCGGGTTGCGCGCCACTGCCGGCAGGATCCCGATGCCCACTTTGATCTTGCGGGTCGCGCCAAGCGCAACCGCCGCGCTCGTAAACGCGCCGGCATAGAAACAGTCCTCCCAGAACCAGAGTTCGTCTAAGCCGGCTGCTTCGGCTCTCCTGGCGTAGTCAGGCAGCGTTTCGGGCGGAAACGCTGGGTGAAAGACCACTCCGAGCGATGGGGTCATTCTTGTTTTACCGGCGCGACTTTCCCGTCGGATAAGAAAAGCAACTCATCCGGCGTGAGGCGAAAAACCGCATGGGGGGTTCCGGCAGCCGCCCAAAGCTCGCTGTAATTGAGTAAATCCTGGTCGATGAAAGTCTCGACCGGTTCGGCGTGCCCAAACGGCGGGACGCCGCCGATGACAAAGCCCGTGCGCGCCCGCACAAAATCCGCGTCAGCCTTGCCCAACGGCTCTCCAATGAGCTTTTCGATCCGCCGTTCGTCCACCCGGTTAACGCCGCTGGCAATCACCAGGATCGGACGCTCTGAACGCTTGGCTTTGAAAACCAGCGATTTTACGATTTGCCCCACCCCGCAGCCGATCGCTTGGGCGGCCTCAGCTGACGTACGAGTCGAATCAGCCAACTCGATCACCTGCAGCTTGACGCCCCGCGTCTCCAATGCCTGCTGAATTTTCTGCGCGCTGGGGCTCAGTTTGTCGCTCATCTTACCTCCTTAGCGAATAAAATAACCCGACCGGTGAAAAAGGAAGATAAAGTCTATTTTTACTTCCTCTGAATTCCAAATCCATTTCACATCCACTTGCGGTGGCGCATCCACCCGAACATAACCAGCGGGGTAAATAAAATGATTGCCAGCGTGACCAAGAACGCCGGAAGACCCGTCCAGATATTCAGCGGCGCGCTTGGCTGGAGAAAGTTCATTCCAAAAAACCCGGTGACAAATGACAGCGGCATAAATAAGGTCGTTATCACCGTCAGAGTTTTCATGATCTCGTTCATGCGGTTGTTGATGACCGAGAGATAGGTATCCATCGTCCCGCTGATCAGGTCCCGCACGCTCTCGATGATGTCGTACAGGCGCACCAGGTGATCGTAAACGTCGCGGAAGTACACCCGGTCTTTGGCGTCGATCTGGTCGTATGGGTCGCGCGCCAGTTGGTTGAGCACTTCGCGCTGGCGCGCCAGGATGCGCTGCAGATATAGCACGGCGCGCTTGAGGGTGAACAGCTTTTCCAGCGTAGCGGTATTCTTCCCGATAAAGATGTCGTCCTCCAGTTCGTCGATCGCCAGATCGAGCTTTTCGACCACCGGCATATAGCGGGAGGCGATCTCGTCAAGGATGCGGTACAGCAGGTGATCAGGACCTCCCTTCATGATCCGCTCATCGCGCTGGCAGGTCTTCCAGATTTGATCGACTGCTTCGATCGGCGCATCGTGATGGGTGACCAGGTAGTTGCTGCCGACAAAGAAATCCAGCTCCTGCGTCTTTACCTCCCCTTCGGCGGGGTCAAACAGGATGGTATGCATCACAATATACAAGTAACTGCCCCAATCATCCAGCTTGGGTGAGTGATTTTCTTGCAAGGCGTCATCGATTGCCAGCGGGTGAAAATGGAACTTATCGCGCAAAATCGGTTCGGCTTCTGCGTTTGGCGCGCCTTCAAAATCGACCCAGATCACCCCCTTGGGGTCATGCAGGCTGATCTCCAGATCAATCAGATTGAGATCGGCGAGGAGCTTCCCATCGGCAGATAAATACAGCATTCGGATCATGTTGGTTTTTCCATGCTCTTGCAATTCTCAATTCTAACTTTGAATGATTAATAATCCCATGCCCGTTCAATCCAGTCCTGGTTCTCAAAGATCCAGCCCTCGATTGGCTCGGAAGCTTCGCGCTCCACCCGCACTTTCCACCAGGTCAGCCCGTTGGCTGCGACTGGACCCTCGATGATCTCTAGGATCTCGCCGGGCGCAGCGAGTTGGGCAATGCGCGCGTCGCGCCCCGGGGAGCTGCGCAGGCTGAGGTTGACCGCCGGCTTGACGCGGTAGAACTCGCCAATCCGGTATGCCAGAGCGTCAATCGGCACGCCTTCCGGCATGTACAGAGACTTGGTCACCCACTCGGGCGGCGGCGGGGGCGAATCAACCAGCATCCTGCGCCAACCGGTTTTATTGATCGCCCGGCTGCGATGAAGCGAGAATTCATAATACGAATACACCCCGCCTTGAGCGATCATCACTCCACCGCCCAGCGGCGCCAGCACGTAAATCCGGTCCACGCCGCC